>CAZXOD010000148.1:0-5360 GCA_964642285.1 uncultured Synergistaceae bacterium
TCTGGCTGTTGGCCATGCCGCAGGAGCCTTCTCCAAGCCGGACGGGTACACGGTCACCATGGTGACGCTGGAGCTTGCTACCATGCACTGGATGGGCCTTACTGAGGTTTCGTACGCGGATTTTGATTATGTCATCCAGATCAACCAGGACTCTTCCGGGGTTATGGTAAAGGCGGACGCTCCATGGAAAACCCTCGGCGATCTGCTTGAAGCGGTAAAGGCCGAGCCCGAGAAATTCAAGTTTTCAGGCACGGCTGCGGGCGGAGTATGGGATCTTGCCCGCATCGGCATGCTGGATAAGGCCGGGATCCCGGTCAACGACGTCAGCTGGATTCCCACCACCGGCGCGGCGCCTTCAATCATTGAGCTTCTTGGAGGTCATATCGAAGTTATTACATGCAGCCTTCCCGAGGCGGGGCCCCAGCTTGCCGCCGGGGAGATTACGGCGCTCGCCGTAATGGCCGATTCCCGGGATCCTGCGTTTCCCGATGTGCCTACTCTCAAGGAAAGCGGAGTGGACTGGTCTGCGGGAACCTGGAGGGGATTCGCGGTACCTAAGGGGACGCCGTCCGATGTTATTGACGTTCTGTACAATGCGATAAAAAAGATTACTGACTCCGATGAATACAAGGAATTCATGAGTAAAAACGGATTTGGGGTCATGGTCCGCGGTCCGGAGGATTTTGCCTCTTTCGCGAAGCAGCAGGACACCGACCTTAAGTCGGTTATGGAGCTCGGCGGATATCTGAAAAAGTAGCATAAAGACATAGGGGCGCCCCGGGGAAATCCCGGGGGACGCCCCCTATTCCGGAGGCTCCAATGAAAAAAACTTTGAGAATTATCTTCGGCGCGGCGCTCATAGTATTGGCTCTGGGCGTTGTCGGAATCAGCTCCACTTTTCCCGAAGCCGTGGTGGCGGGGAGGAAAATTCCTGGTCCAGCTTTTTTTCCGGTGCTTCTTTCCATTATTCTGGTTCCCTGCGGGATTCATCAGATTGTCGCGGGCTTGAGGGCGGAAAAGGAAGAGAGATGGGTCCCCGGCCTTGGCGCGCTTAACGGGACAATAATAGTTCTGTCCCTGATCCTGTACGTAGTGGTCATGGATAAGATAGGGTACGCCCTCTCAACGTTTCTCTTTTCACTGATCCTTCTCCTCCGTCTTAAAGTTCCCTTTTTCAAGGCCGCCACGGTTGCTGTGGTCACTGTGGGGTTCATCCTGGTAGTCTTCGGGCGGCTCTTTTTAATCCAGCTCCCCGCCGGAGAGCTGGGGCTGCCGTGGTAGGAGGAGCGGGCCATGTTTGAAGTTATGTTTGAGATTTTCAGGCCTTCCGTCCTTGTTCCGTGGCTTCTCTCCATGGCGTTCGGAGTCTTGGTGGGCGGCACGCCGGGCCTTACCGCAACCATGGGGGTGGCGTTGATCATACCCCTTACATATTACATGGAGCCTCTCGCGGGTATGGCCATGGTTCTGGGAGTGTCCTTCACCGCCATCTTTACGGGAGATATCCCCGCAACCCTGCTGCGTATTCCGGGCACGCCTGCATCAGGAGCCGCCGTCCTCGACGGATATGAGCTCGCAAAAAAGGGCCGGGCGATGGAAGCCCTGTCCCTTGACCTCCTTTGTTCTGCCATCGGCGGCTTAATAGGAGTTATCATGCTCATGGCGGTTGCTCCGCCCCTGGCAAAGTTTGCCCTGAAGTTCACTAACTTTCAGTATTTCTGGCTCGGTATATTCGGCCTCAGCATGAGCGCCGTCCTCTGCGCGGGCCGCCCCGCCGCCGGACTTTTGTCCGCCGCTTTGGGGCTTCTGGTTTCCACCGTAGGCATGGATGTTACTACCGGATTGCCGCGCTTTACGGGGGGGAACATGGAGCTTTTGGAGGGGGTCGGCTTCATACCCGCCATGGTCGGTCTGTTCGGTCTTTCCGAAGTGCTGAAAAACGTGGGTAGTGAAGATCTGCTGCGGCAAAGGAGCATCCCTGAAATGGAGAAGATTTCCCTTGTCGCCACCATGAAAATAATCCTGAAAAACAAGCTGACTGTTTTGAAGGCGTCCCTTTTGGGCACTCTGGTAGGCGCTCTTCCTGGCGCAGGGGCCGATATTGCCGCGTGGGTGGCCTACGGGATGGAGAAAAAGACATCCCGGAACCCCGAGGAGTTCGGGAAGGGTTCGGTTAAAGGGGTCATTGCCCCTACCAGCGCAAACAATGCCGCAATCGGAGGAACGTGGATTCCGGCTCTTGTGTTTGGTGTTCCGGGGGATTCCATAACGGCGATAGTCCTGGGCGCAATGCTGATGTACGGCCTGAGGCCCGGGCCGCTTATCTTTCAGGAAAATCTGGAGCTTGTTCACGGCATTTTTGCCGTCGGACTGGTCTCTCAGCTTCTTCTGATCCCCGTCGGGCTCATCGGGATCCGGGTTTTTGGCCGCATTTTAAGCCTGCCCCGCAATGTTGTCATGGTAATAGTTCTGGTTTTCTCCGTTATCGGGTCCTATGCCATAAGGAACAGCTTTTTTGACATCTACATCATGATTGCCTTCGGCGTTGCGGGCTATTTTCTGGAGCATCTTGAAATCCCGCTGCCGCCCCTCATTCTTGCCATAATCCTTGGCCCCATGATAGAAGGCAACCTGAGGGTCGGCCTTGTCAAGACCCACGGAGGGCTGGGCGAGTTCATTTTTGACCCCATCTGCATGACCTTGATCCTGCTCATACTGTTTGTGTTTTTTGGCGGCCCGATTGCCAGGTTGTTCCGAAGAAAGAAGGAAAATCTGATTTAGCCAGAGTTGGATGTCTATTTGTTTTCCACCAGGTTAATTTTGCCCCCTGCGGCCTTCAGGGCGGAATGAATCGCCCCGAATGAGCCCCCCGGCGGCGGCGCGGCAGGTTTTGACGGTGGCGCAAAAAAAACCTCCGTGATATACTAAATTCAGGATACAAAAATCGCGGCCGTCTGCGGGGAATCCAGTCCCGTGCGGCGGAGACCTTCGAACCCTGTCAGGCCCGGAAGGGAGCAGCAGTAAGGAGAGTTCTCCGGGCGCCACGGGCAAGCTGGGTTTCCCGCAGACGGCCGCGGTCTATTTTGTATCTTCTCCAGGCGCTAGGGGAGCGGGCGAAATGTCTATCAGCGCCTCTATGAGCTTTTCGATGTTCCCGAAATCGGGAGATTTCACCTCGTGGACGCACTTGTGCAGGTAGTTTTTAAGAATTTCTATGCAGGCTTTCTGCATGGCCTTTCTGGCGGCGGACAGCTGAAGCAGCACGTCGTAGCAGGGTTTCTCCTCTATAATCATGCGCTGAATTCCCCTCAGCTGGCCCTCCACCCTGCGGAGCCTGTTCAGCATGGCCTTCCTGTCCTGGGGAAGGTTGTCCAGAAGTTCAATAAGCGAGTCTTTAGCCATTTTTAAATTGCCCCCGTTTTTCAGTTTCCCATGATGAAATACCGGGTATATCCTACTTCTTTACCTGTTGCCGGTCAACCGTCCGTTGTGATATACTTCATCGGTCCTCATCACACACGCAGATTGATGAGACTGGAGGTTGCTGTGTCCGGTTACGGAACAGTCCCAGTCTCAGATGACGTCTGCGGAGGGAAAAACAATTTTGGGAGGGGTACTTATGGCAGTAGTAAGCATGAAGCAGCTATTGGAGTGCGGCGTCCATTTTGGACACCAGACCCGCAGATGGAACCCGAAGATGAAGCCCTTCATCTTCACGGAGCGGAACGGGGTTTATATCATCGACCTGCAGAAGACGGTTCGCGGCCTTGAGAAGGCCTACGACTACATCAGGGAAGTGGCCAGAAACAACGGCTCCGTCCTTTTCGTGGGCACCAAGCGTCAGGCCCAGGACACCATCAGGGAAGAGGCCGAAAGGTGCGGGCAGTTTTATATCAACCAGCGCTGGCTCGGCGGGCTTATGACAAACTTCCCGACGATCCGCAAAAGAGTCACCCGCATGGTGGAGCTCCGCAAGATGGAGCAGGACGGCAAGTTTGAGGAACTTCACAAGAAAGAGGCGGCCGTCCTTAAGAAAGAGCACTTAAAGCTTGAAAAGTACCTCAAGGGAATCACCGGCATGAAGACAATTCCCGACGCCATCTTCCTTATCGACCCCCGGAGGGAAGAGAATGCCGTGCTGGAGGCCCGCAAGCTTGGCATCCCTGTAATCGCCATAGTGGACACCAACTGCGACCCTGAGGTAATAGATTTCCCCATCCCGGGCAACGACGACGCCATAAGGGCCATAAAGCTTATTGCCAGCCTGATGGCCGACGCCTTCATCGAAGGACGCCAGGGCGAGGACGCCTTCGAAGTCGCCGGGACACAGGGCTCCGAAGACGGGGATGAAGAGGACATCATTGAAGTTAAAGAGCGGCTTGACGAAGAATATAACGACTCGGAAGAAGACGAGTAAAGTATAAAGGGAGGCAAATAATAATGGAAATAAGCGCCGGCGCTGTAAAAGAACTCCGCGAAAGAACTGGCGCGGGGATGATGGACTGCAAAAATGCCCTCGTAGAGCACAAGGGCGATGTGGAAAAAGCCATCGACTATCTTCGCGAAAAAGGCCTTGCGAGAGCCGCAAAGCGGGCATCCCGCGCTGCGGCGGACGGAAGGGTTTTCTCCTACATTCATACAAACGGGAAGCTGGGAGCGCTGCTTGAGCTGAACTGCGAGACCGACTTCGTGGCCAAGACCGACGAATTTCAGGAGCTGGGCCATGAAATTTGCATGCAGATAGCTGCGGCCGCCCCGCTGTTCCTCACTCCTGAAGACGTCTCCGCGGAGGTTCTTGAAAGAGAGAGGGAGATTTACAAGCAGCAGGCCCTGGAAGAGGGGAAGCCGGCGAACATAGTGGATAAAATCGCCGACGGCAAGATCAGCAAGTACTATGAGACAAGCTGCCTCATGGAGCAGGCCTGGATCAGGGACGGCGACAAGAAGATCAAGGACCTCGTAGTGGACGCCATTGCCAAGCTCGGCGAGAATATCGTCGTCAGAGGGTTCTCCCGATTTTCCATAGGGGAATAGAATTTGATTAAAAAACCGGCGGGGCCTAGTGCCTCGCCTTTTTTATACCCTGAATCTTCAGCCGGAATTGAAAGGGGATTGGCATGCGTTTTAAACGGGTTTTACTGAAGCTTTCCGGTGAGGTGCTTGCGGGTTCCGAGGGCTTCGGCTTCGATTTCGACGCTATTCGCGCTATCGGTTCGGAGATTGTCGAGGTAGTTCGCTCGGGAATCCAGGTGGCCATGGTGGTGGGCGGGGGCAACATGCTCCGCGGCAGAGAGCTTGAAAAACTTGGAATTGAAAGGTCTCAGGCGGACTATATGGGCATGTTGGCCACGGTGATGAAC
>CAZXOD010000149.1:0-5289 GCA_964642285.1 uncultured Synergistaceae bacterium
AAGGTTACGGCAAGGATATCCTCCGGCCTCGAGTCGCCCCTTGCGGCCAGGTAGGCCATCTTGTGGGCCAGCACCCTGGTCTTGCCGCTGCCTGCCCCGGCCAGGACCAGAAGAGGTCCTTCGCACCAGGCCACCGCCTCCCTCTGTCTGGGGTTGAGCTTTTCCAGCAGTTTTGTTTCGGCGGTCATCCCTGTTTTTTCTCCGCGATCCTCTTCTTAAGGAAAGCCGTCCATTCCGCAATCCCTTCCCCGCTCATGCTGTCTATACGGATAACGGGCGCCGAAGGATTCAGCGATTTTACGTCCTCCTCGAACATCTTCATGTCAAAGGGGAGGTGAGGCAGAAGATCGGTCTTGGTGAGGAGGATAACCTCGGAAGATCTGAAAAGGTAGGGGTACTTGAGAGGCTTGTCCGCTCCCTCGGGAGTGCTGAGGACAGCCGTCTTGAAATCCTCGCCCAGATCGAACTCCGCCGGACAGACCAGGTTACCCACGTTTTCGATGAAAAGGACGTCCAGCTTTTCAAGGGGGAGAGAGTCCATGGCCTTAACGATGACGTTGGCCTGAAGGTGGCAGCCGCCGTGAGTATTCACCTGCACCGTGGGCACCCCCAGGGCATGGAGCCTTTCCGCATCCCTGTTTGTGGCAAGGTCGCCTTCGATAACGCCGAAAGTCAGGCCGGAATGTCTTGCCGTCTGCTCCAGAAGAGTGGTCTTTCCGCAGCCCGGCGAGCCGATTATGTTTATCATCAGAAGTCCTCTTGACTGGTTGGCCTCTCTTATGGAGGCGGCGAATTTTTCATCCTCCGCCATAATCGACTGCTGAAGGGTAATAATTTTGCTCATGGCTGTTCCTCAACCTCCACTGATTCGATATCCAGCTCCATCCCCGCCACCGTCTCCCGGTGCATGGAGCCGCATGCGGGGCAGAGAGCGGCGTCTTCTTCCCAGGAAGTTCCGCAGTCGCCGCACCGGAAGGACAGGGGCACGTCCTCCACTACCAGACGGGCGCCTTCAAGGGGAGTGCCCGCGGTAATAGTGGTAAACGCAAAGGACAGAATTTCGGGGAAGACCTGTCTGAGCGCCCCTATCCTTAGGCGAACCTCCACCACCGACTTCCAGCCCTGCTCTTCCTTCATTTCCAGCAGGGCGCTTACGATTGATTCCGCTAAAGATACTTCATGCATTTTAGGTCCTTCCTAAGAAAAAGAGGACCCGGCAAAGGGCCCTCTCAGCAACAGACAACCCCCGTCAGGGCCGGCTTACTCAGTGGGCGCCAGCAGGCCGTAGCCGCCGTCCTTCCTCTTGTATACTACGTTTACGTCCCCGGATTCGGCCTCCCTGAAAAGGTAAAACGCATGGCCTAGGAGCTCCATCTGCATGGTAGCCTCTCTGGCACTCATGGGCCGGAGGGGGAAACGCTTTACTTTTACGATCTCTTCTTCCGCCGGGATGGGAGCCTCCGGCTCGGCCATAACCAGTCCGAAGGATATGTCGTGAGTCTTCAGCTGTGCCCGGTCCTTAAGATAGGCGTTGTGCCTCTTGATCTGTCTCTCCAGGTTCTTGAGCCCCTGATCGAAGGCTTTCCTTATATCGGAGGCGCTCGACTGCCCTCTCATGATAACCCCGTTGGCGTTCGAGGTAATCTCCACTGTGAAAAGACCGCGCCCAAAGCTGACCACAACCTGACCGTCGATGATACGGCTGAAAAATTTCTCAAGCTTGGACATCTTGTTTTCCATGTAGTCCTTAAGATCCTCTTTCAGTTCGACCCCACGGGTTACAAAGCGTATGTCCATGCAAACCCCTCCATTCAGACTCTGAAATTATGAGTTCATTTTAACACCGGTAAAGATTCTGGGCAATAAAATAAGGGAAGGATCAAATTGAGTGTAAATGGAGTATAATAGGAATAACACACCATCGTGCAGGAGGTATTATGTCATGTATATTTCCGAAAGAGCCAGAAATATGGAGCCATCAGCCACCCTTGCCGTCACAGCCAAGGCCAAAAGTCTGAAACGAGAGGGAAAGCCGGTAATCTCCTTCGGCGCCGGGGAGCCCGATTTTGACTCCCCCGCTTCAGCCATACGCTATGCCGAAGAGGCCATGAAGAGCGGACAGACTCACTACACGCCGGGCATAGGAATTCCCGAGCTGCGGGAGCAGGTCTGCGCCTACTACAGGGACCGCTTCGGCCTTGAGTATTCGCCGGGGGACGTGGTAGTGGGTTCGGGCGCCAAACCCCTTCTTTACGAGGCCCTGGGATGCCTTATAGACGCGGGAGACGAAGTGCTGGTCTTCACCCCCGCCTGGGTGAGCTACGTCGAGCAGGTCCGCCTTTTTGACGGAGTGCCCGTCCTCGTGGACACCAGCAAGAGCGACTTTATCCCCAGGATTGAAGACGTTAAAAATGCCGTCACGCCTAAAACCAGAGCCATGATCCTGAACAACCCGAGCAACCCCACCGGCGCCATCTACGATGAGCAGTGCCTCAGGGACCTCGGCAAACTGGCTGTGGAGCACAACATCGCCATTATTTACGATGAAATTTACGAGAGGCTGGTCTACTGCGGCGAAAAACACCACCAGATTCTGAACCTTGTCCCGGAGGCCAGGGATCTTACAATCATCATAAACGGCGTAAGCAAGGCCTTCGCCATGACCGGATGGAGAATTGGCTACGCCCTCGGCCCCTCGAAGATAATGAGCTATATAGGAGACCTTCAGGGACACATAACCTCCAACGCCAGCTCCGTGGCCCAGTGGGCCTCCGTAGGCGCCCTCAAGGAAGCCGACGCCGACGTTGAGACCATGCACAAAGCCTTCAGCGCCAGAAGGGATCTGACCGTGGCGCTGATGAAGGAGATGCCCCACATTACCTTCACCGAGCCCAAGGGCGCCTTCTACGTCTGGTTCAACGTGGAGCAGGTGATAGGCAAATCCTGGAAGGGGCAGAAGATCGCCGACGACGCGGAGCTGTGCAGGATTGTCCTCGAGGCCAAGTATGTGGCCCTAGTCCCTGGCAGCGCCTTTATGTCGCCCGGCCATGTCAGAATTTCCTACTCCAACTCCGAGGAGGAGATCAGGGAAGGCCTGGGACGGTTTAAGGAGTTCCTGGAAGAGCTCGAATAAAAATAAGCCCTCCGGCACGGACCGCCGGAGGGCTTTTAAATTATTCTTTCCAGGCGGAGGGGTTTACCAGATCGGTGGGCCGCCTTCCCTCCAGGGCGGCCAAAAGGTTTTCAGCCGCCTTCCTGGCCATTCCCTCCCTGGCCTTTACCGTGGCGCTGCCCAGGTGAGGCAGGGTGGTGACGTTTTTAAGCGTCAGCAGGGGCTCGTCCAGAGGAACCGGCTCCTCGTCGAAGACATCCAGCCCGGCTCCCCATATCCAGCCTTCGGAACAGGCCCTGTACAAGGCCCGTTGATCTACCACGGGGCCCCGGGAGGAGTTTATAAGAACCGACGTCTTTTTCATCATCTTCAGCTCCCTCTCCCCTATCAGCCCCCTGGTCTCATCGTTCAGTGGACAGTGAAGGGAGATGAAGTCGCTCTCCCTTAGGAGCTCTTCCAGGGAGACCTGTTTCGCCCCCAGCTCTTTTTCCACATCGGGCTTCGGCGACCGGTTGTGGAAAAGGATCTTCATGGAAAAACCGGCGGCCCTGCGGGCCACGGCATGGCCTATTTTGCCCATTCCCACGATCCCGATGACCGATTCCGCCACTTCCTGACCGAGAAAAAGGTTGGGGCTCCATATTTTCCAGTCCCCGGAGCGCAAAAACTCACTGGCCTCCACCACCCGTCTGGCCGAGGCAAGCAGCAGCGTAAAGGCCAGGTCGGCGGTTGCATTGGTCAGCACATCGGGAGTGTTGGTAATAAGCACTCCCCTCCGGGTGGCCTCGTCCACGTCGATATTGTCGAACCCCACCGCATAGTTGCTGGCAACTTTAAGCCCGGGACAGCGGGATAAAAGCTCCTCGTCAATTTTATCCGACAGAGTGCACAGAAGCCCGTCGACGCCCGAGGCTTTTTCGAGGAGGGTCGCCCTGTCTATGGGAGCGTCTTTTTCCCACACCTCAAAGTCAACCTTCCCGGGAAGAAGGTTAAGACCGGCGTCCTGTATCTTTCTTGTTACATAAACTTTTGGCAGCGCCATGACAATACCCCCATTCCGGCCATAAAGCCTTTCTATTCTTCCATTATTTCGGTGTTTTTAACTTTAAGGGTGTCATCGACCTTCTTGATGAACTCGTCGGTTATATCCTGAACTTCTTTTGTGAGCTTTTTAAGGTCGTCCTCGCTGATATCGGAATTTTTCTCCATTTTTTTAAGGACCTCGTTCGAGTCCCTTCGGAGGTTTCTCAGCGCTATCCTGCTCTCCTCGGCGTATTTGCCCACGAGCTTCGTAAGCTCTACGCGCCTTTCGCCTGTGAGCTCCGGCAGGTTAATCCTTATGATCTCCCCGTCGTTTTGGGGGGTTACGCCCAGAGAGGACGCGAGGATAGCTTTTTCTACAAGCTTGAGGGCCGTTCTGTCAAAAGGCGCAATGGCGATCTGCCTTCCCTCGGGGATTGATATGGTAGCCACCTGTTTAATCGGGGTGGGAGTCCCGTAATAGTCCACCTTGATATCGCTGACGAGTCCCGGATGGGCGCGGCCGGTACGAATGGCCAGGAATTCTCCCTTAAGGTGGTCAATGACTTTATCCATGCGCTCTCTTAGTTCTTTCAGCTCCGTTTTAGGCATTCCGGTATTCCTCCCTCTGTTTATTTAAATGAAATTTAAAAAGGGCGTCTTCGCCCGGGATCTGCGCTTAAGCGCTGCTCTTATGAAGAAACGACGGTGCCTATGTCGGCGCCCTTTACAAGGAAATCCCTCAGGTTGCCTTTTTTGAGGATGTTAACCACAACAATAGGAATGGAATTTTCCATGCACAGAGAAAAAGCCGCGCCGTCCATAATTTCAAACCTCTGCCTCAGGGCCTCCATGTAGGTGAGCCTGTGAATCAGTACGGCGTCTGGGTTCTTTTTAGGGTCTTCACTATATATACCATCTACCTTGGTAGCTTTCAACAGGCAATCGGCGCCCACCTCCGCCGCCCTGAGGGCCGCCGCCGTATCGGTGGAAAAATATGGAGACCCGGTACCGGCCGCAAATATTACCACTCTGTCCTTCTCAAGATGCCTCAGCGCCCTCCGCCTTATGTAGGGCTCCGCCATCTGCCGCATCTCTATGGCGGTCTGGACCCTGGTGGGAAGCCCGAATTTTTCCAAGGTATCCTGGAGGCAGAG
>CAZXOD010000150.1:0-5222 GCA_964642285.1 uncultured Synergistaceae bacterium
AAAGTTCCGATTCTCCGAGCAGTTTTTTCTGGACAAACTTGCCCTTCTCCTCGATGGACACTACGGGGACGCCCATGCCGGCGCAAACCTGGTTCGCCGTGCCCCCGAGGCCTATCAGAAGATGGGCGTCGCTTGTGACGGCGGGCAGGGGTCCGAAGAAGAAGAGTATTTCAGCGTCGCCCTTGCGTATGCCCTTCCACTCTCCCTCGTCGAAGGGAGTCCAACCCCTGCATGAGGCCAGAAGCTCGTCCATGTCCAGGGTGGGGGCAATTACCATAAGATAGGAGCAGGGCGTCGAATTATTAAGCAGCTCCGCGGCGTCCAGCAGCAGCCTCACATCCTCGTAGGCCCTCCTGCGGCTGCCCGGAAGCAACAGCACGCTGAAGTCCTTTTCTCCGCCCCAGGAGATGGGCCTGATAGTATTATCACAGGTGAGGTCCATTATTGGGTTTCCGTCAAACCGGGCCGCGGCGCCGGACCGGCGCAGTTCTTCGGCGGTCTCCTTGTCCCTGGTCCAGGCTATGCGGCTCCGGTGCTTTATGATGAATCGCTCAAGCCGCCAGTGGCCGCTCAGGTAGACGGTTTTGGCCGTGGCCACCAGGACGGGAAGCTGTCCCTGGCCCCAGAGGGCGTGAAGGAGCAGGTAGACGTCTCCCACGCAGAGGGGAGTTCGGATTGTCCCCCTGAGTTTTTTCCATGCCCCTATCTGCCGGGCAATGGAGCGCAGCAGGCCGGAGCGGAGGTCCTTCCACAGGTCTAAAAAGCGGTATTTTATTACGCCGCCGCTGGGGGAGTCCTCGGGGACGGAGTCCACGGGAATGCCCTCCTTGGCGTAGTGTTCCCCTTTGCCCACGATGGGGAATGACGAAACTGCCGCGCCGGGGTACCGCTCCCGCAGCTTTCTGGCCAGCAGGGCACCCATGGAGTCCTCGCCGTAGCCGTTGGAGGCCACCACTATTTTTGGCTGAAGAAGCTCCGTCAGGGCTTTTTTAAACCGGTCTGCGTCGTCCAGGCCGGTGGATATGAGGGGCACCAGGATCTCCCGGGAGGGCTCCCACCCGGCGGGGAGGTTATAGATATCTTTTTCGGTGCAGACCATGGCCTCCGCGCCGCACTCCGCAAAGGCCCGCTCCAGGGCCTCCATATCGGCGGAGGCGTACCGGTGATGGTCCTTGAAGCGGTGCTCCCGCAAGATTTTCACGCCCTGCTGCTCCAGGGTCCGCCTGAAGCTCTCGGGGCTGCCTATGGCGGAGAAGGCCAGGACCGTCCTGGGCGGGGGGCATTTTTCGCCGCACCACCTGCCCTCCCATCTTCGCCAGTTGGGGACGGAGAGCCTTGATAAGAAGATTTTTTCCTCCGGCACATACCGACCTATCTCTGAGGCCAGATTTTGCAGTTTTTCAGGAGGGACCTGATCGGACTTGGTGATCACTACCAGGGACGCCCTGGAGAGTTCTGCGGGGGGCTCCCGGAGGATGCCGGCGGGGGCCACCCAGCCGTTGCCGAAGGGGCAGCAGGCGTCCACCAGAACGATATCGGCGTCCCGGGCCATGCGCCTGTGTTGGAAGGCGTCGTCCGCCACTATGACGTCCACGCTTCGATCCGACAGGGCCTCTATATCCCTCAGCCTGTCCTTGGAGACGGCCACGGGCACGCCGGGGAGCCGGGAGGCCAGCAAGAGGGGCTCGTCCCCCACCAAGCTTCTGAGAGATGATATGTCCCCAGGACTGAAGCCGCCGCCCCCGGCAAAGGAGTCCGAGGAGATTACCACCGGGTTCGCCGTCTTTCCGCCGTAACCCCGGCTGACTATGCCCACCGACAGGCCCGCCTCCCGGAGCATCCGGCAGAGCATCTCCACGAAGGGGGTCTTGTTTGTTCCCCCCAGGGTTATGTTTCCTACGCTTATCACGGGGAGGGGCGGCTCCACCGGAGGGACGATGCCGTGGTCGTAGGCGAAGTTCCGCAGGGAGAAAATGCCCCTTGCCGTCAGGCCGAAGGGGTAGGTGACCGCCCACAGGCCCGGCCCCGACTCTCCCCTGGCGAAGGCCAGATAGCTCTTCAGCAGGCTCATGCCCGGGATAAGCGTCCTCATGACTCCGCTCCCCCCGCGAACTGAAGGTCGTGGAGCCTGCGGTACATCCCATCCTCCGCGATGAGCTCCCAATGGCGGCCCTGTTCGATGATCCTGCCCTCATCCAGGACTATGATCCTGTCGGAATTTCTTATGGTGGACAGCCTATGGGCTATCACTAGGGAGGTGCGGCCCTTCATGGCGCTGCTCATGGCCTCCTGGACCTGCTTTTCTACTTCCAGATCCAGGGACGACGTGGCCTCGTCGAGGATCAGGATTCTGGGGTTTCTGACAATGGCCCTGGCGATGGCTACTCTCTGCCTCTGGCCGCCGCTGAGGGTGACGCCCCGCTCCCCTACTTCCGTATTAAAGCCGTCGGGGAGGGATTCGATGAAGGCCAGGATGCCGGCGGTCTCCGCCGCGGCCCTGATCTGCTCCATGGAGAGGTCCGGCAGGCCGTAGGATATATTGAAGGCGATGGTCCCCTTCATGAGGAGAGACTCCTGGGGGACGATGCCTATCTGCCTTCGAAGCTCCGCGGCGTCGGCCCTCCGCACGTCCGTCCCGTCCACCAGCACCGCCCCGCTGTCAGGGTCGTAGAACCGGGGGATGAGGTCGGCCAGGGTGGATTTGCCTGAGCCCGTGGGACCCACAAGGGCAACCCTCTCCCCCGGGGCGATGTCGAGATGGATGTTTCGAAGCACCGGACGGCCCGCCGCGTAGGAGAAGGTGACGTCTCTGAAGGTTATGCGTCCCTCCAGCACTCCCAGGGGGACCGGGTTTTCGGGCTGGAGAGTCTCGGCGGGGATGTCCAGCAGGGAGAATATCCGGTCCGCCGCTGCAAGGCCCAGCTGCATGGAACCTACCACCGAGGTGAACACCCTGATGGGCTGCACCAGGAAGCCCAGGTACCCCAGAAAGGCTATGAGCTCTCCGGGGGTCTGCTCCCCTCCCACCACTTCCCTGCCGCCAAGCCATAGGATAACGGCCAGGGCGGCTATGAGAACCAGCTCAATGATGCCACCAAGAGCGGCCTGGGTCTGCACGCCGCGCATAACGGCCCGGAAGTTCTCACGGTTGCTTTTTCGGAAGCGCCCAAGCTCCAGATCTTCTGCGGCGAAGGAGCGAACGATGCGCACCGCGGCAAAGGCCTCCTGGACCACCGCCGACAGGGCGGCAAGTTCGCTCTGGATGGCGTGCCCCACAGTACGGAGTTTTCTGCCGGCCCTGTTCAGAATAAGAACCGTCAGAGGCAGGATGGCGAAGGTGATGAGGGTGAGCTTCCAGTTAATATACAGGAGGAAGCCCACCATCCCCAGAAAGGTGATGGTCTGCACCACGAGGTTTACCACTACCGAGGTGACCAGGTTCTGGAGGATGGTGACGTCGTTGGTTATACGGGACATGATCTCCCCGAGGCGGCTGCCGTGAAGGTACCGGAGGGACATGCGCTGAAGGTGGTCGTACAGCCTGAGGCGGAGGTCCATTACCACATTCTGGCCCACCCAGTTCATGAGATACTGATGGCCGTAGGAGGCTATACCCTTGCCGGCGAAGAGGGCCACAAGGAGAAAGGGCAGAATGTTGAGCATGACCAGGTTTTTGTCTATGAGGACGTCGTCCACCACGTTTTTAAGAAGCCAGGGGGGAACCACGTTGCAGGCCGAGGCCGCTATCATACAGAGAATGGCGGCGAAAAAACGCCTCCTGTAGGGCATGGCGCTTGCCGCAAGCCTGGTGAAGACGGATTTTTTCTTTTCCGCGCCCGCTTTGTCAGTCATTGCCGGGGGCCATCCTTTCTATTTCATCAGCGATTTTTGCCGCTCCGCCCCGGGGGGCAAGGGCCGCGGTCCGCTCAAGGGCCGACTCAAGGGTTTTTTTCCGGGGTTCGTCCCTCAGCCAGTCGAGCACAAACCCCGCCGCCTCTGCGGGAGTGAAGTCTCCCACCATCTCCGGGGCGATCATCTGCCCAGCGATGCGGTTGGGCCAGGCCAGCAGGCCGGTGTGAGCCCCCTTTCGCCTGAGGTAGAACTCCTTCAGGGCCGGTCCCGCCAGGGGGAGGGAGGCGACCATGCCCGCCAGGCCCGACAGTGGTATCTTTCGTATGGAGGCAAAGGGAATCAGCACGCAGAAGGGCGTCCCCCGGTGCATAAGCTCCAGGGTGTTTGTCCCGGGCTGGGTGACGGCAAAGGACACCTTTCCGGGAGACTGCCCCGCGGGGACGGGGATAAAACCCGCCCTTCGCCATTTTTCCCCTTCGTCCTCCGGGGAGAAGGGTGACATAGCTATTTTAAACTCCCAGTTCGGCGCCCCTTCCTTAAGCGGGGGAAGCATCTCCCTGAGGAAGGGAAGGGCAAACTCCCTTAAGGCGGCCCTGCTGCCGGGGAAAAAAAGAACTGATTTTTTATCGGATCCAGCGGCCCCTGAAGACTCATTCTCTATAGAATCCCTCACCAGGTCCCCCACCGCCTCGACTCCCGGCCCCATGGCCTCCGCCATGGAGGGGAAGGCTGTAAAAACCCGGTCGCACCGGGCCATTCCCTTCTTTTTTCCGTAAGCATAGCACAAAAGAGGCGACCGTCCAGCCCAAGCGGCCACCCTGCCCCAGAGGAGGTCTCCCCCAAGCTGGAGCACGGCCCCCGCCTTTCTTCCCATGGACAGGGCGTCCGCAAGAGTTACGGCTAAAGAGGACGGCCCCCGGAGTTCGTCCAGGGGCAGGCTTTCGGCTACTCTGCGCTCCTCCCCCGAAGCAAATTGACAGGGCAGGAGAAGCAGAGAGACCTTCCGACCCCTTCGCCCAAGTTCATTAATCATGGGCCTGGCCCAGTCCCAGAGCTCCCCGGGCCCGTTGGCCAGGATGAGGACAGGCCTCACCGCTCTCCGTGCCTCCTGGAAACGCCGAGGGCGCAAATGCGCTCCGCCCAAAAACCAGCCGCCCCGGGCAGGCCCATAGAGCCCCTTGCGCCGGCGAGCAGCTCATCCGTCCGCCCGCGGAAGGAGTCGTCCTCAAGAAAGCTCATCAGGGCCTTAAAGGCGTTCTCTCCCGTGGCCCTGCCCTGGATGAATTCAGGGTAGACCTCCCCCCCCGCCAGAAGGTTGGGGATGGAGATTTGGGGCGTTTTTACAAGCGTCTTCCATGCCAACGAGGACA
>CAZXOD010000151.1:0-5145 GCA_964642285.1 uncultured Synergistaceae bacterium
ATCAGAAAACCCCTGATCGCCCGGAAATCCTCCCCGTCTATCATTCGGGCCAAGGCCCTTCCCATAAGAACGGCGAGGGGAGGAAATACGGGAATGATGTAGGGAATGAGCTTCGAGCTGGAGAAGGAGAAAAATACGAAGATTATGGCAAACCAAAGAAAGAGAAAGAGCTCCTCCCTGTTGTCTTTGCCAAAGCGCCTGTTCCGCCCCGGCAGAGCCGGACTCAACGCTCCGGGGAGAAGCCCCGTCCATGGAAAGAGCCCCACGAGCAGGATGGGTATGAAAAACCAGGCCGGCTCGTACCGGCCGTGCATTTTAGTGGAGTACCGGAGGAAATGCTCCTGAATGAAGAAAAAGTAGAAGAAATCGCCATTCGCCAGGCACACTGCCAGAAACCACGGCACGGAGAGGACGACGAAAAGGATAATTCCCGGCAGATAGAGGGCCGAACGGAAGATGTCCCACTGTCTTGTAAGTACCATATAGCAGAAGATTACCCCCCCTGGCAGCACTATTCCTATGAGGCCTTTTGTTAAAAGGGCCAGGGCCGCGCCCCCATAAAGCATCAGGTAAAACCGGCGGTTTTTTTCGTACCCCAGCCAGAAGCCGGCCAGGGCGACGGTGATAAAGAAGCCAAGAGTCATATCCGTGATATTTATCCGGGACAGGGCAAAATATACCAGGCTGGTGGAGAGGATGGCCGCTGAGTAAAGGGGCGTCTCTTTTCCGAACATGGATTTCGCCAGCCAGTAGGAGAGGGCTATCCCTCCCAGAGCGGCCGCGGCGGGGAAAAATCGGCCCGAGAATTCGTTTTCGCCAAAGAGGGCCTGGGCCGAGGCCGTAAGCCAGTAGTGGAGGACCGGCTTCTCAAAGTATTTTATGTAGTTCAGACGAGGCGTTATATAGTCCCCCGTCTCCCTCATCTCTCTTGGAATTTCAGAGTAGCGGCCCTCGTCGGGCTCCAGGAGGCCGTGGCTTCCAAGGCCCCAGAAGTACAGGGACAGCGACAGAAAAATAAGGACAAGCAGCTTGGCGGCGGTGCCGGGGCGCGATAAATTCATAGAACCAACCTTTCTCGGATTGTAAAATATTAACTGCGCGGGCTTTAGACCGCCTCCTAAACTCCCCGGGGGAGCCCGGCCCCGGATTTCTATTGAGGGAGCGTTTTTTGAACCGGAAAAACTGCTGCGCCGGAGGGACGGCTAAAACCTTCCCGGCCGGCAAACTGACCGGGAAGATTTGCTCTCAGTAGATTTTACACGAAAAACATCAGTTTTTGCAGACAACCTGGGTTATAATTCTTCAATGAATTGAAAAGAGAGGACAGCTAATGGACAGATTAACTATGATTTTGATAGCCGGATCGGCCCTTTTTAACGCCACGGCCAATACCTTTATGAAGGCCGCCTTTGGCAACCAGAAAGATCTTTTGGACGGAGGCGCGCTGAACGCGGCCATGCGGATAATGTTAAACCCCTGGGCCGTGGCTGGCGTCGGCTGCTTCGGCATATCCTTCCTCTTTCTGAGCGCTTCCCTCAGCAGGACGGACCTGACCATAGCCTATCCCCTTATGGCGGGCCTTGTGTTTTTGATGGTGTTTGCCGTTTCGGCGCTTTTTTTCTCCGAGTCTATTTCCAGTTGGAGGATTGGGGGAGCCGCCCTCATTCTGGCCGGGATATGGATCATCTCTGTGAAGGGCTGAGTGAATAGGTTCCATCAAATTTAATGGGGCGCGACAGAGCCTCGTGAAAGGAGAGAGCAATTTCCGTGAGCGTTGAATTGATCAGAAAAAAAGCGGACGATCTTGCAGAAAGGCTTACTGAGCTGCGCAGGAAATTTCACGCCAACCCCGAGCTTCCCTGGCAGGAAAAAGAGACCTCCCTCTTCGTGGAGGAGTACCTTAGGAACCTTGGCCTTGAGAATATCAGAAGGGGCTTCGGGGGAACGGAGTCGGGGGTAACCGCCGATCTGCGGGGGGGCAGACCGGGGAAATTCATCGCCCTCCGGGGGGATATGGACGCTCTGCCTCTGGAGGAAGAGAACGACGTCCCCTACCGGTCGGTCAGGCCGGGAGCAATGCACGCATGCGGTCATGACGCCCATACCGCCATGCTTTTGGGCGCGGCGGAGATCCTCTCCTCCATGAAGGATGACCTGGCGGGGGGAGTCCGCTTTATCTTCCAGCCCGCCGAGGAGGCGGGATACAACTCCGGCGCCCCCAGGATGATCGAAGAGGGAGTCCTCGACGGCGTGGACGCCATAGGGGGACTCCACATCTGGGCGGAGCTCCCGGCGGGGAAAATTGGCTGGCGGGTTGGGCCCTTCATGGCCTCGGCGGATATTTGGGATATAAAAATTAAAGGCAAAGGGGGCCACGGCGCCATGCCTCACAGGGCCATCGACCCCACTGTGGCGGCGGCTACGGTGGTCTCCACGCTGCAGACTGTGGTCAGCCGGGAGATGAATCCCCAGGATACTGTTGTGCTAAGCGTAGGCGTGCTGGAGGCCGGCACGGCGGTGAACATCATTCCCGAGTCGGCAAGGGTGGCGGGGAACATCAGAACCACAAACCCCGAGGTCAGGGCGGGCATGAAGGATATTGTCAAAAGAGTTGCCGACGGAGTATGCGCCGCTGTGAGGTGCGAGGCGGAACTCACCTTCACCCCCATCTATCCCGTTACCGTAAACGAACCCAGGGCAACGGAGTTTATGAAAGCGGCGGCGGCGGACCTGGCCGGGGCGGAAAGTCTGACGGAAGTTCCTGTGGCGATGGGCTCAGAGGACTTCAGCTACTACGGTGAGAGGGTTCCGGCGGCCTATGTCTTCCTGGGCATGGCCAACGGGTCTGGGGAAGGCTGCCGACAGCATCATAATCCCAAGTTCAACGTAAACGACGATGTCCTTCCCTCCGGGGCGGCGTTGCTTTCCCTCTTCGCGGTCAGAATGGCGGCAGATTTTTAAGGAGCTCCTCAGGAAGAGGCGAAAAGTTTTGCGTTCCTGAATTTCGACAGGTTTCTTGAGACTCTCTCCCAGTAGACATCGGCCGAGCCGCCGTAATAACGGCCCAGGGCCGTCTTAAGATCGCCGGAAGCTTTGATGTAGCGGGAAAGCAGCAGGCTTCCGGCGGCTATCCCCATCTCGGGATCGTGCAGGTCTTCCTCCCTGGCAATGCCGTTCGCCTGGAGGAGGCCCGCGTGAACCTTCCATACCACCTGCATCACTCCCGCCGCGCCGGCGTGGCTTCTGGCCTCGGTACGAAAATGGCTCTCCGTGTTGGCTACCGCCACTATTAAATCCAGGGGGACTCCGTACTTCAGGGAGCTTTTAAGAAAGGCGTTGGCCTGGATCAGGGATGACTCCAGGGAGACCTCCCTGTTCTGCGACCGGATAAACCCTGAGAGAGACGCGATGTTTTTTGCCGTTCCTACAAAGGACGTCAGTGCAGCTTCCTTCACCCTGGCGGAAAGGTCCGCTGCCTCCAGGTGAGGCTCCGCAAGGTCAAGGATCAGTCCTGCGATAAGGTTTTCGACCGGAGTCTCCGCTCCATCGTCTTCCATCCCGTCAATATGAAAGGACGGGACGCGCCGGCCTCCTACCGCCATGAGCATAAAACTTGCCGCGGACAGAATCATAAATGCGGCAACACTTTTCATTACAACTTGTCTCATTAAGTTCCCTCCCTTTTCAGGAGAAACAAGCCCAAAATATTTAATACCCCCGAAACCGGATATTGGATTATAACCCAAAGGGTTTTTATGGCAATCTTTGTGCAAAAATATTAACTGCAGCGGTGTTGAATTTCATTTTGAGAACCTGATATTAATTATTTATATATAAGCCAAAAGTTAAAAAACATGAAAAAACCACGATCCCATGATAAATCGATCCCGTTTGTAAGGGGGTCCATTTCGGTATGCAATCCGGCCAATAGAACTGTTTCGTGGAAGGGGTAGCAGAGTTGCTTTTTCCTTAAAGAAAAGCTATTGTAAACTGAGAAAAAATCTTTAGAATATAGTCTGTTGCGTAATCAGTTATGCCAGAGGCTGTCGCCCCGGGGACATGCGTTCAGGGCGGCGGCAGGAGAGTTGCTCGACAGACTCGGCAGGGAGCACAACAGCTTTTCATCTTATAGCCGGAGGTAGAGCCATGATGAAGAATAAGGGAAAGAGAAAGGGCTTCACGCTGGTGGAACTTCTCATAGTGATCATTATAGTGGGCATTCTTGCCTCCGCCATGCTCATGCTCATGGGTACCGCAGAGGACAAGGCCCGGGCTACTTCCATACTGAGCGACATGCGGTCTATGAAATCGGCCATGGTGGTCTTCAAGCTGGAGAAGGGCCGGTGGCCTGAGCTGTCGGCAGACGAGGACGAAATAAAAAGGCTCTTCGGCGGCGCCTCCCTCAACAATTTCTCCCTGGAGTCCAGCGGGGATGAATATGCTTATGTACTGTACGATCTTGGGGGGAGTTCCTCCGGGGTAAAGCGAAAGCTTGCCCTCATGGCGGAGTCGTCGGGCTTATTGGAGAAGGACTCCTCGCTCCCGAATGCCGAGGTTAAACCCTATACCGACGGCGACGAGGTGGAGATGAAAGTGCATTAAAGACCTGTCGGCCGGGCGGCCGGGTTTTTTCTCCCAACTTATAAAACAGGGGTCTGCCTCGCCAGGAGGCAGACCCCTGTTTCATGTCTTAAAGGCCGCCGGTCAGTTGCCGGACAGGGCCTTCATCTCTCTGAGGATCTCTTCGAGCCTCTTCATCTGCCTGCCGTAGGCCTCCCAGTCGTCTTCCCTGAGGGCCCTCCTGGCGTTCTCCCATGCCTCTGAAGCCTCCCGGGCCAGGAAGGAGAGCACTCCGGCAGAGCCGGGCTCGGTTTCAGGCCGTTCCCTGGGCGCCGGCGTCTCTTCAAGCCGGACCGGGGGCAGGGGGGCGCCGTCGGAGGGACCAAGGAGCCGCAGCAGGGATTCGTCCAGAGTTTCGCCCCAGACAACCTTGCCCCCCGTAGAGGTAATAACCCGCCTGAGCTCCGGGAGCTCGCTGTTCTCTGCCCTCAGGTAGAGGGGCTGGACGTAGAGTATGCCGTCGCCCACCGGCACCACTGTCATGTTGCCCCTGATTACCGCCGATCCCCTCTGGCTCCAAAGGGA
>CAZXOD010000152.1:0-5144 GCA_964642285.1 uncultured Synergistaceae bacterium
GGAAGCCTGTCTACCTGCATCTACTATTCAGGGATCGACCCCCTTACGGGACGGGAAGTTTATGTGCCTAAAAGTCTGAGGGAGAGAAAGATGCAAAGAGCCCTCCTTCAGTACCGCGCGCCGAAAAACAGGGAGACCGTGATAAGGGCCCTGGCAGCGGCGGAAAGAGGGGATCTCATAGGGGACGGACCGCTATGTCTTGTAAGAAGTTCTCCGAGGGGAGCCGGAGGCGCGGGAAGCAGCGGACGGGGCCAGGGCGAAGGCAGCCGCCAGGGAGGAGCTAGGTCTTCTCCTCCGCGGGGCTCAGGCCGAAAAGGCTCCTCACCAGGGAAGGGCCGAGCTCCGTCAGGAGGACGGCGAAGAGGATAAGGGCGCAGCCCGCCGCCATTCTTGCTGAAAAGGCCTCCCCCATGAAGTAGATGCCCGCCAGCGCGCCGAAGACCGACTCCATGCTCAGGATTATGGCCGTGTGGGTCGACGGCGTAAATTTCTGGGCGGCGTTTTGAACGACGAAGGCAAAGACGGTGCAGAATATCACCGTGAAGGCAATGCTCCCCAGGCCCTCTCCGCCGCCGAAACCCGCCCAGTTTTCAAAAAGAAGGGCGAAAGGAAGGCTCAGCAGCCCTACAGCCCCCGTCTGTATTACCGCAAGAACCACGACGTCCGCTTTAGCGGCAAAGTGTTCAATGGCAAGAATCTGGCAGGCGAAGAAGAAGGCGCAACTCAGCGTCAGCAGGTCTCCCGCGTTGACGCTCTGCCCTTTCTGAAGGGTGAGCATCCCCATGCCGGCTAGGCACAG
The DNA here is from genome assembly GCA_964642285.1 of uncultured Synergistaceae bacterium. Classification (GTDB taxonomy): domain Bacteria; phylum Synergistota; class Synergistia; order Synergistales; family Aminobacteriaceae; genus Aminivibrio. Next base: position 800 of record CAZXOD010000152.1, read on the forward strand.
GGCCGACGCGATGAAGGAGATTGTCCCCGGGGACTTTTTCCGGATAAACCAGGATAAAAAGGGCACAATAACCACGTAGGTGGCAGTAAGGAAGGCCTGTTTCCCGGGAGTGGTGTATTTCAGCCCCACAGTCTGGGTAGCAAAGCCAAGAAACAGAAAGACGCCTATCAGGGCGCCCGCTTTTAGGTCTGCTCTTGTAAGGCGGGCCAGCCTTTTTTTAAAGATCAGGGTCATGAGCGCCGTCCCGGAAAAAAAGCGTATGGTAAGAAGCCAGAAGGGTGAGAAGCTGTCCAGGGCGTCCTTCATGGCTACAAAGCCGAGACCCCAGAAGAGGGCTACCAGCATCAGGCTTAAATCGGCTATAATTATCTTTTTGCCGCCGGTTAAATTCAAGGCAATCTCTCCTATTCCTGTTAACAAAACCAGTATACCATTTTTAATTCCCGCGGGAGGGGGCGTTGGTTTTCTTGCGAAAACAAGTGTGATCTTATTGATTCAGGGATTGCGCAGAGAAAACAGCTCATTTTAAGTGAAGACATTAACTTTCATTTACAATGAAGGAAACCGTAGTAGAATGTATTCGATGTAATTTTTTAGGCGCCGAACTGCGCCTTCAAATTATTGCATCCATATTGGGACGGGAGGTGGAGCATGTGTTCATTTTTGTAGTCTCCTTTCTGATGTATCTTCTCCTTGTCTGGTCCGGAGGAGGCATACCGCTGATTGAAATCCTGATAGCCCTCGGTGTGGCGTCAGTCGTCATGGTGGCCTTTCGTAGCTGGAACAGGGATAAGACGGTCAGACCAGGGAGGCTTGACCCGAAGAGGCTGCTGGATTTTTTCCACTACCTGTTCGGTCCCTTCGCCATAGGGCTGGCCAAGGCCAATATCGACGTGGCGAAAAGGGTAATAACGGGGGAGATCAGGCCCGGGATCGTAAAAGTCAATCCGGGGCTTAAGACCGATATCGCCAAGACTCTGCTGGCGGATTCAATCACCCTTACCCCCGGTACGCTCACTGTAGACGTTGACGACGACGGGGCTTTTTACATCCATTGGATTTACGTGGAGGATGAAGACCCGACGGGAGAGCAGCTCTACGGATCATTCGGCGATTGGGCGAGGAGGTTGGCGGAGTGAGTATCCTGATCTTTATTTTTGCGGCGGCGGTGGTGGCCGTTCTGGCGATAGGGGTAGTAGGCCGTCTGGCGGCGGGACCCACCGTGCCCGACAGGGCCGTGGCCCTCGACACCATGAACACCTTCGTCATAAGCCTAATGATGATGTTTGCCGCCGTCTACGACTCGGTGGTAATGGTGGACATAGCCATTGTCTACGCCGCGCTTTCCTTTGTCGGAACCATGTTCATCGCCAGGTTCATCGAGGGGGAGGTGTAAGGGGATGTTCATTATCGTAGGCATATTCATCCTTATCGGCCTTGCGTTCAACCTTTTGGGGGCCATATCCCTCTACAGGTTTCCCGACGTATACACAAGGCTTCACGGCGCTACAAAGTGCACCACCTTCGGCACCCTTTTCACCATGTTCGCCGTGGTGGCGTACGCTTTAGGCAGGCTTGTAATGACCGGCGAGGCCCGATTCGCGGTTCTTATCATTCACAGCGCCATTGCGGCTTTCGTGCTGCTTGTTACAAACGCCACCGGCGCTCACGCCCTTGCCCGCGCCGCCCACAGAAGCGGTCTGCTTCCGGCGAGAGCGGTGGTTGACAGGCTTGAAGAGTACGACGAAATTAGGGTCAAAAAGGAGGGAGCGCAGGCATGAATGGATTCGTGCAGCTTATTATTCTTATGCTGCTCTTGCTTTCCGCATTTTTTGCGCTGTGGTTTAAGGACCTCATCTCCTCGGTTATTTCCCTCGCGGTCTTCAGCCTGATGGCGGCCCTTGAGTTCTACATGCTTCAGGCTCCGGACGTAGCCATAGCCGAAGCCGCTATCGGAGCGGGCCTCAGCACCGCCATATATATTATTGCGGTCAGGGCGTGCAGCGGGGTGAAGAGAAGGGAAGGAGGGGGCCCCAAATGAAAAAGTATCTATTTATCGTCTCGGCGATAATACTGGGAGGCCTTGTCTGCGGTGCCCTGGACAACGTTCACCCCTACGGCGACCCTGGGAAAGCCCTTATGGACGACTATTTTCTGGCAAATTCATATAAGTCGCTTTCCACGCAGAATATAGTTACCTCTATCGTTTTTGACTACAGAGGCTTTGATACCATAGGCGAGGCGGCCGTTCTTTTCACAGCCGTCTGCGCTGTGGGCGCACTGTTCAGGGAAGGGAGGGGCAGACGTTGAGACCTCTTTCAGTAGTTGTTAGGACGGGCTGTGATTTTTTTGCCTGGTTCATGATTGTTTTCGGTGTAAACGTAGTAATTCACGGATACATGACGCCGGGAGGCGGTTTCCAGGGCGGGGCTATCATCGCCACGTTTCTTGCCTTCCTTCTGGTTTCTTACGGCGGGAAAAAAGTACTCTCCTGGGTTAACGAGAAGATTTATGAATTTCTTTTCGAAGAGCTGGGACTGATATGCTTTTTCCTCCTTGCCATTATGGGAATAGGCAATTCGTTTTTCTATAACTTCCTGGCCTCCCCCCTTGGAGCGGAGCGCACCGGAATTTTAAGCCTCATATCCCCCGCCGGGACTACCGTTTTTATGTCCATCGCCGTGGGAATTGAAGTCACCGGCGCTCTCTCCCTGGTGATAATAGCCATGTTCAGGGGCATCAGGCAGTTTACAGGCCCGAACCTGCCCGAGGAGGAGATAGGCCATGATAGGTAACGCCCCGTTTTTTGTGGTTGGGATTCTTTTCATGATGGGACTTGTGGGGATTTTTATGTCAAGAAACCTGATCAAGATAGCCATTGCCGTCACAATTATTGGAAGTTCCGTAAACCTGTTCCTTGTTTCACTGGGCTACCGGCAGGGCGGGTCCGTCCCAATCCATTTTCTTGCGGGAGAGGGAGAAGTGATGGTGCTTCCCACGCCCCAGGCCATGACCCTTACGGCCATCGTCATAGCCCTGGCGGTTACGGCGCTGCTTCTTTCCCTCATTATGCTCGTGTGGCGCCATTACGGAACTATTGACGTGGATGAGGTCCGGAGGTTGAGAGGATGAACTGGAACGAACACCTTCCCGCGCTGCTGCTGGCCATTCCTCTCCTCGGAGCCTTCTTGGCGCCCCTGTGCGCCCTGGGGGGGAAGACCGTCCGCAACGCGATGCTTGTCGCGGTATCTTTTCTCACGCTTTTGGTCGCCTTTTGCCTTTGGCGCACTGTTCTGGCAGACGGAATTCAGTACTATGTGATGGGCGGAGAAAGCTCCAGGCTGGCTCTGCCGTCGGGCATGGCCATTCCGGTGAGAATTATCCTTGAGGTAGACGCGCTGAGCGCATTCATGGCCCTCTGCGGCGCTATAGCGTCCTTTGCCGGAGCCCTCTTCTCCCTCAACTATATGTCGAGGTTTACGGGCCTCAGCCGCTTTGTATCCCTTTACCTGCTTCTTACCGTCGGAATGCTGGGCATGATGATCACGGGAGATATCTTCAACTTCTTCGTATTCATTGAGGTTTCGTCCATCGCGTCCTTCGGCCTGATCGCCTTCTGGAGGGACAGGCCCGCGGCGGTGGAGGCGAGCTTTAAATACGCCCTTGTATCCCAGGTAGGCTCCATGCTTATTCTGGTAGCGGCGGGATGCCTTTACGGAAAGTACAACGTGCTGAATATGGCCGCTATAGGCAGCGCTCTTCAGATGGGGACCATGGAAAAGCTGGCTCTTGTGTTCCTGGTGGGCTCCCTGGCCATGAAGTGCGGCGCTTTCCCGATGCACATGTGGCTTCCCGACGGCTATGCGGAGGCTCCCACCGGAGTTACCTGCCTTCTGGTCGCAGTTAGCCAGGCGTCCCTTTACGGCCTGGCGCGGGTCTGCTTTTCCATCTACGGAGTCGCCATAGGCAGCGCCTTCATTCCGTGGATGATCATCGTCATGGGCCTGGCCTCCATGTTCTTCGGCGTAGCCATGGCGGTGGTGCAGCACGACATGAAGCGGCTCATAGGCTACCATTCGGTCTCCCAGGTGGGCTATATGCTCCTTGGTCTTGGCGTGGGACTGCTGGTCCTCGGCGACCCCCGGGCCATGGCCGAGTTCGGCTTCACGGCCGTCACCGGCGGACTCTTTCATGCCTTCAACTACACCATGTACAAGGCTCTTCTCTTCCTGGCGGCGGGCGCAGTTTACTACGCCACCGGCAAGAGGGACCTCAACGACATGGGGGGCCTGGCCCGGAAGATGCCCTATACCGCCGCTATGTTCCTGATCGCGTCTGCGGCCAT
>CAZXOD010000153.1:0-5140 GCA_964642285.1 uncultured Synergistaceae bacterium
GGCAGCAGCTGAAGAATATATCCATGTGGTGGTGGCGGACTTAGAGCCCGCCGCCCGAATCTTTGCGCTTCAGGGGTCGCGGGAGGATTAAAATCCCGCGGCCCCTTTTTTATTTCCTTTTTCAAGGGGGCCGTCTCATTAGAGACAGCCCCCTTTTTTTATATCCAAAATCCAAGGAGGAGATCAGAATGAAACAGGCTAATCAGGCAAATGAAAGAGGTTTTTACGGCCCCTACGGCGGAAGATACGTCCCCGAAGGAATAGCGGCTCTCTTGGCGGAGCTGGAGGCGGCCTTCGACGGCGCCCTGGCCGACGGAGAATTTATGAAGACTCTGGACAGACTCATGGCGGAGTACGTGGGCAGGCCCTCCGCCCTTACAGAGTGCGCCAATATCTCCCGGGAGTGCGGAGGGGGAAGACTTTTTCTGAAGCGGGAGGATCTTAACCATACGGGGGCCCACAAGATCAACAACGCCGTAGGCCAGGCCCTATTGGCAAAGCGGATGGGCAGAACCCGCCTCATCGCCGAGACGGGGGCCGGGATGCACGGCACGGCCAGCGCCACCGCGGCGGCCCTCATGGGCATGGAGTGCGCCGTCTACATGGGGGCGGAGGACGTAAGGAGGCAGGCTCCCAACGTATCCAGGATGAAGGCCCTGGGGGCGAAGGTAGTCCCCGTCAGGGAGGGACAGGCGACGCTGAAGGAGGCGGTGGACGCGGCCCTGGCCGCCTGGCAGGAGGACCCTGAGGCCTTCTACCTCCTCGGCTCCGTGGTGGGCCCGTCGCCCTACCCGGAGATAGTGCGGTACTTTCAGAGCGTCATCGGCAGGGAGGCCAGAGTGCAGATGCTGGACCGGGAGGGGCGCCTTCCAGACGAGGTAGCCGCCTGCGTGGGCGGGGGGAGCAACGCCATCGGCATCTTCTCGGGCTTCATGGACGACAGGGAGGTGGCTCTTACGGGAGTGGAGCCCGCTGGAAGAGGCATTGAACACGGCATTGGAGCCCACGCGGCAACCCTCACAGCGGGGACGCCCGCCAGGGTTCACGGGTTCAGCACCTATGTGCTTCTGGACGACCGGGGTGAGCCCGCCCCCGTCCACTCCATAGCGGCGGGGCTGGACTACCCCGGAGTGGGGCCGGAGCACTCCTTCCTGAAGGACACGGGCAGGGCGAAATACGTTGCCGCCACCGACGACGAAGCCCTGGACGCCTTCCGCCGGCTCTGCAGAACCGAGGGGATCATCCCGGCGGTGGAGAGCTGCCACGCCCTGGCCTACGCCCTTAAGAGGCTGCCCGAAATGGACAGGGATCAGATTATGCTGGTAAATCTCTCCGGCAGGGGCGACAAGGATCTGGATACGGTGCTCCCCATGCTGGGACTGTGAAAGGACGGCGCTCTACCCGCCGCTGATCATGTGGATTGCCTGTACCTCGGCGCCCTCCGGAATTTTTACGGAGCCGAACTCCTCCCTCCTGTAGGGCGTGTCGTTTATCCAGACGGCAATCATCGGAAAGGTATAATTTTTCTCATTGAGCAGGTCCCGGATGGTCATTCCCTCAGTCCACGGGACCTGTTCGCCGTTTACGGTTATCATTTACCTTGATCCTCCTCGCTTTTTCCCGCGGCTAGAAAGGCAAGGCCAAGAAAGAGCATGGCCGCCCCCGCGGCGCCCGTCCCGCTGAGCCTCTCCCCCAGCAGAAACACGCCCAGAAGAGAGGCTGTGAGCGGTTCGGCCGTAGTAAGGGTCACGCCGGTAGACGCGGGTATAGTGGAAAGGCCCTTAAGAAAGAGATAGTATGCCAGGGCCGTGGCAACAATCCCCAGGTGGGCCGCCGCCAAAATCCCCCGGGGCTGAAGGAGCCACAAGGGAGGAGACAGCAGCAGCACGGGCAGGAGCAGAAGTCCCGCGGCGGAGAAGACAAGGCCGTTGACGGCGTCCGCCCCCCTGTCCTTCAGAAGCCTCTTGCTGCCCAGGACGAAGAGGGAGTAAGAAAAGCCCGCCCCAAGGGAGAACAGCATTCCGCCAGGATCGGCGTTCTCCGCCCCCCCGCCGGAAAAGGTAAGGAGGGCGCAGCCGCCCAGGGCCATGACGCTTGACAAGTACCACCTCCAGGCCGGTTTTTCGCCGAAAAAGAAGTACCCCAGAACGCCGGTTATCACCGGACAGCTGGCCAGAGTTATAAGGGTGCCCACGGCAACCCCCGTCCTGGCCACGCCGGTAAAAAAGAGAGGCTGATAGGCCGCGGTGGCAACAATGGCAACGGCGGTGGGGAACAGGGGCCACCGTCCTCCCCCGGAGAAAGAGCCCCTGACCAGGGCTATCGTCAGCAGGACCCCGCCCCCTATGACTATCCTGAGGGCCCCCACCGAAAGAGGCCCGGCCTCCGCCGGCGCCAGCGCCTGGGAGGTTCCCGTAGTGCCCCAGAGCATGGCGCCCAGAAGCACGTAGATTGCCCCTCCTGAAAAAGGACTCGTTTTTTTCATTCAGTTATTTCCTTCCCCCTCGTCCGGCCGCCGTCCATAACTGCCTCTCGCGAGGCCGCCGCCCTCTCAAGCATGGCCTCCAACTCCCCGGCGGTGGCGTTTGCCATTTGAAGCAGAATTCCTGCCAGCTCCTCCGCCCGGCGCTTTATTTCCGCCCTGTTCTGGGCCGCCATGTCGGCCCCCAGCCAGGGCGGCCCCGCCGCCACCCTGGTGGTATCTCTGAAGCCCCCGGCGGCCATGAGGGAGACCATGGGGTTCTTCTTCGCCTCTCTGCCTGCCAAAATAGCGAGGGCCGAGGCCGCAAAAAGGGGCAGATGGCTTATGGCAGCTGCCGCGGCGTCGTGGTCAGGCGCACTCATCTCCACAGGCCGCCCCCCCAGGACCAGGGCAAGCTCCCGGGCCAGGATCAGGGCCTCGGGGGCCGTCTTTTCAAAGGGGACCACGGCGCAGGTCGCCCCGGCAAAGAGGTCGGGATCGGCGTTCTCCAGGCCTCCCGTCTCCTTTCCCGCCATGGGGTGAAAGCCGGCGTAGGGGGGGCCCCAAAGAGGGGCGAGCTTGCGGCCGATCTCCGCCTTGGCGCTTCCCAGGTCAAAGACCGCCCCCAGGTCTTTCTTTGCGGCAGGAGAAATTTTGCGGCTCAGCTCCTCCATGGAGCGCATAGGTACGGCCAGAATCAGTACGTCCCCGAGAGCGGCGCACTCCTCCGCCGAGGCGCAGCCTATCGTTACAATGCCCTTTTCACGGGCGAAGCGGACGGTTTCGGGCCTGCGGCTCCAGCCAGCCACCCCTTTAACGGCCCCGGAGAGGGAGAGCCGCCACGCCAGGGAGCCGCCCAGCAGACCCAGGCCGAAAACGGATACGACGCAGTCCTTCAGGGGCATTGAGTATCGTCCTTCCGGGCTTTAACGTCCTCGGCAGGACACTCCCTGAAAAAGAATACTATCAGGGCGCTTGCGGCAAACACTCCTAAAGCCGTCCAGGTCATCCATCCCCGCGGGATGAAGAGAAGGGTGGAGGTCCCCCCTCCCCCCATAATCATCGTGATGGAGAATGCCTTCATTTTTCTGGAGACGCACCGCTTTTCCTCCCAGTTTCTTATGGCGGGGCCGTATTTTTTGTGCTGCCTCATCCACCGGTGCATTTTGGGGGAGGAGCGGGCGAAGCTTGCGGCGGCGGCCAGCACGAAGGGCACGGTAGGCATGATGGGCAGCAGCGCGCCGATAAAGGCCAGTACCAGAAATAAAAACCCGAGCAGACTCCAGACGTTGATTTTCATGGGCCCTACCCGGGGATAATCAGCCTGAACAGGGAGACGGCCGCCATCCCAAGCAGCATGGCGAGGCACACGCTTCCCGTCTTTCGGACCGCCGCGAATATGACCGCCGCGGCCGCAAGCCCCGGAGCCCCCGCCCCTATGAGGGAAGGAAATACCAGGGCGGCGAAGATGGTCCCCGGGAGGGCGTCCATGGCCCTTTTCACCGGGCCCGTCTGCGGGAGTCTGTTGCCGAAGATGAGGCCGAAAAAGCGGATGCCGTAGACGAGGGCGGCCGACAGCAGCAGGACGGACCAGCCGTCCCATCCGGTCATGGTCATTCCGTATCGCCTCCCGTAAAGATGGCCGAGACTGCCCCCGCCGTCCCTCCAAGGAGGACGTACCAGGCATCGGGAAGCAGCCTGAAGGCCAAATATGCAACGACCGCCGATACTGCCCAGGGGATTACGTCCCTTTTTCCCCTCCACATGGTGACGGCAAGGGCGGCAAAGAGGGCGGTGAAGGCAAAGTCCAGGCCGAACCGCTCAGGGGAGGGTATGGAAAAGCCCATGCCGTGGCCCGCCATAACGCTGCCAAACCAGAAGAGCCCCACGCAGATCCCCCCACCCAGCAGGAAGCTCCCCGTGACGGGCCTTTTCCGGCTCTCAGCCATGGTGATGGCCCAGTTTTCGTCCGTCACGAAGTGGACTCTCCACGCGGCCCCCAGCCTTCCGAAGGGGGTAAGCAGGGGAGCGACGGCGGCGGTGAGAAGAAAGTACCGCACGTTTACCACGGCCGCGGCCAGGGCCACCTGCCAGGCGGGAACTCCTCCTCCCCACATGCTCACCACGATAAGCTGGGCCGAGCCCGAAAAGACAATGGTGTTCATGAAGGCAAGCTGGGGAGCGGTGACGCCCTTCTCCGCCGCCAGGACGCCGAAGACCAGGCCGTACACCAGAACCCCAATGCCCGTGGGAATGGAGGCCCTGAAGCCGAGCCTGAAATCGCTGCTCATAGGGCCCCTTCCTTCGGGATTTTTGCCGGAATATTCAACATTCAAAAGCTCCTCCTCTCAAAACGTTACGAAGAAGATAATACCCCATATTTAAAAGGACGGGGCCGGAAAATTTCTCCGGCCCCGTCTTTCTTCTGAAAACGGCTGAGTTCGCTTCAGGCGCCCGCGATCATCATCCTGGGCAGCCAGAGGATAATCTGCGGGAAAAACGAGCAAAGCACAAGCACAAGCATGATGATAAGGATGAAGGGGATGACTCCCCAGATTATATCGCCGATGGTCACGCCCAGCTCGGGAGGGGCGGTGCCCTTGAGCACGAAGATGGACATGGCCATAGGAGGCGTCTGGAAGGCCATCTGCATATTGATGCAGATCATCATGCCCGCCC
>CAZXOD010000154.1:0-5047 GCA_964642285.1 uncultured Synergistaceae bacterium
CATCTCCTCTGATCGCCGTAAGGCGTTTTTTAACTCCAATACGAGTGTTTTTTAATTTTCCGAAGCTCCTAATCAGTCCTCAAGCATGCGCGTATGGCCGGCGGGGCAGCGGCCCATGATGCTGTATAGCCTGTTCTCCTCACTTATGAAAAAGAAATGTCCCGCTTCGTTGCCGCATACCGCGCAAAGGAAGCCTCCCTCGGAGACTATCTCGGCCCCGTCGGGCAGTTCGGCCGGGTGGAGTAGCAGGGCCCGGTATCCGGCGGCGCCCGGTGGTAAATTCAATCATTGGGTTCCCCCGCGTACGCGGGGATAGACCCCATGTCGTGGATACGAAGACGTTCTATCCTAGCTCCCCGAACTGATAAGAATAACAAGGCTTGTGGAATCACACGACGACCTAAAGGGGAAAGAGCACGTCGCAAGGGTCCACAGGATGTATGTTCCCGTGATGTTCGCCGATGACACGAACAACGTCTACAAGGTGAAGCTGACGGTGAAGGAGCTGGATGGTACTTTTGAGGGAACGGTTGAAGGGGTCTACAGGGCGTATGACGCACGGGTGACGGATAAAAGCGCCCGCTCCCGATACCGTGAGGTACCCCTTGCGGGGACGTCGAACGGCCAGCCGGGAAGCGGGCGCTTCAGCGTCATTCTAGAGGACCTCCTCGATGGTGTCAAGAATTTTGAAGGAAAATTCTATCTTCAAGACGACGGCGGGGCCTACAACCAGGGCGCCGCCCAGATGGACGCCGACTACATGGCTGCCGTGGAGGCCGGCGACATGGGTTCCCCTGCGTGAGCGAAGATATAATTTTGTCAATGCAAATCTGATCCCTGGGCATGTGGATTTGCATTGACAAAACCAACTACCAAGTGCAACCGCCTGCCAGGTGGTTGCACGGAATATGAAAAGTCCCCAGGAATGAAGCGCTCAGTGCTGCCGATATCTCCTGTTAGTATGAATTGATGATCTTCAGGCAATCATTCCTTTCCTAATTCTACATCCAAAGTGCTATTTATTCCCTATTTCGTGTTACCATATTGCCCATGAAAAAGCGCCCTTTCTGCCGTTTTTCTGCTTGGGCGAAAACTTGGGGAGGTATCTGCTCAATGGTTCGCATAAGGTCCGTTCTCTTCGCCGCGCTGCTGCTTTTTGTTCTGTCGTCCGCCGTCATGGCGGGGGAGGGGGGTACGCTGGTCTACTCCTGGTCTTCCAACGCGGGGACCATTAACCCTCATATGTACTCGCCAAATCAGATGTACGCCCAGGCCATGGTCTACGAGCCCCTGGTGAGGTACGCTGACGACGGCAGCCTTCAGCCCTGTCTTGCCGAAAGCTGGGAGATTTCGGAGGACGGCAGAGTATACACTTTTCATCTCAGAGAGGGCGTGGTCTTCTCCGACGGCGAGCCGTGGAACGCCCGGGCGGCTAAAATGAACTTCGACGCAATTTTGGGTAATGCGCCCCGGCACGCCTGGATAGGGCTGACGAACCAGATTGAGTCCGTGGAGGCCCCTGGCGACCACACTCTTGTCCTTACTCTGAAAAACGCCTATTATCCCGCCCTTCACGATCTGTCGGCGATCCGCCCGTTTCGTTTCCTGTCCCCGGCGGCCTTCCCCGACGAGGGGCTGACGAGGGACGGAATAAAGAGTCCCGTGGGTACGGGGCCGTGGATTCTGGCCGACTCCAGCCGGGGAGAGTTCGATCTCTTTGCCCGGAACGATCGGTACTGGGGCGACAGGCCCTTCTTTGATAAAGTCCTTGTTAAGGTGATCACCGACGCCGACGCCCGGATGCTGGCCCTTGAGACGGGAGAGATAGACCTTGTCTACGGGGCGGCGGGTTCCTCCGTGGCCCAGGTTAGCATGGAGAGCTTCATGCGCATGAAACAGGACGGCCGTTTCGAGGCGGGCATCTCCGGGCCCGTGACTTCCTACTCTCTTGCGCTGAACTCCGGCCGGGGTCCTACTTCTGACCGGGCGGTGCGGAGGGCTCTTCAGCATCTGGTGGACAAGGATCTTTTAATCGGGGCGGTGTTTCTGGGCATGGAGAGGCGGGCCGACTTTTTCTTCCAGCCTGAGATTCCCTACTGCGACGCGGGGCTTGAGGCTTACGGCTACGACGTGGCAAAGGCGGAGGCCCTTCTCGACGGCGCCGGGTGGAAGCGGGAGGGAAAGGGAGTGCGGTCCAGGGACGGGGAGGAGCTCTCCATAGATTTCTGCTTTGTGGGCAACGATCCGGTTCAGAAGACGGTGGCGGAGGCCCTGCAGGGCGAGTTCCGGAAGGCGGGGGTGAAGCTTGTGCTCATCGGCGAGGAGAACGATTCGTTTTTTGCCCGGCAGAAGGACGGGGATTTCGGCATGATTTATAATGAGACCTTCGGCGCCCCCAACGAGCCTCACGCCATGGCAAGCTCCATGCTGGCGCCCTCCCACGCCGACTATCAGGCTCAGTCGGGGCTTCCCATGAAGGGGGAGCTGGACGCAAAAATCTCCGCCGCCCTGGTGAGCGTGGACGAGGAGGCAAGAAGGGAGCTCTACCGCGAAATACTTACCATTCTGCACGAGGAGGCGGTCTATCTGCCCCTGACCTATAAAACGCTGGTGAAGCTGCACTCCGGGGATATCGCAGGGGTGGAGTTCACGCCCTTTAAGCACGTTGTGCCTTTTGAGCGGATGTTCCGGAAGTAAAAGGAGAGTGTTTGATGGCAAGGTATATTTTAAGGCGGGTTCTGACCCTGCTGCCCATTCTGCTGGTGGTGTCCGTGGCGGTGTTCCTGGTCCTGCGGTTGGCGAAGGGAGACCCCGCCATGGCCTACCTGCGGATGTCGAATATCCCCCCCACCGAGCAGGCACTGGTTGAGGCCAGAAAAGAGCTGGGGCTGGACAAGCCCGTGGCGGTTCAGTATGCGGACTGGCTTAAGAAGGCCTTAAGGCTTGATTTCGGCCGCTCCTACGTGACGGGCAGGCCCGTGCTTGAGGAGATCCTTCACTATCTGCCGGCGACCCTGATTTTGGCGGGGGCGGGGCTTTTGCTGACTCTGGCCGTAAGCGTGCCCCTGGGTGTGGCGGCGGCCCTGGGGAAGGACAGGTTCCCCGATCATCTGATGCGTATCTTCTCCTTTGTGGGGGTCTCTCTGCCCAATTTCTGGCTGGGGCTGCTGCTGGTGCTGCTGTTCTCGGTAAAGCTCGGCCTCCTTCCCGCCATGGGCAGGGGCGGCCCGGCCCATATGATTATGCCCGTGGTCACCTTATCTTTTATGTCCATCGCGATCAATGTGAGGTTTTTGCGGGCGGGGCTGCTTGAAAATTTTAAGTCCCGCTCCGTTCTTTACGCCAGGGCCCGGGGGGTGTCGGAGCGGCGGATTACGTGGGTTCACGTGATGCGCAACTCCATGATTCCCGTGGTTACGTCGGTGGGAATGCACCTGGGGGAGATGCTCGGCGGCGCGGTCATTGTGGAGAACATCTTCTCCTGGCCGGGGGTGGGGCGGTTTGCGGTGCAGGCGGTCTTCAACCGGGACTATCCGACCCTTCAGTGCTTTATCCTGCTGATGACGGTGATTTTTGTCCTCTGCAACCTTTGCGTGGATATTCTCTACGCCTTTATCGACCCCCGCATAAGGCTGGCAGGTGAGCGGCGATGAGGGCCGGTCTGCTGAAAAAGGGAACGGTGCGGTTCTCCCTGATTCTGCTGGTGATAGTGGGGGGGCTTGCCGCCTTCGCGCCCTTTCTGGGGCTGCCCGACCCGGAGGAGGTTAATCTGGCGCAGAAGCTTTCTCCGGCTGGCCCCGGCCATCTTCTGGGGACGGATCATCTTGGGCGGGACGTGCTCTCCCGGCTTGTCTTCGGGGCCAGGACTTCCATTGGCTCCGTCTTCGCAATTCTGGTGCTGATAGTGCTTTTCAGCACTCTGGCAGGCAGCGTTGCGGGCTTTGCAGGCGGGGCCGTGGACAGCGTGATAATGCGTATCTGCGATATTTTTCTCACCTTTCCCACCCTCATCCTGGCAATGTTCTTTGTAGGCATTCTGGGCACGGGCCTTACAAATGTTATTCTGGCCATCTTTCTTACCCACTGGGCGTGGTACGCTCGTATCGTCCGGGGAATTGCCCTGTCGCTGAAGTCCAGAGAGTACGTGCTGGCCGCCAGGGTGGCGGGAACGAGAGGTTTCCGCCTTGTGGCAAGGCATATTCTGCCTGCCATGGCTCCCCAGGTGCTTGTGCTGGCCACCCTGGACATCGGCCACATGATGCTTCACGTGGCGGGGCTCTCCTTCCTGGGGCTTGGAGTTCAGCCTCCCTCCCCCGAGTGGGGCGTAATGATAGGGGACGCCAGGCAGTTTATCTGGACGGAGCCCCAGCTTATGCTCTATCCGGGCCTTGCTATTTTTGTCGTGGTGATGGCCTTCAACCTTCTGGGCGACGGACTGAGGGACGCCCTCGACCGTTCGGGGATGCTTGAGGAGGGAGTAAAGTGAAGGCGCTGCTTGAGGTTAGGGGGCTCAGGATTGAAACTGTGGCAAGCCCCGTCAGAGAGGTGGTCAGGGGGGCGTCCTTCTCCGTCTTTGGGGGCGAGACCACCTGCATCGTGGGGGCCAGCGGGTCGGGCAAGTCCCTCTCGTGCCTTTCAGTCCCCGGGCTTCTGCCTCCCGGGGTGAGGATGACGGGCGGCGAGATTTTGTTCAAAGGCGACCCTCTAGGCACAGCGCCGGAAGGGGAGCTGCGCAGCCTTCGGGGCTCCGTTATCGCCATGGTTATGCAAAACCCCATGAGCTGTTTCGACCCCATATTTACTGTAGAAAGCCACTTCAGGGAGACCGTGGCGGCCCACGGAGCGGCAAGCCGGCGGGAGGCGGACGGAAAAGCGGCTGCCGCCCTTTCGGAGGTAGGCTTTGACGACGGCGCCGCAATTATGAAAGCCTATCCCTTCCAGCTCAGCGGGGGGATGCTTCAGCGGGTGATGCTGGCCATGGCGCTGGCCCTCGACCCTGATCTGCTTATCGCGGACGAGCCCACCAGCGACCTGGATACGGTGGCCC
>CAZXOD010000155.1:0-4935 GCA_964642285.1 uncultured Synergistaceae bacterium
TCTGATTTTTTTCTCGTGCCTTTTTGATAAGTCGTCCCAGTCCGCCGTCTTCTCTACCCATTCCTCGTCGATTAAAAGCTCGTCCCCGTCGATAACCTGGAATACGTAGTTGGCGGTGTCGGTGGCCTGCTTCAGGACAAACTCCTCCTCCATCACCACATCGTACATCACTACGGAGAGCTTCAGGCCGTAGCCAAGCCCAAACCCGAAGCCCTCTTCTCTTGTGTCGTCAATCCTGGTGAAGACGCACCTGTAGGGGTCAATCCACATCCAGCTCCCCCGGAGACCGGGATATTCGGCCATCTTCTTCATGGTGGAGGCATCGTAAATATTCAGAAACACATCAGCCCTGCTGCCGCTTCCGTCCTCAAAGATAAATCTCTCGCCGCCATCGGGACAGAAGGCAATTTCATGAATTCCGTATTCGGCGTCCAGCGGGATAACATCCAGCAGCCCGCCCCCGGGAGCGAAAAAGAAAACTCCCATCTCGTCCTCCCCTACAAGATCGGAGACCGAGGGGGTCAGTACCGCCCATCCGTATACGAAGTCGCTCGATACGGGGTTAAACTGGACGTCCTCCAGCTCCGCTCCGTCGCGGAACACCTTGCCGTCCCGGACGACGAAGCCCTCCTCCCCATCGGAGCCTCCCTCGCCCTCGAAGGCCAGGGACTTGTCCATCCCGGGGGTTATATTTGCGAAACGGCCCCGTTCTTTCGCGGGGAACCTGAGCCTGTAGGCGATCACCGTCTCAGAAGTTACGATGGAGTAATCGTGATTGATGAAATTTTTATCGTCCTCGTCGTAAAACTCGATGGTATAAAATCCCTTGTCCGCCTTCGCCGTGCCGGGGATGATTTTCTGAAGGCCCTCCTTCTGCTGCTCAAGAAGGGAAAATCCCGTGTCCTCCATGACATTGTGGCTGCCCCAGACCCACAGGGTATATTTCCCGTCCCCGTGCTCGAAGGTCATGCCGTCGCCGTTGTCCGACTCGACTCCTGAAGTGAAGATGTCCGGGACGTCCACGTGAAAGCCGAACCGGGCGTTGTAGTAGGTTTCGTATTCGGTCTTCGCCGCGACGGCCGGAGCCGCCAGGAGAAGAAGTGCCGCAAGAGAGAGGATGATTCCCATATTTTTTTTCATTTAATGCAACTCCTCGCTGATGAAATGCAGTGAAAGACCTCGGTCTCTCCCGCTTTGCCGCCCGTTCTAATTTTTTCGCAGATGGTAGATGATTGTAGCGTAGCTTGTGCCCGACTCCACCCTCCGGCCCAAAATCTCCGATGTGTCTGAACGATGAATTACCGTCCCCTCCTCCGCTCCAAGCTCTTTCATAAGTAGTAGGAGGAGGGCGGCCGCTCTGCGGGCATCTACGTCGATCTCTTTTGTTTGGCCGTGGTTCAGCCCGGCAAGCACAGGGAGGGTTTTTTCGTCCTCCCTGACCATGCCCTCGGGAGTCTTGTAGTGGGAGAGATCCATGCTCAGTATAAAGACGTCGTCCTCCCCCGCTATTTTCATAATGGCTTTTTTAAGCTCCAGCAGGGCCAGATCGGGCGTACTATAGCCTACCACCATGGGGACCACCGTTGCCTTCGGGAAGTGCTTGGCTACGTAGGGGATGTGAATCGTGATTCCGTGCTCTTTTCCGAAAAGAGCCCTGTCTGGGCCGGATACCGACAGATTTTCAAGAATCCGGAAGGCCTCCCCGTCGGCTTTAAGGATGCGGGAGGGGGCCTTCCAGTCGTCGGGGCAGAAGGGCGCGTAGGCGCGGGCCCGGCGGAAATGGTCCGGGGAGAAGAGCCACACCCGATTTGCGTCCTCCGAACCTATCCTCTGGTAGAAATCCTCTATCATCTCAACGGCCAGATCGTGGTGGGGTACGATCCCTCCTATTATTGAAGGGGCCGCCCACGCTCCCGCCGCCAGGCTCAGGAGCAGAAAAAGAACCCCCGGGACCGCCCGGGAAAGCCCTGCTGCGGCTCTCCCGGGGAAAGGCCCGAGTCCCCTGCTATTTGTAAAGTTCCTCATACCATGAAGGCCGGAACTCCTTCACTTCCTCCGCCCTGCTGTCGTCGTAGACTATCTCCTTCCACTCTTCATCGGTCATTCTGCCCTCGCTCATGCCCCGGATAAACTCGTAGTAGGAGAAGATGTAGCCCCTGGTTATCCTGGGCCCGCCGGAGGCGTCGTTAACGAAGACATGAATCCTCGCTGGCCTTCCCGAGGCCACGTGAAGCACCCTGGCCCCCAGGAAGTCCGTGGCCACGTCGGTGACCAGGGCCATTTTAAGCTGCTCGTTATCGAGGACGTGCTCTCCGGGAAGGAGAAGCCTGCCGTCGAAGGCTCCCGCCATTATCTTGATATAGTCGTAATCATCATCGGTAAGAATTTCCCCGTTTATCTGTTTGCGGGCGATGGTTGCCGCCGCCTCAAGCAGCTCGGAGAGAGTCTGAAGCTTCTGAGAGTAGGGGACGCCCTCCTCCATGAAGTCCTCGACCTCCGGCTCCATACCGAACTCCTCGATAAATTCAGACATCCGCCGCACCGCCCCATGGAGAGTATCGAAAAGCTGAGGATCGGGCTCCACGTAGCCTCTGGGCTGAGGGGGGGCAAAGGGGCCCGATTCCTCGTCGCCGGCGCCCATCTCCGCTCCAGACTGTTCGGCGTAGAGTACCGTATCGTGCTTCAGTTCGGCCCAGGAGGCGGAGTTGGTTGAAAGCTTCTTCCATCCCCATGCCGGAGACCGGTAGAAGAACTGGTCCGAGCCGGAGTCCTTGAAGCCCTCCCTGAGGGTTTTGATCCACAGGGTGTAGACGGAGGCCTCCTCGGCCAGGTATTCGTCCACCCAGACTTTGAGTTTTTCGAGATTATCCTTGTAGCCCTTTATGTCATTGTCCCTGGCGGCTTCCTGATCGGCCGCCGCCGAGCCCAGAGCCGCCATGACGTCCGTGCCCTTCGGCAGGTTTCTGGGATGGTCGTCAGTCCCCACCCTCGGTGATGTGAGCATGTTCATTACGTAGGCATCAGGGGTAAATCTCTTTCCCGAAATCCGGAATACGGGAAGGCGGTCGTCCAGGTGCTCCCTGCTGTCGTCACCCTCGGCCACGCTCTGGATAAGGGGGCCGGGGACCTCTTTTCTGATATCCTCGGCCAGAGCGGCGAGGATCTTCTCGTCCGCCAGGGCAGCTGGGGACTTGTTAAGGGCGCCCAGATGTTTCCTGGCAAGCTCACGGTAAATTAGCGTTCCTCCCGTGTTGGGGGCTCCTACAAGGAAGTCGATGGGGGCCTCGAAGGCGTCCCAGCTCTTTCCCTGCAGGTCAAGCAAGAGGGAGATGAGGCCCGCCAGGGATACGTTCGCGAAATTAACATCCGTGCGGGTGGGGAAGAGGATCAGCTCGGCGGAGCCAAGCCAGTTCATGGCCCTGAAGTAGCGTTCGAGCTCAGGTCTTACGGTGTAGTGTCCCCTGGGCTTGAAGGCTGTATAGTCCGTCTTCCCTCCTGTGACAAGGGAGTCCTCCACTCCCTGGGCGGCCAGAATGCGCTTAACTTCTTCCGCGGCGTTCTTGGAAAGCTTTGTGCGGGTTCCCGGCTTCTCCTCAAGAAGCGCCAGGGGTATGGAGAGCATGTCCCTCGCCCTGGCCCAGGTCTCTCCCGCTCCGGCGGATTCAAAGGCCTTCTGGAGAGGGGCCAGGTTCATAAGGGCAATCTTCATGCTCTCTTCCAGCTCGGGGGAGAGGTAGGTCCGCTCGAACTTCTGCAGCATATTGTCGAAGATAAGGTGGAAGGCGTGAAGAAACATGTCGGTGGTGATGAAATCCGCCTGGTAGTCTTTGGAGGCAGTGTACCAGTCCGCCATGTCGTCCACAATTATGCCGTACTCGTTCATGGGCAGGAAGGGCTCCACATAAAAGCCTTTTTTCAGCAGAGCCTCCCTCATAGGCTCCGTTACAGGGAGGAAGTCGATAAATTTTTCGTAGGTGGGGTCCTCTTCATGGCCGTCGCCGAATCTATGAGCCCAGTCGGCGTAGCGCATTTTGGAGGGCAGGAGAGCCTCGTCCACCCGGGAGTTATCGGGCTTGTACCCCTCAAGGGACTCGAAAGCCCTCTTCCGGCCCCAGGCGTACCGGGCGCCTATGCCGCCGTAGCCCAGCCTGGTGTCGGTGGAGAATTTAAAGAGCAGCCACCCGCCATCCTCAGCGGGCAGCTCCCCCACCGCTGCTACCATCTCTCCGGCGGCCAGGGAGTATCCGTATTCCGACAGACTGCGGCCGCCGGCTTCATCGGGCTTAAGCCAGAGTCCGGCGCCCTCCTCCTTCACCAGGTACCGCACGGGCTTGAAGCTTTTATAAGCCGGCACTTTTTCCAGGCCCTTTTTGGGGATGTAGCACAGAATATCCCCGTCCTCCTCCGAAAGAAGGGCGTACCACCCGTCGGCGTACTTCCTATGCTCGCCTCCGGCAATGGGACGCACCTTTACGTGGTTGCCGTAGGCGGCCGTGCCGTAGAACCGTTCTTCCTCCCAGAGGTTATCTATGTCGGGGATCTTGTCCACAGGGGCGCTGAACAGGAAGGCCTCTTTAACCGTCACCACAAAAAGACCGTCCTCCGCCGCTGAAAGGCAGGGCGCTGAAATCAGCGCGACCAGGGCCATGACAAGCAGAATTGAAAATTTTACATTAAGTTTCATCAAGTCACATCCTTTCTGCAGAAGCTGCATGTTTCGGAAAAAAGTTTGGTTTTCTGTCTCCCATGCATCGAGTTTTGAGTTGTCTTTTGCAGTCCTCCCTCATCGTTCACCTCCCTGATTCGATTTTAACAGCATTTATCGCGGGGCGTCCGTTCGTCCCCTGAATATAATAGCCTGTTTTGAGGTTAAAAAAATCACCCCCCATGTCACCCGGGGGGGTGGTTTTTTTAATCCCGGGGGATTTTGTCAGG
>CAZXOD010000156.1:0-4874 GCA_964642285.1 uncultured Synergistaceae bacterium
TCGTACTCTTTAAGCATGGCGTTGTACTCTTCCTCCATGCCCTTTCTCACGTGATAGCAGTGCTCGTCGCCGGGGAATTTCCCGGTGCGCACGTCGTCGGCATACTCTTTGAAGGCGTTGGTTATGGTCTCCGCCACGTTTGCGTATACCTTGACGAATTTGGGCGTGAAGGCCTGGAACAGCCCCACCATGTCGCCGCAGATCAGAAGCTGGCCGTCGCAGGGACCGCCGCCGCCGATGGAGTAGACGGGGATAGAGAGTTTTTTGGCAAGAAACTGGGTAAGCTCGGGGGGCACGGCCTCCACAAGCAGGGCGTAGGCGCCTGCCCTCTCCACCGCCAGGGCGTCCTCAATGACGAACCGGGCCGATTCCGGATCGAGTCCCTGGGCCTTAAAGCCTCCAAGGGGGCCGGAGCTCTGGGGAGTAAGGCCGATGTGGCCGCAGACCAGCATGCCCGCGTCGGCCATGGCCTTAATCCGGGATTCCACCCGCACTCCGCCTTCCAGCTTGATGGCGTCCACATTTGCCTCTTTGAAGAAGCGCACGGCGCTATCTACCGCCTGTTCATCGGAGACCTGGTAGGAGCCGAAGGGCATGTCTCCCATGACGAAGGTGTTGGGGGCGCCTCTGCGGACGGCCTTGCAGTGGCTGATGCAGTCCTCCATGGTGACGGGGATGGTGCTGTCGTAGCCCAGGGTGATCATTCCGAGGGAGTCCCCCACCAGGATCATATCAATCCCGGCGGCCTCGGCGAAGCTGGCCATGGGGAAGTCGTAGGCGGTAACCCACGTTACCTGCTCCCCGTTTTTCTTCATATTTACGAAATCAAGACGACCCTTTTTCTTTGCCATTGCACATTCTCCTTTCGTTACCCGCAAAAGTTGAAAAAACGCCGGTAAGTTTGTTTTCAATCCATTATATACTATATCCTCCCGTTAAAAATACCCGCGGTCTTTTTAAATCCCTTTTGCCGGTTTACCCCGCTCATCTTTGAGGTTATAATTACTGAAAGTTTTGAAGAACGAATAAGAAAAGGAGATGATGTTGTTGAAAAAGCGCATTTTGTCCCTGATCGTTCTTTTGGCCCTGGCGGCCGCGTTTGTGCCCTTTACCGGGATGGCCGCCGCTGATGAAAAGCAGCGCGTAATGCTCTACTCGTCCCTTAAGGACTCCCAGCTCGCCGCCATAAGGGAGGGGTTCATGAAGAAGCACCCCAATATCACCATGGACTATTACACAGCCGGAACAGGCAACGTGATGACCAAGCTGGCCACGGAGCACCAGTCCGGAGGTATTGCAGCGGACATGATCTGGGTGGGGGACCCCACCAACTACCTGGCCTTCAAGAGGGACGGCCTGCTTATGCCCTACGACTCCCCCGTAGCCGCGGACATCCCCGACAAGTTCAAGGATCCCGACAGGCTCTACATGTCGGCCCGACTGATCATGCTGGGCTTTGTCTACAATACCGAGCTCCTGAAGGAGGAAGAGGTCCCCAAAACGTGGGAGGACCTGCTGAAGCCCGAGTTCAAGGACAACATCGCCCTGACGGACCCCACTACCGCGGGCACCACAATGTTCACCGTGGCGGGACTGGTTCAGAGCCCCAAATATGGCTGGGACTTCCTGGAGAAGCTCAAGGCCAACGGCCTCAGGCTTGAAAACGGCTCCAGCGCCGTAGTCAACAAGGCGGCCGCCGGCGAATACAAGGTCTCCATCGGAGTGGACTACATCGCCCGCACCGTCATGGCCCAGGGCGCCACGGTGGGGTTTGCTTACCCCGAGGACGACATCCCCATCATCGAGAGCCCCATCGCCATCATAAAGAACACAAAGAATCTTGAGGCGGCGCAGAAACTCTACGACTACATCATCAGCGACGAGGGTCAGTCCGTCCTGCTTGAGGAGTTCACCATGCCCATAAACCCGGCCATGAAGCTGGAGGGCGCCATCGACGTCAAGGAAGCGGAGAAGAAGATGCTTCCCGTGGACCCGGAGGCTCTTGTCCGGGACAAGCTTGACATACTGAAGAAGTTCGACTCGATTTTCAAGTAGACAGCCGCTTTCAGGCTGCAGCGCGGGCGGTCCGGGGGAAACTCCGGACCGCGTATCATATCCGGGAGGTGCTTAAATGGCCATAGTCTCCATGAGGGACGTTACCGTACAGTACGGAAAGAATGTGGTTATCGAGGGGCTGTCCCTCGATGTGGAGCGGGGGGAGAATCTGGCGGTGGTGGGCCCCTCGAGCTGCGGAAAAACCACCCTGATGCGGGCCTTGTGCGGCTTTATAAAAATTTCATCGGGGGAGATCCGCCTTAACGACGCAGTTGTGTCGTCGGCCTCCCCCAGGGTGATGGTGGCGCCTGAGAATCGGAATATCGGCGTGGTGTTTCAGGACTATGCCGTATGGCCCCACTTCACTGTTTTTGAAAATATCGTCTATCCCTTAAGGCGGCGCAGGGTCCCCAAGGCCGAGGCCAAAGAGAGAGCCATGGCCGCCATGGCCCAGGTGAAGATGGCGGACTTTGCCGACCGTCTTCCCTCCCAACTTTCCGGCGGTCAGCAGCAGCGGGTGGCCCTGGCCCGGGCGCTGGTGTCGTCGTCAGAGCTCATAGTCCTGGACGAGCCCATCACTAACCTTGACGCCAAGCTCAGGGAGGAGATGGCCCATGAGATCCGCAATCTTCAAAAGACCATCGGCGTCACGGTGATATACATCACCCATGACCAGGAGACGGCTATGACCATCTCCGACCGCATGGTGATTATGGACAGGCAGGGATACATCCGCCAGATAGGGACCCCTGAGGATATCTGGAACAACCCGGCGGACCGGTGGGTCTACTCCTTCCTGGGCGTTTCAAACTTCCTTCCCGTGGTGAGGGAGCGGGAGGGCTTCAGCCTCCTCGCCGCGGGGGGCGGAAAGACCCCCCTGAGCCTGGAGGCGGCCGTTCTTCCCAGCGGGAGCGAAAAGCTGCTCATGGCCTCCCGGCCGTCCAACATAAAAATTCTGCGGGGGGCAGAGGCTGGGAGCGCCGCGGAGGGCATCATTGAACGGGTCACCTACCTGGGGCACCAGTTCGACTACTTTGTGGACGTAGGGGGCCACACGGTGCGGGTTCAGGAGGACTCCCTGGAGGCCTTCGGACGAGGAGTGCCCGAGGAAGGCTCCCCCTGCGGGGTGGAATTTCTGACCCCGGCCCTTTACGAGGCGGAAGCGGACGACCCGCGGTTCGGCCTCTGATCCTTCCCATTACAGGAGAACTGCCATGAAATTCTTTCTGACAAGCATGTTCGGCAAAGAAACGTCCCGGGGAGACCGCCGCTTCGGCCTGGACCGGATGGTCTTCCTTCTTTCGCTGTTTATCCTGGTGGTCACCGTCCTCATGCCCATGCTCATGATCGTGGTGAGGACGTTTTTCAAGGAGGGCGCCCCCGACTGGGAGATGTTCGTCCGGGTGGTGCTGGAGCCGGAGAACCTTTCGGCGGTCTGGAACACCATAAAGATAGGTTTTCTCGTAACAGTCTTCGGAACGGTGTTGGGGCTGTTCTACGCCTGGCTCATCGGCCGGAGCGACATCCCCATGAAGGGCTTCATGAAGGCCCTCTTCACCATCCCCTACATGTTCCCCCCCTTCTTCGGCGCCATGGCCTGGAGCCTCATGCTGGCGCCCCGCTCGGGGTACTTCAACAAGTGGTTCATGGGGCTGACGGGGGGTACGACCCCTCTTCTGGACATCAACACCATCGGCGGCATCGTCTTCGTGGAGACGTGCTACTACTTCCCCTTCGTCTTTCTGCAGGTGGTGAGCGCCCTGGAGAGGATGGATCCCACTCTGGAGGAGTCCGCCCGCATCGCCGGGGCGGGGCAGTGGTACGTGATCAGGAAGATCACCCTGCCCCTGGTGCTGCCGGCCATCGCCGCCGGGGCCATGCTCATCCTCATCTCGTCCATCTCCCACTTCGGCGTGCCCGCCATCCTGGGCTTCTCCAACAACATCTTCACCCTGCCCACCAAGATCTTCCAGCTCATCAACCGGGCGGCGGGCAGCTTCGAGGGCATCCGGGAGGGCGCCGCCCTGTCGGTCCTGCTCGTAGTGGTGGTGGTGGCGGCCCTGTACATTCAGCGCCTTGTCCTTAAGACGGGCCGGTACGACATCATCAAGGGCAAGAGCATGAGGCCCATGCTTATCAAGCTTAGGGGGGCCAAGATCCCCCTGCTGGGCATAAGCCTGGTCTCCCTCTTCATAATTGTGGCACTGCCCCTGTTCATGATCTTCATCGTGGGCTTCCTCAAGGCCTACGGCCTTCCTCTGGCCTTGAAGAACCTCACCCTCAGAAATTACCAGTACATCCTTGGCCAGTCGAAGATGGTGAGGGATTCCATTGTCAACAGCCTCATCCTCTCCGTGGGCTCGGGGGTGGTCACCATGTTCCTGGGCGTGATGATCGCCTACGTGATAATCAAGGTAAAGCCCAGGGGCAAGGGGCTGCTTGAGATGCTTTCCCTGCTGCCCTACTCGATTCCAGGGCTGGTGCTGGCCATCGGCGTGATTCTGGTATGGAGCGGGGCCTTCGGGATTAACCTCTACAACACCATATGGATCATCTTCATAGCCTATATCGCCCGGTATGTGTCCTTCGCCATGAAATCTGCGTCGGCATCCCTTGAACAGGTCCACTACTCCCTGGAGGAGGCCGCCCGTTCCTGCGGAGCCACACACCTTGAGTCCCTCCGGGACATTACCATACCGCTGATCCGCCCGGGCATGATCGCCGGCTTCTTCCTCATATTCCTGCCGGCCATGAGGGAGCTGACCACGTCGGTACTGCTGTATGGCCCCTTTACCAGGACACTTGGCGTGGCCATCTAC
>CAZXOD010000157.1:0-4840 GCA_964642285.1 uncultured Synergistaceae bacterium
GAAAATCGGCCACGAACCAGCCTCTGAACTTTATCGCAACCACAAGGCCCTGTTCCTCAAGCTGCTTCAGGGCCTCCCGTACAGGAGCCCTGCTGAGGCCCAGCACCCGGGACAGCTCCCTTTCGTGAATCTGGTCGCCTGAACGGAGGGTTTTTTTCTGGAAGATCTGTTCCCGGATGTACCGGTCCACAAGATCCTTCAGTTTTTCCTGCCTCTCGGGGACAAGCTCCGCTGTATTTCCCATCTCTTCCCTCCTCTCTTATATGGTTGGTTCCGCTCCGGGGCGGATTTTCCCTGCCGGCTGCGGGTTTTTATTTCTTCGCCGTCTCCAGAACCGTCTTGTGTACCAGCTCCAGGCGGTCTTCGGGGGTGGAGGGATCGATTACGCATCCGGGCCCCAGGATTATGCCCCTGCCGCCGTTTCTGGCGGCTACTTCCACCACTTCGGCCTTAACTTCTTCGTTGGTCTTGGTGAGCCAGTTTTTGCCCCAGCTCAGTCCGCCGATGAAGGTCTTGTCGCTGAACTTCCGGACCTCCTCCATGGAGGGGCCGTCGTCTCTGTCGTGCCAGCTGAAGGCCTGCACGGGATAGTCCTGAAGCTCCCGGATGTAAGTGTTGGCGCCGTGAAGGTGGAGGATGTTGAACCAGGTGCGGTCCTTCACCGCGTCCAGGATGGGCATGTCGTATTTGCGGACGAAGGCGTCGTGGGTGGGAAGGTCGAGAATGTCCGACGTGGAGAACTGGGACGCGAAGAAGAGGCCGTCCGACCCATGCTCCACCGTTGCCCTGGCGAACTGGATGGTGGTCTCGGTGATGATCTCCAGCGCGCGGCAGACCCTTGCCGGATCTTCTTTGATGTGTTTGGCCAGCAGCTCGGGAGTGGTCAGTTTTGCCGCTGTGGTCATGGGGCTGAATACGGTGTTTACGAAGGGAATGCGCTCGTTCATCATGTTGAAGAGAAGCCTCTGGGCTTCAAGGACCACGGCGTACTCCCCTTCGGTGCCCTTTACAAAATGTATCTTGTCCCAGTCCTCCACCTTTTCTACGAAGGGCTTGTGTGCCACGGGGGCGTCCACAAAACCGGCAAAAAGATCAAGGTCGATGCCGTAATCTATGGTGGAGTACATGCCGTAGGGCATGAACTTAATGAAGTCCAGGTCGTATTTTTTCTGGTACGCCATGGTGAGTTCGGCCAGCCTTCTGGGATGGCGGTCTCTGTTTGGGACGTGCCACCACATGCTGTAGGGAACTCTGTCGGTCTCCTTAAGGAGAAGGGTATTTTCAATTCGCTGCTTGTGGGTCATTTTCATGCTGTTTCCTCCTGGTATATTTTTTTATGAGGCTAAGGCAGATCGGGCAGCAGGTCCTCCCGCTCCATGAGGGGAAGTATTGTTCCGGCATTTCTGCTCTCCGCCTCTCTGTAGATAAGGTCGCCGAGGGCCAGGTCGCAGATGGCCATTCCCATGTTTAGGGAAAGAATCCGCTCCTCGGGGGAAAGTCTCGCCGGAATCCGGCCCAGCAGGACTGAGCTCAGCTCTCCGGAGATAACGGGCTTTCCGCCGAAGGCCTCCGGCTCCGTGGTATATCTGTTCCAGAACTGCTCCGTATCATCGGTGAAGATTCTGTCAATTCCTGCAACTACGTCCGGCTGCCAAGCTCTGGCAAGGTCGAGGCCAATGCAGAGGGTACCCTCCCTGACCCATTCGAGGGGGATTATGGGCTCCATTATCCCTGCGGTAATTACTATGTCAGAGCTCCTGACGCACTCTTCCGGGGAAGCGGGTACGAAGTCGGCCTCCACCCGGGGTTTCATGTCGGCCAAAAACCTTTCAAGGCCCTCCGTAGAGCGGTTGTAAACGTAAAACCGCTCGATGGACGGAAACTCCTGAGCGAACATGAGGGCGTGAAAGCGGCCCTGAAGGCCCGTCCCCATGATAGTCGCCGTTTTTGGGTTTTTAACCGAGGAGCATCGGGCGGTTACTACCGATACGGCGGTGGTCCGGGCCACGGTAATCCACCGACAGTCCATTACCGCCAGGGGCACGCCCGTTTCGGGATCGTTTACCACCTGGAGCCCAGTGAACTGGGGCAGGTCGTTCTCCGCCGGATTGTGGGTTGTCCTGTTGAGCCACTTTATGCCGCAGATGTCGAGGTCTTCCACATAGGCGGGCATGGCGTGAAAAAAGCTGTACCGGCCTTTTCTGGGAAACACCGCTGGCTTGGGCGGCATCTGTACTTTGCCCTCGCCGTGGGAGCGGAGAATTCGCTCCACCGCGTCCACGATCTGCCCGGTGGTCAGGTTGAGGGCGAGAATATCCTCCTGGGAGAGGTACCGGAATGCGACTTTTTTCACTGATTTCCTCCGTTGACGTCCAGGACAAACTGGACAAAGAATGCGGCGCCGTAGGGCAGGGCTTCCTCGGGAAAGATGAAGCTGCCGTTGTGGAAGATGGGCGGCTCCACTCCTTCCTGCGCTAGTCCCAGGCGGCCGAAGGCCCCCCGGGGGACAACCTGCAGGTACTCGGCGAAGTCCTCTGAGCCCATGGCGGGCACATCAATCTCTTTGACGTTTTCAGCACCGAGGGCGCGCCTGGCGCTGCCCCGGGCCAGGTCGGCCACTTCGGGATCGTTGACCAGGGGAGGCACGCCCCAGTGGTAGTCCAGTTCGGCGGTGCAGAGGTACGAAGCGGCGACGCCCTTAACTACGGCCTCCATCCTGTCTTTCATGGAGTTTCTGACCTCAGGCGACTGGCAGCGGACGGTGCCTCCGAACTGCACCGTCTCGGGGATGATGTTCTTGGCCGATCCGCCGTGAATCTCGCACACTGAAAGCACCACGCTGTCGATGGCGTCGATCTGTCTTGTTACGATGCTCTGCAGGGCCAGTATGGCGCTGGATGCCGCCTGCACTGGATCGGAGCCGATGCGGTGGGGGTAGGCGCCGTGGCCGCTTTTGCCCTTCATGGAGACGGTAAAGAAGTCTGAGGAGGCCATGGAGGGGCCGTTGCGGAAGGCAATCTCCCCCACATTGAAGCCGTTGTGGCCGTGGATGCCCAACACAAAATCGGGACGGGGATCTTTGAGGGCCCCGCTTTCGATCATGTACCTGGCTCCGCCCAGGGTCTCCTCTGCGGGCTGGAACAGAAGTTTTACGGTACCGCTGAACCTCTCCCTCATGGAGGACAGAAGCTTTGCCGCGCCCAGCAGCATGGCGGCATGGGCGTCGTGGCCGCAGGCGTGCATAACGCCCGGCACAGTGGATTTGTCGGGGACGTCCGCCGTCTCCTGAATGGGGAGGGCGTCGATGTCCGCGCGAAGGGCGATAACCCTGCCGGCCCCCGGCCCTTTGCCCTCAATGATGCCGAGGGCTCCCACGTCTCCTGCAAGAGGGGTCATGGGAATGTCCATGGATTCGAGCTCTGAACGGATGAAGGCCGTCGTCTCGAACTCCTTCATGCCCAGCTCAGGGACGCTGTGTATGCGTCTTTTGGCGGCAGTCAGGTATGATTGGGAGTCCAGCGCTTTCTGAAGTATCTCCGATGTCACGGTCTTTCCTCCTATGGGCTGTTCAGGCCGGGGGCGGCCGGTCTTATTCTGTCGTCAGGCTGCCCAGGTAGTTCAGGCGGCCGTCCACGAAATTCTCAAGTCCCACCAGGTCCTTCCTTGCGCCGTAGAGTTCGTTGGGCACGGAGAGGCCTATCATGGGATGGAGCTCGTCAATTCTGTTCCACAGAGCCTGGAAGATCTCCTTTCGGACGTCCTCTTCCACGGTGGAATTCACTTTGTCGATCATCTCGTCCACCGCCTCGTCCTTCAGGTACGTCCAGTTTGTGGCGCCGGCGCTCTTGGAGTGAAGCAGGGAGAGCCAGAACTGTCCCGCGTCCCTGTTGGTCTGCATTCCCCAGGTGCTGATGATGGCGTCGTGTTCCGCGCTCTTTACTTTTTCGTCAAAGACGCCCGACTCGAAGACCTGGATGTCCATCCTGATGCCCAGCTGGCCAAGCATGGACTGAAGCACAGTGGCGCCGTCCACCCTGTCCTGGAAGTTGCTGATGTAGAGCACCATGCTGAAGCCGTCGGGGTAGCCCGCCTCGGCCAGAAGCGCTTTGGCCTTTTCGAGGTCGTAGGCGTACTTCGTCGGGTTCTCCGGCGTGAAGGTGCTGGCGGGCACAAGAGGTCCGGCGGGCTGGGCGGAGTTGCCCTCGTAGACTACGGCGTTGTAGGCGTCCTTGTTGATGGCGTACTCCATGGCAATCCTCACCTTGGGGTCGCTGAAGGGTTTTTTCTGGGTGTTCATGCCGAAGTAGATGAGGCCCAGGCCCTGAGCCTTTACCGCCTTGGCCTTGTCCGTTCCGTTGATGCGGTCTATCTCACTGGGCGGCACTCCGTAGACCATGTCCACCTTGCCCGTCTCCAGCGCTATAACGCGGCTGCTGTCGTCGGGAAGCACAAGGATGGTAAAGTCCTTGAAGTTGGCCTTATCGCCGTGATAGTCGTCGAAGCGCTCAAGCTCGATCTTTTCTCCCTTGATCCAGCTTTTGAACTTGAAGGGGCCCGTTCCCACGGGGTTGCGGAAGTACTCCTCGCCCCCCTCTTCCACGGCCTTCTTGCTGAAGATGCTGGCGTAGGGGTGTTTCATGGAGTCGAGCCAGCCGCCCACGGGGCCTCTGGTCCTGACTATTACGGTATGTTTGTCGACGATCTCAAAGCCTTCGGGGTCGATGTACCGGCCTCTGGATCCCGCATGGATGGAGTCCTTTCCAGTTACCCGCTTAAGTGAGAAGACCACGTCCTCGGCAGTGAATTCCGTGCCGTCGTGGAACTTGACGCCCTTCTTCAG
>CAZXOD010000158.1:0-4798 GCA_964642285.1 uncultured Synergistaceae bacterium
CCCTTCCGGTGTATGGTATCGCCGCTGAAAGGGACCTGCGGAAAAAGGAAGGTTGGAGAGATGAAGATTGTGGTGGTAGGCGGGGGCGAAGTGGGCTGGAGCGTGGCGGAGACCCTCTCGGGGGAGGACCACGACGTCACGGTGGTGGAGGAGGACGAGGACCGGGCCGCCCGGATTGACGACGAGCTGGACGTGCGGGTAGTCAGCGGAAACGGCGCCCGCCCCCAGGTGCTTGAAGAGGCCGGGATTTATCAGGGATGCCTCGTGGATATTCTTGTTGCCTGCACCGACCGTGACGAGGTGAATATACTCGCGTGCTGGATCGCCAAGAGGGCCGGCGTAAGGCGGGTCATCTCCAGGGCCAGGGGCCTGGAGTTCACCGACGGGCCCACCTGGGCCAAGGATTTTGGCATTGACGTAATGAACTCCCCTGAGAGGTCCGTGGCCAGGGAAATACTGGAGCTGCTCTATGTAAGCTCCGCCGTCCATACGGCGGAGATCCTTGACGGGTGTTCGGGCATCTACGCCTTCAGGGTGGCGGAAGACTCGCCCCTTGCGGGCGTGTCCCTTAAAAATTTGCGCGCCCTCTACCCCCAGTTCTCGGCCATAATAGTCTATATTGAAAGGGAAGGGAAAGGCTCCGTTCCCCACGGAGGCATGATCATTGAGGCGGGTGACCTGTGCTACCTGGTCACCTCCAGGGATCAGGCCTGGAAGTTGGAAGAGATTTATCAGATGAAAAAGAGCCGCCCCCTTAAAAAAGTGATGATAGTAGGGGGAGGGAAGCTCGGCTTCCAGGTGGCCCGCAGGCTGGAGAACCAGTTCCGCGGCCTGGACATACGCCTTATCGACCATAACAGGGAGAAGTGCGAGCGTCTGGCGGGGGAGCTTAAAAAAACGCTGGTCCTCTGCGGCGACGGCGCCGACGAAATTCTGCTCCGCCAGGAGGGTGTGGAGGAGGCGGACGGCTTCGTCTGCGCCACGGAGAGCGACGAAAAAAATCTTGTGCTGTCGGCCCTGGCCAAAACCCTGGGGGCCCGGAAGACTATATCGGTGGTCCGGCGAAGGAGCTACGCCAGACTTGACGTCCCCCTGGCAGTGGATTCCATCGTAAACCCCAACGGCGCCCTGGCGTCGGTAATTCTGAGATACGCCCGGTACCCCTCCGGATCCGGCGCTCTGCCTATTATCGAAAACGCCGACGTGGAGATGCTGGAGGCCTACATCCCCTCAAAGAGCCCCGCCGCGGGCAGAGCCATAATGAACCTGGAACTGCCCAGGGGCGCGATAATAGCCCTTATTGTGCGGCAGGACGCGACCTTTGTACCGGCGGGGGCCACCGTCCTTCAGAAGAAAGACAGGGTGGTGCTCTTTGCCGAGCCCGGCCTCATCCCCGAGGTCATGGACTGCCTGGGAATTAAATGAACGGCCCCCTTATCGCCAGAATTTTATCCCTCATAACGGCCATAGTCACCCTCTTTATGGGGGTCCCCCTCATCTGGGGCATGGCTGTGGGAGAGAGCGTCCGAGGGCTGGTTGCGGCAATGACCCTTGGACTGACTTTTTCCGGCCTCCTCTTTGCGGCAGGAAGGCTGCAGGCCGACTATAGAGCGGTGGGCATCAGGGACGGCCTGGCGGTGGTCTCCCTTTCCTGGATTATCGCCTCCGTCATAGGGGCCCTGCCCTACTATATCGACGGAATGATCCCCAGCTTCACCGATGCCTTCTTCGAGGCCATGTCCGGCTTCACCACCACCGGCGCCTCAATCCTTACGGATATAGAAGCTCACCCCCTGAGCCTTCTCTTCTGGCGGGGGCTGACTCACTGGATAGGCGGCATGGGCATAATCGTTCTGAGCCTGGCCATCCTCCCCTTTATCGGCGTGGGCGGAATTCACCTCCTTAAGGCGGAAATCCCCGGGTTTGGCCACGAAAAAATGACCCCCCGGCTCCACCAGATGGCCCTAAGGCTATGGGCCGTCTACATGGGGCTCACCGCCCTGCTCGCGGCCCTCTATATCGCGGGGGGGATGAACCTCTTTGAGGCCCTGACTCACTCCTTCAGCACGGTGGCAACGGGGGGCCTCTCCCCCAAAAACGCCAGCCTTGGGCACTTCAACTCCCCCTTTATTGAGTGGATCACCACCCTCTTCATGTTTTTGTCGGGGGTCAACTTCGCCCTTCACTACCGGTTTCTCCTCAGGCAGCCCGGAGTCTACCGCCGGGACGAGGAATTCAGGCTCTATGCCGCCATAGTTATCATAAGCTCCCTTGCCGCCGGGGTGGTGCTGTTCTGGGGAGGGTACTGCCCCTCCGTTGAGGAGGCCGCGAGGCGGGGGGCCTTTCACGTGGTCAGCATCATCACCTCCACGGGCTATTTCACGGCGGACTACCAGCTCTGGCCCATCTTTATTCATATACTGTTTATGCTGCTTATCTTCGCCGGGGCATGCACCGGCTCCACCGGCGGAGGCCTTAAAATTCTGAGAGTTCTCATCCTCGGCAGAATGGCGGGCAGGGGCCCCGCCTCGGGCCTTCACCCGGAGGGAGTCTTTCTCGTTAAAATCAGGGGCAAACCGGCGGGAGCGGAGGTAACCGCCTCGGTGACGGCCTTTTTTATCCTCTATCTGACGGTCTTTGCAGCGGGGGCTCTCATAATGGGCGCCCTCGGCCTGGATTTTGAGACCGCAGTGACGAGCGCGGCGGCGGCCCTGGGCAATACGGGGCCAGGGTTCGGCACGGTGGGCCCGGCGTCAAACTACTTCCACATTCCCGGCGCCGGTAAGTGGATCCTTTCCGTCATGATGCTGCTGGGACGGCTGGAGCTTTATGCCGTCATGCTGCTCTTTTATCCCGGAACCTGGCGCAAGTAAATCTTCCCCTTGACATAAATCCGAAATACGGTACTATAATTCCGGATTTATGAGGAGGGCCGGCATATGAGCGGAGTTGTTGCAGTCTCCGAGGCGGTATCCCTGGCCATGCACGGCATGGGGCTGCTGGCTTCCGGAGGGCGTATGAGCGCCAAAAAAATAGCTGAGACCGTAAAGGTCTCCGAGGGGCACCTGGCCAAAGTGCTGCAGAAGCTTACAAAGGAAGGGCTGGTGACCTCCGCCCGGGGCCCGGGAGGAGGATTTCAGCTTGCCCGGCCCGCC
Source organism: uncultured Synergistaceae bacterium (assembly GCA_964642285.1). Taxonomy (GTDB): domain Bacteria; phylum Synergistota; class Synergistia; order Synergistales; family Aminobacteriaceae; genus Aminivibrio. The sequence continues at coordinate 3,156 of CAZXOD010000158.1, forward strand.
GGGGAGATCTCGCTTTACGATATTTACAGCGTGATCGAGGGGGCGCCGGAGGTCGATTTATGCCTGCTGCGGGACGGAAAGTGCCCCTTTTGCGGCTGCATCTTTGGCTCCCTCCTGGGGGACCTGACCAGACAGTTTGTGGGCTATTTGAAAAATACAACCCTTGAGGAGATAAAAAGAGGAGATGTTCGATGACTAAAGTTGTTCGACAGATCATCAGGATTGACGAGGAAAAGTGCGACGGCTGCGGAATATGCGCGGAGGCCTGCCACGAGGGCGCCATTCAGATGATAGATGGCAAGGCCAGGCTGGTTAGCGAGACCTACTGCGACGGCCTCGGAGACTGTATAGGCGAGTGCCCCAGAGGCGCTATCTCCTTCGAGGAGAGGGAGGCGGCCCCCTACGACGAGGAGGCCGTTAAAAAATATCTGGCAGAAAAAGGAACCTCGTCCCCCATGGACTGCGGATGCCCGGGATCCATGGTCAGAGATCTGCTTAACGAACCCGCCCCCCGGGGATACCAGCCCCGGCCGCCCCTTGCCGGAGGAGGGAAATCGGCGCTGGCCAACTGGCCCGTCCAGATCAGGCTTGTCCCCGAAAACGCTCCCTATTTAAAAAACGCCCACCTGGTGGTGGCGGCGGACTGCACTCCTTTCGCCTTTCCCGCCTTTCATGAGACCTTCCTCGCGGGGGATAAAAAAGTCTGTCTTGTGGGCTGCCCCAAGCTGGACGACGCGGCGGCCTATGCCGCCAAGCTCGCCCGCATGATCTCCTTCAACGAGATCGACCAGATAACGGAGGTCCGCATGGAAGTCCCCTGCTGCGGCGGTCTTACCAGGCTGCTTGAGAAGGCCTGCGAGGACTCCGGGAGGGAAATATCCCTGAAAATTTTTACAATTGGCGTCGGCGGAGATATAATCGATAAAGAGACCGTCCGTTTTAAAAAAGCTGGGTAATATCTTGACCCCGGCGCCAGGGGCGCCGATTCAATAGATTAATTTCAGAAAAATTCAAGGAGGGGTTTCAGACAATGTATTGTTTTCAGTGTCAGGAGACAGCAAAGAACCAGGGCTGCACCATAGCGGGCGTGTGCGGCAAGAAAGAGCCCACGGCAAACCTTCAGGACCTTCTTATCTACGTATGCAAGGGAATCTCCGTCTACGGCGATGCCCTGCGCAGGAAGGGCACGGTGGACCGGGAGGCGGGCAGATTCCTCATCAGAGGGCTCTTCGTCACCATTACCAACGCCGCCTGGGACGACGATGCCATCATTGGGTGGATCCGTGAAGGCCTAAAGGTCAGGGACGCCGTTGCGGCCAGAGCGGGCGCCATGGACGGGCCCCTTCCCGACTGCGCGGTCTGGAAGGCTGAGAGCAAAGAGGACATTGTAGCCAAGGCCAACTCCGACGAAGTCCGCATCACCTCCCAGGGGAACGAGGACGTCCGCTCCCTCAGAGAGCTCCTCATCATCGGAACCAAGGGCGTGGCCGCCTACGCCGAGCACGCCGAGGTGCTGGGCTTCGAGAAGGACGAGATCTACGCCTCCATGATGGAGGGGCTGGCCTCCACGACTAAGGAGCTCTCCGTGGACGACATGGTCGCGATGGTCATGAAGACCGGCGAGAACGCCGTCGCCACGATGG
>CAZXOD010000159.1:0-4725 GCA_964642285.1 uncultured Synergistaceae bacterium
TCACGGAAATAGTAACGACCTGGAATGTATCATTTTTCACGCCGGGGAAGAGAGGCTGTTTTGCGGGCAATAGTATCCCGGCAGCCTCATAAAAACGGAGTCAGGCTGTTGGCGGAGGATAGTACTTTCTCCCTGCCGGTTTCGTGAGAAATATGGAGCTTATCATAAAGAAACAGCACGTAAACCATATTATCTTCCTCTTATCTCCTCAGTACAGACTTGTCTAACCAATACTGACGTTTATAATTACAATCAATAGGTCAGCATTGATCAGAACTTTGGAGGTGGATGTAATGAGAAGATTTTTAGCCATCAGGCCCAACGATATTGTAAGGCCGCCGGCATCTTTCAGCCCCGTGGACAGGATGATGAGAAATATGTTCCGGGCGCTGGGAGAATTTACGTCCGACATGGACTACCCGTCAGATGAAGAGAGGACTCTCGCTCCGAGGGGAGACTTTTACCGCAAGGACGGCAAGGTCTACGCCGAGTTCGAGCTTCCCGGCATCGATCCGTCAAAGGTTGAGCTGAACGTCTTCGAGGACAGGCTCACCCTGAAAGCGGAGAAGAGCGATGAAAAGACCCTGTCGGAGAACGACGTCTTCCGGTGCGAAAGGTATTACGGAACTCTCTCCAGGTCCATCCAGTTCCCCGCGGAAGTGGACCCCGACTCGGCGAAAGCGCAATTTAAAAACGGGGTTCTGACTGTAGAGGTGGCGGAAAAGGTTCAGACGGAGAAAATGAAAAAGGTGTCCATCGAAGAGAAGGACTAAGATGAAAGGGCGGGCCTCAGGCCCGCCCTTTTTTTATTCTCCTGCGTTGGGGAAGAAGAGCTGCTTTCCGAGAAGGCTGAAATCGGCCACTGCCTTCTGAGTTTCGGCGGAGACCATCCAGTCGATAAAGTGCACTGCGAGATCGTACCGAAGGTTCTCCCACTTGGCGGGGTTAACGGCTATGACGCTGTACTGGTTCTTCAGGGAATCGTCGCCCTCGACGGTGATAACGAGGTCGGCCTGGTCCTTGCGGGAGTCCTCATACTTGATGAAGGTGCCTCTGTCGGTGAGGCAGTAGCCCTTCTGCTCGCCGGCGATTATGAGGGTCTCAAGCATTCCCTGACCGGTCTGGATGTACCACTTTTCCTTGTCGGGCTCGGGGATTCCAGCGTTCTCCCAGAGGGCAAGCTCCGCCACGTGAGTTCCCGATTTGTCCGCCCGGCTCGCAAAGGGAGCCGCGGCGGCGGCGATCTTCTTCATGGCCTCCGCAGCGCCCATTCCGGCAACCTTTGCGGGGTCAGAAGCGGGACCGACGATGATAAAGTCGTTGTACATCACTTGGCGGCGGTTAACTCCCCATCCCTCCGCCACAAACTTCTTCTCCACCTCGGGAGCGTGAACAAGAAGCACGTCCACGTCGCCGTTGCGGCCATACTCAAGGGCTTTGCCGGTGCCCACCGCCACCCACTGAAGCTCGATGTCCTTCTGCTCCATAAGGAGCTCCGCCAGGTAGTCGAGCAGGCCCGTATTATCGGTGCTGGTGGTGGTAGCCATCCTGAGCACCTCGGCGCCGCTTGCCGCTCCGGCAAGGGCAAAGACCAGCAGACATACCACAAAAAGGGAGCGCAGCTTTCTTAATTTCATCTCTTCTCCTCCTTAAATTGGATTGTTTTGAACCTTCGGATATAAAAAAGCCGATCCAGCATACAGTGCAAGGAACGGCTCTAAATACCACCGGTCTCCTTGCCAAACACGGGAGGCCCGCCTGTTTCCGGACGGACCCTGACGGCCCGCCGCCATGGGAATACCTTTAGGCGGACGGGCTCGGAGACATGCTTATTCTGTTAGGACTCTATAATATCATCTGTTCCGCTTTTTTTCTTCTTACCGGGGATTTTTCTAATTTTCAAGCCGATTCGGCCCTACCCTCGGGAAGACCGGCAAGCCGCTAGAAAAACCGGGCTTTTATTATATCCTTCAGCTCCCCCATTCCCTTCAGGCCGTAAACGGCAATAAACCAGATCGCTGCGGCGTAAAGAAGGACAGCCACAGCGCCGAAAAGAAAGGCGGCCATCAGGGCCAGTCCGTCCCGCTCGGTCAGGGCCACTCCCACGCAGAATATAACCATGGCGGGCAGGGTGTTGGTCAGAGGTATGGGCAAAAACATAAGACCGCTCATGATCAGGAGCAGAATGCAGCAGACCCTTCCGGCGGTCCTGCCGGTCATGGGGAGAAGCCTGGGCCTGATAAATTTTTCAACAATGGTAAAAAAGTTGGCGGCGCCCTTTATCATGCTGTCAGCCACGGTTCTTTTAATGACTTTTCGGGAAGCCCACTCCGGTATCCATGGCGTTTCCCTGCCTGAGATCATTTGCAGGCTCAGGAGAAATATAACCGCTCCGAAGGGCGTGCTGAAGCCGGGGGTGGGTACGGGCAGCGCGCTGGGCAGAGACACAAGAATGAAGAGCAGGCCGAAGCCCCTGTCCCCAACCGCACTGGTAATATCTCCCAGAGTCAGGTCCTCGCCTGATTTAAGCTCAAGAAGCTTTCTGATATCTGCAGATAGGGCACGACCTTGTTTTGACATGGACTTGCATTCATCCTTTCATCCCGCCGGGGGACGCATCATATTCACTCACGGGGCGAATTCTAGCATAAATCGGGCCTGTAATTCCATAAGTTTCATTGACATATTCATTTTTTGGCATATTATGACCTGGGTTGTTTGGAAGGTTTCCAAGCTAACAATCCATCAAGGCGACGCGAAATCATGGTAAGACAATTAAATTCAAGGAGGAATCGCGGCAAAAATGGAAAAGACAATGAAGGGACTCTCCGAGGCCTTCGCCGGGGAATCCATGGCGAACAGGAAGTACCTTGCCTACGCCCAGCAGGCGGAAAAAGAAGGCTATCCGGGGATAGCGAAGCTCTTCAGGACTGTGGCCGAGGCTGAGACTATTCACGCCCTTGCCCACTTCCGCACCATGGGAGAGGTAAAGTCCACCGCGGAGAACCTGCAGGCCGCCCTGGACGGCGAGACTTACGAGTTCACCGAAATGTATCCAACCTTCATCGAATACGCCGAAGAGGAGGGACATAATACCGCCCTCCGCTCCTTCACCCTGGCCAACGAGGCGGAAAAAGTGCACGGCGGGCTGTTCAAAAAAGCCCTCGACTCCATGAAAAAAGGGGAGGACTCAGTGTTTTATCTGTGCCCGGTCTGCGGTCATGTGGAAGAGGGAGGCGCGCCGGACGTCTGTCCCATCTGCAGGGCTAAAAAGGACGTATTCGTCACCGTCCAGTGAGATCGAAGGAGCCCCCTGAAGGGCTCCTTTTTTCTTCTCCCCATCCCGCCTTTCCCCCTCTTGTTTTTCCATGGATTAAGCATATAATCCGCAAATAAGAGCCTCTCCCAATCGCGGGGCTTGCACCTGAAAGGAGGAGAGGCGCGGCGTTTATCTCATCGACGGACATAACTGAAATATGACGTTTTACCGGTCCGCTCCCATCGGAGCGACCCAATTTCATTCTCCGGGAGGGAGATTGATTGTCCATGAGCGATGAGTTTGATTGCGAACCTGAAGTTCCGTTGCCCCCTGTCTCCCGCGTATCCATTGTCTTCAACCTTAAAAAAACCCCTGCGGCGGGAGAGCCTGACGACAAATACGAAGAATACGACCCACTGAGTACGGTTGAAGCGGTAGCAGACGCTATCGCCTCCTTTGGTTTTGATGTGTCCCTCTGTGAGCAGGACGCCCATTTTACCTCCCGCCTGCCGGCGCAGGCGCCGGACCTGGTGGCGAACATTGCCGAAGGCCGGGGAAACGGACGAGGAAGGGAGGCGCAGGTTCCCTGCTTTCTCGAGAGCGAGTCCATCCCGTTCTGGGGTTCCGATGGAGTCTCCATGGCGATAGCCCTGGACAAGCTTCTTACCTCCAGAACCCTGACCTCCGAGGGCATTCCCGCGCCCTTTTCCCGCTCTTTCCGGGAGGAGGCGGACCTGTCCGCGCTCCCGGAATTATTCGGCCTTAACCCCCGCTACGTAATAAAGCCGAGATACGAGGGCTCCTCCAAGGGCATCTTCTCCGATTCGGTGGCCCATTCGCCGAAAGAGGCGGAGGAGAGAATTCGCCGCATATGGAGTCGATACGGCCAGCCCGCCCTGGCTGAAGAATTTCTGCCGGGGGAGGAGATCACCGTCGGAATCACGGGAAACGGCAGGCCCGTCATCGCGGGCATGATGAAAATCTCCTCCGTCTTTCCCCGGGAGGAGTTTCTGTATTCTCTGGAGGAAAAAAGGAACTACCTGGAAAACATCCGGTACGACGGCCCCGAGACCATCCCTCCGCCCCTGCGCGAACAGCTTGGCCGCCTGGCTGCGGCCGCCTTCCGAGCCCTGGAACTCCGGGATATGGCCAGAATAGACTTTCGGCTCGACGGAGACGGAATCCCCCGCATCATCGACGTCAACCCCCTGCCCGGCCTTTCGCCCCAGTACAGCGACCTCCCCATTCTGCACCGTCTTAGCGGCGGCAGCTACCGCGATCTGATCGGCGCCATCCTGAAAGGGGCGTTAAGGAGAAACGGACTGGCTTTCCCGGCCCTGTCCGCGGAGGCCGACGCCTCATGAAATCCGGCAACGCCATGGAACCTCCTCAAGGACAACCGATCATTCTCGTGGCGGCCGCCGTTGAACCGGAGGCCCGTCCCGACGTGGCCGACACCCTTGAAG
>CAZXOD010000160.1:0-4693 GCA_964642285.1 uncultured Synergistaceae bacterium
CCGCTTTTTCAGCCTCTGCCCCATCCTCCGACCCCGCCCACAGAGCCGCGAAGGCTGTAAGTTTTTCCCTTACCGGCGGGATTTCACCGGCATCCTTCGTTGTCTTAAGTCCTTCGAAGGCTTTTTTGCATGTGTCCAGGTGGGCTTCTTTAAGGTTTTCAAGTTTGCCCGCAAGAAGATTTTTGGCCTCGGACAGGGCTGCTGCGCTCATCTCGCCCAGGCCGGCCTTTTCAATTCTTCCGGAGACTGTTTCGAGGGAGGTTGTGTAAAGCTCCCTGGCACCTTCGAAGTCGCCCTTTTCGGTTAAAGCGGCCGCGCTCTCGTCAGTCTTCTGCCACTCGGCGGAGATGAGGGCTGACAGTCTTTTTTCAAAGCTGGAGGCAATTTCCCCCGTTCCTTCCGGGTAGTCCTCCCAGGAAAGTTTAAGATCGTCCATCCTCCCCACAAGGGCTTCAAGAGATTCCGTCCTGTCTATTTCGTCCGCGATTTTTTGGGCCTCGCCCCTGGAAATGGCAACTATTCTTTCCTCCAGAGATTTCCGGGGCGCGGGGGGCATTTCGGAAAATTTCGCCAACGTCTCCTTTATGGTAGCAATGTCCGCGCTGTCATCGGCAATGAGCGTTTCAGCCATGCGGGTAAACTGCCCGTCAAGGGCCCCCTCCAGAGATTTTTGCACCTCATCGGGCAGGTTTTCCAATTTCAGCCGTCCGGCAAGGGCAGCCACGGCCTCCTCAGGCGCGAGGGCACGGGCATCGGCGATCCAGCTCTCGCCTCTGGCCGCCCATTTCTCCGTCAGAAGCACTTTCCACGAGCATGTCTTCTCGGAGGCCATTTTTTTCAATTCATCAGTAGCTGCCGGGTTTAAGGATATTTTTGCCGCGGAGGCGATGAAGGCCTCTACTTCCTCAATAGTGCTGCTGGGCTCCAGCATGCCCGCCCAGGAGAGAAGAAGCTCCACGGCTTTTCCGGAGCCGTCCTTCTTCCACTGTTCGGGCAGTTTGGGCATGTAGTCCAGCCATCTTTCGATAAACGCGAAGGCCTCGTCAATGTCGCCGGCCTTGCCGTCGGCGGGCTCTGTCTTTCCGAGCAGGGCCTGTCCGGCCTCAAAGTACCATGCCATGGACCGGACTTTTTCGAAGTTCTCCTTGTTTATCTTCTCAAATTCCGGGTTCGCCAGGAATTTTTCAACCTTAGCGGCGGTTTCAAGATACGCCTCGGACTTTACGTCGGGCATACGGTCGGCGTCAAGGCCTTCGAGAAGAGGCCGCAGGGCGTCAAATTCCGTCTTTTCATAGGTTTTGAGGATTTCCGCCCTCACCCTGTCCTTATCAGCGCCGCCCCGAAGTGATGAGGGTATGATGGGCAGAGGATCGGGGAAAATATATCCTTCCTCATAGGCATCCACTATTTTCAGGGCTTCAGCGAATTGGGAGGCGGCAGTAAGCTTTGCGATCTCGCCCTTGGTCCTGCTCCATCCCCGGAGATCAAGGCCCCAGGTACCAAGCGCGGTAAGGACAAGAAGGGCCGTTATGGCGATAAGTATGGACCTTACTTCACTTTTCTTTTTGTGGATGCTGCTCATGGTTTTATAAAGTTCCTCCATGGGTTTTATAACGTTCTGGGGTTTGTACTCCTTGGGCAGCGTGCAGGAATCAGCCCAATCGCCTATGGCGGTAACTTTGAACGCCTTAACGGCGTCGGGGCTGTTAAGGAGATAGTCCGACAGGGGGCTTTCCTCGTCGAGCTCCGGGGCGAAAATGGCGGTCATTTTGTCAGCGAGCGCCTCCGCCGTTATTTCCGGAACGGCGTCTCCTTTGGTAAAAAGGAATACTACCGGCGTTTCCTCTCCGCCCCACCTGGCCTGGTTGCTTTCAAAAAGGAAGGAAAGGGCTTTAATGAAGGGTTTATTTTCGCGGAGCGCCTTTTCCGGCTGTTTAACGAGGTCTTCGGCGGAGATCAGGAAGATGGCTCCGTCTGCGCCTTCAAGCTCCGTCAGAATGGGAGACGCCTCCCATTCAAAACTCCCGCCCTCCATCCCCCCGGGCGTTTGAAACAGCTCCAAATCCATGTTGAAAGAGTCTACCGAAAACTTAATATCCCCGACCTCTATTTTCTTTTGCGCCGGGACCTGTTTTTTGAAGAGCGTTTCAATTACTAGGTCCGCTTCTTTGGATGCCGCGGCCATTTTAAAAGAGATCGGCTTGCCCTGTCCCAGGTTTGTTACAAGATTAAAGTAGGATCCTAAAAAGACAGTTTTGCCGGCGCCGGGCGCGCCTAAAATTGCGACTTTGTACTTTTTGTTGGCCATACCCTGTCCCCTCCTTCGAAATTAAAAGATTGCGCCGCTGTCATGCCGGAGTGTTGACCGACGGCGCTACTTTTGGAATCTTACGGCGGTGCCGTAGCCTATAACTTCCGCCGCGCCCATGGATACGCTGGAGGTCGACAGGCGAAAACCCAATACGGCGTCGGCCCCGGCTTTTTCGGCCAGCTCTGAGACTCTGTCCAATACAAGACTGACCGACTGGTCTATCATCAATGTATATTGGCTCAACTCCCCGCCCACAGTCCAGTTTCTGAGGTTGGAGGAGAGATCCTGAACTATATTCTTGGACATGCAGCAGGACGCTGTAATGCAGCCAAGCAGCTCTGTCTGCCTGTCAGGAAGGGAGTCCACGGTAAAAATGGGTATTCTGCATTTCTGCATAAGCTTCTCTCCTATCATGTTTAATGACAAAAATGCTACCTTCTTCTTCGAAAGAAGAAAAAGATAAGTGCGATAACAGAGAAGAACCCAGCCGCGACAACCAAAAGCCTGGGCAGGAAGCCAAGATTTTTAAAGTTGTCATAAAAGAATTTACCCATTACAGGAATCTTCCTGCACATTACGGCAAACTCCAACTTCTCCTTATCCTTCAGCTCTTCAAAGTCGTACCCGTCCACAAGGCAGGCAATGCTCCGCCGGGCCAGATTTTTCCCCAGCATTCCGCTGTCCTCGGTCGCGTAGATATCCCACAAAGATACAGCCTGTCTGCCCCCCTGACGGTAGAGGCTTATGAGCTCGCCTCTGTCCTCGGGGGCTACCAGAACCGAGTCCCTGGGCCTGCCGTAATTGGCGGCCCTGAATTCGGTAATGCGCATGAGGTCGATAATGTCATCCCTGGACCAGGCGCTCCAAAACTCAGGGTTATAATTTTTAAGGAAGACCGCCGCCGATTCAGGGTAAAGTTCCAGCCCTTCCCCCACGTTGGCCATAGCCCTTCTATTTTCCAGCAGAGCCGCAGATTTTGCCACATCCGGCTTCAGTATTTTCCAGATTTTGTTAAACAGCTCTCTCCTTGCGCCAATTGCGGCCAAAGCCTCGGGAGAGACCCCTTTCAGGGGCGCCCCCTCAAGTACAAGGGCAAGCAGGCCGGTCGCGGCGTCCCTGTTGTCGGCCAGGTCCGGCATGGAGATCAGGTTCTCGTTCAGGATATGCCAGTCGATGCCCCCGGCGACCCACTCCTCCGATGACAGGTAGTTGTAGACGCCTATCTTGCTCACTGCCTGAAGATAGTCGGCGCCGTACTTATCGTAAAAGGGAAGCAGCTTCGGCCCCAGGCTTTTCGCCAGGAGGCGGAGGTCGTTTCTGTCGGGAGCGGACACCAGCATGGATTCAAACATCTGCACCTGACCCTGGGCAAGAAGTTTCCCGAAAACGTCCCACATAATGCTCATCTTCTGGAGCACTGGCTCGAACTCCGCCCCATCCTCCAGCTGCTTGGAGACATAGTTTCTGACCTCCTCGGAGAAGGAGAGGATTTGGGCGCTCTGAATCATGGAATCCGCCTCGGATCGACAGATTCTCTCCCAGCTTTTAAGCAGGGACCCCATGTTTCTGTCAATTTCCTCCCTCATGGAGAGGCCCCCTCCGTCGTCTCCCTTCCACCAGACCGACTCGGCGCTGATCTCCGCCTTATACTCCTCCAGGAAGGATTTTCGCATCTCCTCTTCCAGCTGGTCCCGGGCGCCCGCCAGATCATAGACCTCAAAGGCCAGAAGGATCCAGCCTATGACGGGAATAAGTTTGGCCAGGACTTTGCCGGCAATCTTCATAACCATAAACTTCATTATCCTGGTTATGATCCTTCTTCCCAGAAGAACCATGGCCACGCCCACAAGTCCCTTCAAAGGTATGGACCCCTCGGAAAGTCCGCTTCTTTTCTCCGCCGAACTGAATGAAAGGGCGGCCTTGTCGGTATTCGGGACAGGGATCGTGTTATACACGGGGAGCCTCTGCTTCAGAATTCCGATAAAGGGCCTTCGAACCCGCTCCATGGATTCGCCAAGCTGAATGCCCGCCTCCTCCTCAAGGCTTTCCAGAATAGCCTTTTGAAAGCTCTCGCTCGCGGAGGAGAGCCTGGGCTGAAGGTCTTTGAAAAAAAGCTCCACAAGATTTTTAAGATCGTCCCGGCTTCCGGCTCCCGCCTTGGTCTGCTTCCACCATACGCTGAAAGCACCCTCTTCTTTCGGCAGGCTGGATTCGGCAAGGGCCTTCTCCACTTCGAGGTAGTTCGCCTCCACTATTTTGGGAAGCTCAGAATTCGCCCACCTGTCGAGGGCATTTTTAATCCTGGAGCGCTCGTCCTCCACCAGGCTTGGCAGTTTTTCAATCTCGGAGCCGGCTGTTTTGGCCGCAACTTCAATTTCCAGA
>CAZXOD010000161.1:0-4676 GCA_964642285.1 uncultured Synergistaceae bacterium
CCCTCCCACTGGGTCACCACTCCCGTCCCCCGGACTGACTTTGCCCCCGCCATCCGAAGGGCCGTGGCGGAGCCCTTTCTGAGCTTTTCTATAATCTCTTCAACCCTGGACCAGAGCCCTTCCCTCGGGCCCCTGCCCCCGGTGATATGGGCGTAGAGGGCCTTGGTGGGGATGCAGCCCCGATTCAGGCAGACCCCTCCCAGTCGGTCCTTTTCGACTACTAAGGCATTCATTCCCGCGGCGGCGGCAAGCTCGGCGGCCCGAAGTCCTCCGGGGCCCCCGCCCAGGATCACAAGATCGTACATTTGACAGTCTCCTTCCGGCCCGGCCAAAGGGCCGGGGCTTAATGCAGCGGCGGCGGCGCCGTTCCCCCGGGGGGACCGGCGACGCTGCTCATGAACGGAGGGGGACTCTTCAAGAGTCCCCCTCCCCGTAAATAGGGCTAATCCTCAAACTGCCAGCGCAGAATCGGGTTTCTTGCCGCCGTAGTCTCGTCGGGCCTGGATATGGGCGTAGTCTCCGGCATTACGTGGAACGCCTCCGGCCCCTCGCTGCGGGCTTTGGCCACAATGGCCTCCATGGCCTCTGCAAACCGGTCCAGGGTCTCCATGGACTCCGTCTCCGTGGGCTCCACCATCAGGGCCTCGGGGACGATGAGGGGGAAGTAGACCGTGGGTGGGTGGTAGCCTGCGTCGATGATGGCCTTGGCCACGTCCATGCTGCTGACCCCCGTCTCGCTTCTCAAGGGCCCGCCGTTCAGCACAAACTCGTGCATGCAGTGCCCCTTGTGGGCCAGGGGGTAGAGGCCGTTAAGCTTCTTTGCCAGGTAGTTGGCGTTGAGCACCGCCATTTCCGCCACTTCCGTAACCCCTTCCGCTCCCAGGGTGCGAAGGTAGGTATAGGCCCGCACCAGCACGCCGAAGTTGCCGTAGAAGCTCCTAACTCTTCCGATGGACTGAGGCCGCTCGCAGCTCTCCACCAGGGTGTAGCGGCCGTCCCTGAGGGCGACTATGGGCGCGGGCAGGAAGGGCTCCAGTATCGCCTTTACTCCCACCGCTCCCGAACCGGGGCCTCCTCCCCCGTGGGGGGTGCTGAAGGTCTTGTGCAGGTTCAGGTGCAGCACGTCGAAGCCCATGTCGCCGGGCCTGGTCTTGCCCAGGATGGCGTTGGCGTTGGCCCCGTCGTAGTAGACAAGCCCTCCGGCCTTGTGGACTGAATCGGTAAGCTCCGCCACGTGTTTTTCGAAGATCCCCAGGGTGTTGGGGTTGGTCAGCATGAGCCCCGCCACCGAGTCGTCTAGCAGGGATTTCAGGGAGGCCAGATCCACCATGCCCTCGTCGTCGGAGGCCACCTCCACCGTGTCAAAACCCGTTACCGTGGCGGAGGCGGGGTTGGTGCCGTGGGCCGAGTCGGGCACCAGAATCTTGTTCCTGTGCCCCTCCCCCCGGCTCTCGTGCCAGGCCTTGATCATCATAAGGCCCGTCTGTTCGCCATGGGCGCCCGCGGCGGGCTGGAGGGTCATGGCGTCCATGCCCGTAACCTCCGCCAGCATCGCGCCCAGATCGTACATCAGCTTCAGGGCGCCCTGGACGGTATCCTCGGGCTGGAGGGGATGAACCCTGGCGAAGCCGGGCATTCTGGCCGCGGCCTCATTCAGCTTGGGGTTGTACTTCATGGTGCAAGACCCCAGGGGGTAGAAGCCGTCGTCCACCGAGTAGTTCATCTTGGACAGCCCGGTGAAGTGGCGGACCACGTCCACCTCGGCCATCTCAGGCAGTCTGGGGGCCTCCTTCCGGCAGGCGTCTCCCAGGACCGATGCGCAGTCTGCCGCCGGAACGTCCAGCTCCGGCAGGGCGTAGCCTATCCGCCCCTTGCGGCTCGCCTCAAAAATGGTCTCCATCGTACGGGCCATCAGGCGTCACCTCCCGCTGCCGCCACCAGGCGGTCGATCTCTTCTTTTGTCCTGTTCTCCGTAATGGCCAGGAGCCAGCCGTTTTTCACATCGGGGTAGCGGGTCTCAAGGGAGTATCCTCCGATGATGCCCGCGTCCAGAAGACGGCGGTTCAGCTTTTCCACCGGCTCCTCCGGGATGAGGGCAACTTCCCTGAAGCCCGGAACGCCCGGAAAGGCCCTTTTGAACTTGCCCGTCTTCTCAAGCATTGCGGCGGCGTACTCCGTCTTGGACATGATCTGCTCGCCCACTTCCCTGACGCCGGCGGGGCCCATGAGGCTTAGGTAGATGGAGGCCGCCACTATGCAGAGGTTCTGGTTGGAGCAGATGTTGGAGGTGGCCTTCTCCCGGCGGATATGCTGCTCTCTGGCCTGGAGGGTAAGCACAAAAGTCCTCCTTCCCAGCCGGTCCACCGTCTGGCCGCAGATTCTGCCCGGCATCCGGCGCATGAGGGGCTTGTTGACGGCGATGAATCCGAAGGCGGGGCCGCCGAAACTCATGGGGTTGCCCGCCGACTGGCCGTCGCCCACCACTATGTCCGCGCCGAGCTTTCCGGGGGGCTCAAGGAGCCCCAGGGCCAGCAGGTCAGTGGAGACAACCAGCAGGGCGCCCGCCTCGTGGACCGCGTCGGCCAGGGCCTTTACGTCCTCTATATTGCCGAAGAAGTTGGGGGACTGCACCACCAGGGCTGCTACGTCCCCTCCGGAGAGGGCGTCCTTCAGGGCCGCGGCGTCGATCTTTCCGCCGCTCATCCCGAGCTCCTGATGCTCAAGCTGCCTGCTCCAGCAGTAGGTTTTAAGTACTTCCCTCGTCTGGGGGTTGACGGTGTTCGCCCATAGGATCTTTTTCTTTTTGGAGGCCGTAGCCGCCAGCACCGCGGCCTCCGCCGCCGCGGACGCTCCGTCGTACATGGAGGCGTTGGATATCTCCATGCCCGTCAGCTCGCAGACCATGGTCTGGTACTGGAAGATGGCCTGGAGGGTGCCCTGGGCCACTTCCGGCTGATAGGGGGTATAGCTGGTGGTGAACTCGCCCCTGGATACGAGGCTGTCCACTGCCGCGGGGATAAAGTGGTCGTAGGCCCCCGCGCCCAGGAAGCAGACCATATCGTCCACGTTCTTGTTGCTCCCGGAAAGCTGCCTCAGATCCCGGATCATCTCCGGCTCCGAGAGGCCCTTCGGGAGGTTGGGCGGGCTTTTCTGTCTGACCTTTTCGGGAATGCCTGTGAAAAGGTCGTCAATGGAACCGACGCCGAGGTATTCGAGCATCCGGCGCCGGTCTTCCGCCGTAGCGGGAATATACCGGCTCATGGATACCCCTCCCTAATGCCCTTCGGCCTCAAGCTCCTCGACGAGCTTAGCGTAGGCGGCGGCGTCCATGAGGGAGTCGAGCTCGCCCTTGTCGGATACCTCAAGCTTCACCAGCCAGTTGGCGTAGGCGTCCTCGTTGAGCAGCTCCGGCGACCCGTCGAGGTCTCCGTTGATCTCCTTTACCGTTCCCGAGACGGGGCTGAACACGTCGTTGGCGCCCTTGACGGACTCCACTACGACAAAATCTTCCCCCGCCTTTACATCAGTCCCCTCGTCGGGGAGCTCCACGTAGACCACGTCTCCCATGGCGCTCTGGGCGTAGTCGGTGATTCCTACCGTGCCCGTATTGCCGTCCATCTTTATCCACTCGTGGTCCTTCGTATACTTGAGATCCTGGGGTACATTAGCCATTTTTATTTTCCTCCCTGCCTGATATTTTTAACTTCCCTTACTTCTTGTACTTTCTGTCGTAGAAGGGTCTTTTAACTACAACGCCCTTCCTCGGCTTGTCCCTGATTATAATGTTGAGGGTATCTCCCTCCGCCGGAGCGGGGGTTTTTACGCAGCAGTTGGCCATGTTGGCGTCCAGAAACGGGCAGTAGCCGCCGGAGGTGACCCAGCCCACTACCTCTCCCGCCTCGTTTGCCACTTCCATGTCCGCCCTGGGGACTCCCTTGTCCTCAAGGCGCAGTCCCACTACCTTTCTGGTGAGGCCCTCCTCCTTCTGGCGCTTCAGCACGGGCTGGCCGATGAAGCCTCCCGCCTTGTCCACCTTCACGAAGAAGCCGAAACCCGCCTCCAGGGGGCCCAGATCGTCGGTAAACTCATGGCCGAACAGGGGAAGCCCCGCCTCGAACCTCAGGCTGTCCCTCGCCCCCAGGCCTATGGGCATGATGCCGAACTCCTCTCCCGCCTCAAGAAGCAGGTCCCAGAGCTCTTCGCCTTTTTCCCAGTCCACGTAGACCTCGAAGCCGTCCTCGCCGGTGTAGCCCGTTCTGCTTACGATGGCGGGAATGCCGCCCACCGATACTCCGTCCAGGAAGGTAAAGAACTTGAGTGTGGAGGGGTCGAAATCGGCCACTTTTTTGAGGATGGCCTCCGCTGCGGGGCCCTGCAGGGCCGCTTCCGACGTCTTCATGGATATGTTCTCAAGGGCGACTCCCGCGGCGGGGAGGTGGCTGTTAAGCCAGTCCCAGTCCTTGTCGACGTTGGCGGCGTTCACCACCAGCAGAAATTTTTCGGTATTGTACCGGTAGACAAGCAGGTCGTCCACCACTCCGCCTTTTTCATTGCACATAATATTATACTGTACCTGGAAGTCGTGCATCACGGTGAGGTCGTTGGTAAGCAGGTAGGACAGCCACTTTTCGGCGTCCTTTCCCTCCACGATAATCTCTCCCATATGGGAGACGTCA
>CAZXOD010000162.1:0-4618 GCA_964642285.1 uncultured Synergistaceae bacterium
CTGGGAGCGCCCATCATTGCCGTCACCGGCGGCCTTAACTCCCCCCTGGCAGCAAACGCCGACGTGGTGTTAGACTCAGGCGTGCTTTCCGAGGCCGGATGCGGTGAGGAAAGCGCCCTCGGCCTCGCCCCCCTGTGCAGCACCACCCTGCAGCTTGCCATCGGCGACGCTCTGGCCGGAATGGTCACCGAACTCCGGGGACTTCGGCCGGAGGACTTCGCCCTCTTCCACCCCGGTGGGACCCTTGGCCGCAGGCTCCTCACCAGGGTGAGGGACCTCATGGCCTCCGGCGATGATCTGCCCTTGGTTAAAGAAGACGTTAAAGTGAGCGATGCTCTGTTTGTAATGACCAGCAAAGGCTTCGGCGCGGTCATCGTGACCGACGACGCGGGCAATCTGGCGGGCGTCTTCACCGACGGCGACCTCCGGCGGCTCATCGCCCGCAGGGGGGTGGAGTGCCTCTCCGACGAGGTGGGCGCAGCCATGACGAAAGGGCCGGTAACCATTAGTCCTGAAAGGCTCGCTGCCGAGGCGGTCCGGGTCATGGAGGAAAAAGAGATATCAGCCGTGGTTGTGGAGGAAGAGGGACGGCCCGTGGGCATCCTTCACCTTCACGAACTCCTAAAGGCGGGGGTGGCCTGAACTGACCCCCCGCTTCTACGAAAGGCTGATAACCGCCGCATACCCCTTCATTTACCCCAGACTGGCAAAAAAATACTCAGAGGGTCTGGGGGAACGAAGGGGCTTTTACGAAGGCGGGGCCTTTCCGGAGCGGCCTCTCTGGCTCCACGCCGTTTCGGTGGGGGAGGTACAGTCCGCCTGGCCCCTCCTGAACCTCCTTGCCGCGGAGGGGGAGGGTGAAAGGATAATCCTCTCCACTACCACCGCCACCGGCAGGGAGACGGCCTTCAATCTGGCCGGTGGCCTCTTCAGCCGCCACATCTACTACCCCTGGGACGTTCCCCGCATTGTCCGCCGGTCGCTGGACGCCCTTCGCCCGGGAGCCTTCATAACAATGGAGACCGAAATCTGGCCTTCCATGCTCAGCGAGCTGCGGCGTCGAAACATTCCCACTTTTCTGGCAAACGGCCGCTTCTCTGAAAAAACATCCCGCCGCATAAAAAAATTCCCCTATTTCTGGAGGCAAATTTACGGCCTCTTTACCCTGCTTCTTGTCCGCTCGGACGAAGATAGAAAATTTCTGGCGGATCTCGGGGTTTCGCGAGATAAAATAAAAGTAACGGGGGACTGCAAAATTGACGGCCTGCTGCTTCGGAAAGAAAGAAGCGCGCTTGCCAGGGCAAAAGCAATAACAAGCGGCGAAGGGCCGCTCTTTCTTGCGGGAAGCACCCACCGGGGAGAGGACGAAATAGCAATCTCAGCCTTCAGGCTTATAAGGCAAACCTTGCCCTCTGCCAGGCTGATACTGGCACCCCGTCATCCCGAAAGAGCCGGGGAGGTTCTGGCAATGACGTTGGAGATCGGTCGGGCGGCTCTCCTGTCGGAAGCCGAGGGTTGCGCGGCCGCAGGCGCCCCTTGGGAAATCCTGGTGGTTGACCGTATCGGAGCTCTCTTTGACCTCTACGGCGTATGCGACGCCGCCTTCATAGGAGGCAGCCTCGTCGATAAAGGTGGCCAGAATATAATGGAGCCCGCCGCCTTCGGCCTGCCCTTCTGCCACGGCCCCTTCATGAGGGATTTCGAAAAGGCCGCAAAAGATCTGGGCGATAAAGGCGCGGCCACCCTGATAAAAAACGAAGCGGAAATGGCCGCTCACTGGCGGCGAAGCCTGGACCCCGCAGAAAGACAAAAAGTCCGCCATGCCGCAGATGAGTACTTCAAACAAACCGCCGGCGCGGCCCGAAGAACTGTTGATGAGATACTGCCCTTTATCTCAAAAATGTAATTTTCATCCTGAACGAGCGTAGTTACGGATCTGGTTGCCAGAAAGCGGCCAGGAGCGTATCACCTAAGCGATCACCCCTGGTCGTCTGCTTTGCTCTGCATAAGCGACCGACACAAACGGGAAAACCGCCCGTTTGGTCGTCTGCTTATGTCATCCTGGAGGTATTTGCCGTCCTGAAGTATTTTTCATTCCGCAGTGCTTTGTCATCCCGAACGAATGTGAGGGATCTGTCCTGGGTTTGGTTTTTAGGCTTTCCGGATTTCAAAACCTCAAGTGCAGATCCCTCCGCCCTGTGGACGTTCGGGATGACAACTTTTTGCCTTCTCGATCAACCTCCTCCTTATGATATGAAACGCTCACATTTCAGAGAAGGGATATTACAACCGCCAAACAACTAAAGAAAAGACTGGAGGGAGAGAAATGAGTCGCATTGCTATGTTTGACGCCGCTGATTATCTTGATAGCGATGAAGTTATATCCGAATATCTAAACGCCGCTCTTGAGGACGGGAATCCGGACGTATTTCTTCAGACTATCGCAGATGTCGCCAAAGCCAGAGGCATGGCCAGGCTGGCGAAAGACGCGGGATTGAGGCGCGAAAGCCTTTATAAAACACTGACTCCGGGCGCAAAACCCCGCTACGATACAATCCTGAAACTAC
This sequence comes from uncultured Synergistaceae bacterium, assembly GCA_964642285.1. Classification (GTDB taxonomy): domain Bacteria; phylum Synergistota; class Synergistia; order Synergistales; family Aminobacteriaceae; genus Aminivibrio. The sequence goes on from CAZXOD010000162.1 coordinate 2,568, forward strand.
TTGCGGCTCTGGGGGTTGAGCTGCGAACAGCTCCTTCCGGAAAACAAACTGCCTGAATGGGATTCCCCCTAACACAGAATATGAACGAATAAACACGGGCTATCTCCCTTTACAGGTGACAAAACCCGCCCTTAATGCCACAATAGAGCCTGGATAATAAAAACCTCAGCCTTTTAACACACCCGGGGAGATGTAAAAATTGAACATCAACGAACAGCTCCTGAACGTCTTCTACCAGTCCCTTGACGACCGCTCCCGGGCCGCCCTGGACGAAGCGGCCCAAAAAATAATCGCCGCGAAGAAAAGGGGCGGCAAAATCGTCGTGGCCACAGGAAGCGGCCCCAACCTCCACGAAGGGGTAACCACCCTTATCGCCGAACTCATGGACAAGGGAATAGTGGACGGCGTCACCACAAGCTCCGCCGTCATAACCCACGAAATGGCCGGCGCCCTTGACAGGGTTAAAATGTGCAGCGCCGCCGACCTGGGCTTCGATCCCAAATACATGCCCCTCAGCGGCGTCTTCGAGTTTACCCAGATGAACGAAGAAACCCTGGCAGCCCTCCGCAAAGAGATGATCCTGGACGACGACCTTCTGAAGCGGGGAGAGCAAGTACAGGGCCGCCTGGTAATAAAGGCTGCAGGCAACATGGCCTACCCAATGGGTCTTAGAAGTGAGACCCTGGCCGGTGAAATCCTCGTCTTCTGCAGGACCTTCGGCCTTCCCTTTGAAACAGTAGTTGGCTGGGGGGCCGACAGGCGCACCATGGTCGGCATAGGCGCCGCCAAAAACATCCCCGTACTGGTGAGCGTGCCTCAGCTAGTAGGGGGCGGCCACGTGGGCATGGCCATCGGCGACAGCATCTCCCTTTTTGAGCGCTCTAGCCGCATTGCCGCCATGCTGGCGGAGGCGGACGTCATAATAGAATCGGCTGTAGCTCTCACCCAGGAGATCCATGACGGCCCCTTCGAATGCTACACCGGCCACGGCATCTGGTCGTGGTGGAAGGGATTCCCCACTTTCTCCCTCAAGGACAAAACCATCGTCCGCATCGACCTTGACGAAAACCTGCGCAAAGCCCGGGACCTGGAGACAGGCTCATCCCTCATCCAGGAGGCCATAGACAAAGGCCTGCCAAAGACCAAAATCTCCAAAATCCCCTTCCGCATGGAAATGTCTGCCTTCGCCCGCCATGAGGGCAGCATACCCATCATCGGCGACATTGGCGAAGTCTGGCCCGTTCTCGCCTGGAAGGTCGCCCGGGCGCTCGGCGTCAAGCTCGCCTTCATGAGCTACGCTCAGCACACCCCCGAGGGCCGAGCCATGAGGGATTGGATAGTAAGCGAAATAAAGCCTGTCGACAGGGATAAAATCCTTGCCAGGGCAAGAGAGTACGGAGGCCGGGCATGAAAGTCCTCGGCGTAATACCGGCCAGATACGCCTCCACACGACTGCCCGGCAAACCCCTGGCGGAAATCTGCGGTAAAACCCTGATCAGAAGGGTCTACGAGCGGGCGGCCCTCTCCAAAGCCCTCCATCGCCTTGTCGTGGCTACCGACGACGCCCGCATCATGGAGGAAGTAAAAGGTTTTGGCGGAAACTGCGTCCTAACCTCTCCCGACCACCCCAACGGCACCTGCCGCTCCGCCGAGGCCGCCCAGAATCAGGACGTCGATATAATAATCAACATCCAGGGGGACGAACCTCTGCTCGATCCACTGATGATCGACGAAACCGCCGCCCTGCTTGGCGCAGGCGACGCAGTATCATCCACGCTGTGCGAGCCCGTTGAGGATGAAAAATTCATCCTCGACCCCAACGTGGTAAAGGTGGTAATGGACCGTCTGGGCAACGCCCTCTACTTCAGCCGTTCCCCCATTCCTTACCCCAGAGTGAAGGGTGCGGCGACAGTCTACCGCCATATAGGAATCTACGGCTATCGCCGTGATTTCCTCTTCACCTATGCCGCCCTGCCCGCCACCCCCCTGTCGGAGGCCGAATCCCTGGAACAGCTGAGGATACTGGAACATGGCTACAAAATGAAAGTGGG
>CAZXOD010000163.1:0-3433 GCA_964642285.1 uncultured Synergistaceae bacterium
CTCCGGCTGATAGTAGTCGTAGTAGCTTACAAAATAGTGTACGGCGTTATTGGGGAAAAATCCCTTGAACTCGCTGTAGAGCTGGGCCGCCAGCGTTTTGTTGTGGGCCAGCACGAGAACGGGCCTTCCTGCTTTTGCGACCGCGTTGGCTATTGTAAAGGTCTTTCCGCTTCCCGTCACTCCTAGCAGAGTCTGGAAGCGCAGTTTTTCATCAATTCCTGCGGAAAGTTGGCTTATCGCACGGGGCTGGTCACCCGATGGGAGCCATGGAGCGACCAGTTCGAACTTTCCTTCAGCTGCGTTCATGGCTTAGCCTCCTTTCTTTTACTCCTGAAACAGAAAAATGGAACCGGGAAAAATCCCGGCTCCTCGTCGTTTTTTGTTCAACTGCTACGCTTCCGCGGTTTCATCGGACTCCATGGGGGCCCTCCCATCTTCCTCCGGCACTTCCGATGCCAGGAAACTTTCTGCCGGGACTCCATTCGTCGCGGCGACAGGTTCTTCCTCCGGCGACGGCTCTTCTTTTTCTACGGCCTCTTCCGCGGCATCGCTGCCGGGGGCGTCGTCCTCTTCCTCCACTTCCATGCCGAGGAGGACGGAAAGCTCCCTGCCTTCGATGACCTCTTTTGCCAGCAGAGTCTCCGCTACTTTATCCATGTCCTCCGAGTTTTCCACCAGCAGCTGATGGACCCGGTTGTAGCAGGAGTCGATGATTTTTTTAACTTCCTGGTCGACGGTGTAGGCCACTTCCTCGCTGTAGTTCCTCGATTCGCCGATGTCCCTGCCGAGGAATACCTCCTGGTGCTTGTGTCCCAGCTTTACGAGGCCCAGCTTTTCGCTCATGCCGAACTCGGTAACCATCTGTCTGGCTATCTGAGTGGCTCTTTCAAGGTCGTTGCTAGCCCCTGTAGTGACGTCCCCGAATTTTATCTCCTCGGCCACCCTTCCGCCGAACAGCACGCAGATCTTGTTGTACAGCTCCGTCCGGGACATGAGGAAGCGGTCTTCCTCAGGAAGCTGCAGGGTGTATCCAAGGGCCATGTGCCCTCTGGGTATGATGGAGATTTTATGAACAGGATCGCAGTCCGGGATAAGCTTTGCCACCAAGGCATGGCCTGTTTCGTGGTAGGCGATTATCTTCTTTTCCCTTTCGCTGATGAGCCTGCTCTTTCTTTCGGGGCCGGCAATTACCCTGTCGATGCCCTCCTCAAAGTTTTTCATGGTAAGCTCCTTCTCGCCGCCTCTGGCCGAGAGAAGGGCCGCCTCGTTCACCAGGTTTGCCAGATCGGCCCCGACGAAGCCGGGGGTTCTCCTCGCCAGAATGCCCAGGTTCACGTCCCGGGAAAGTTTTTTGCCCTTCGTGTGAACCTCGAGGATGGCCTCCCTGCCCTTCACATCGGGACGGTCCACCACAATGTGTCTGTCAAACCTGCCGGGACGGAGCAGCGCCGGGTCGAGAATGTCCGGCCTGTTGGTGGCCGCCAGCAGAATGATCCCCGTGGACTCGTCAAATCCGTCAAGCTCTACCAGAAGCTGGTTAAGGGTCTGCTCTCTTTCGTCGTGCCCTCCGCCCAGGCCCGCCCCTCTCTGCCTTCCCACAGCGTCCATTTCGTCGATGAAAATAATGCAGGGCTGATACTTTCTGGCCTGTTCAAAGAGGTCCCGCACCCTGGCGGCTCCGACTCCCACGAACATCTCAACAAAGTCCGATCCGCTGACGCTGAAAAAGGGCACGTCGGCCTCGCCTGCGGCAGCCCTGGCCAGCAGCGTCTTGCCCGTTCCCGGAGGTCCGAGAAGCAGGACTCCCCGGGGAACCTTGGCGCCCAGAGCGGTGAATTTGCTCGGGTCCTTCAGGTAGTAAATTACCTCCGACAGCTCTTCCTTTGACTCCTCGCATCCGGCCACGTCCTTAAAGGTGACCTTGGGGCGGTTGTCAAGGAAGAGCTTCGCCTTGCTCTTGGCGAAGTTCATCACCTTGCCGCCGCCGCCCTGCATATTGTAGAGGAAGAAGATCCAGACCCCGATGAGCAGCAGGGTCGGGAAGAGGGAGGAGAGCATGTTTGCCCACCAGGGACTCCTCTGGGGGGGCTCCACCTCAACTTTTACTCCCTTTCTGGCCACCTCGGTCGCCAGGTCGCCCACACCAACCACGTAGGTGACGAACTCCCTGCCGTCGGCAAACTTTCCCCTGACCGAATTCTCAAGGATAGTCGCCGAGGCAACTTTTCCGGTGTCCACACTGGAAAGGAAGTCGCTGTAAGCCACCTCCTGCACTTCCCTGGGACCCTGGACAGGCGAGAGAAATACATTTACAAGGCTCACTACAAGCACTATAAGTATCAGGTACAAACCAAGATTTTTAACTAACCGGCCCAAATTTTTGCCGCCTCCTGACTTATTTTTAAAGTGTCGATGCTCTTTCTATGACTGCTCTTTCTCCTGTTCCACGTAATGAACCGCGGGGAGATTTCTCCATTTTCCGGCATAGTCGAGGCCGTAGCCCACCACGAATTTATCGGGTATAGGAAAGCCCCGGTAAGCGACGTCCACATGCACTTTCCTTCTCTCTTCCTTGTCGAGAAGGGCGCATACCCTTACGCTTTCAGGCTGTCTTTCATGCATCAGCTTGATAAGATAGGACAGAGTAAGACCTGTGTCAACAATATCTTCCACCACCAGCACGTTTTTATCCTTGACGCTTCCGTCCAGATCCTTCACGATTCGGACGATGCCGTTGGTCTTTGTGGAATCACCGTAGGACGACACAGCCATAAAGTCAAGTGTGGCGTTTACCGTCGGCGGAATGTGCCTGACGAGGTCCGCCATAAATATTATGGCGCCCTTTAAAATACCGACCACCACCAGGTCTTTTCCCGCATAGTCTTTGCCTATCTTTTCTCCAAGTTCGGCGACTCTTTTCTGTATTTCGTCCCTGGTTATGAGTTCGCCCGAAAGCCTATAATTCATCCTCTTTCCCCTTTTCACAGGATATTTGGGGAAACCCCGAAGTTATGCAAAGGGCTTCTTTGTGCCTTGTTTCAGCCATTTCGCGCTCCAGTCTCCCCCAGAAGGGAATCCATCTTAAGGATTCTGAGCGGAGCACGGGAAAAACATCTCGCCCCCAGCCGGGCGCCCACGGTCTGTCGTCGGCCTCAAAAGCGGACAGGGGGAGTATTTCAATCTCTTCGTTCATGGGAATAACGGCTCTCATCCAGCCGGCGAAGCCTGTCTTATCCCCAACTTTTTTCCAGGAGAAGGGCCATCTGTTCCACGTGAATTTCCCGCCGTCGCCCTTAAGGCTAAGTTTCATGACCGGAGAGTCCAATCTGTTTAGTATAGCAGGATCAACCCAGGCAACAAAGGGCAAACTGCTGAAAACAAACATATCTCTCTGCCACTGAAAACACCAGGACCCGCCCGAGACAACAAGCCG
>CAZXOD010000163.1:3443-4557 GCA_964642285.1 uncultured Synergistaceae bacterium
GAAAAATTTTCGGTTCTCTCCCTGGAGAGGGTTTTCAGCCCCATAAATCGCCCCACTGCCCTGATAAAAAGAGCCAGGGTTCCCCTGTCCAACCCCCTGAGAAAGGAGAGAGCGCAGGCATAGGAACAAAAGGGCAGGGAAACGGCGCCCGACTTGAGGAGGGTTTCTCCGGTCTCTTCCTCTTTATTTCTGAACCAGGCAATATCGCCGGCCGTCCCCAGAATATGGGCCCGGGCGGAGCTGTTTATCTCCTTTTCCACCATGGGGATGATAATCTTTCTTATTCTGTTTCTCATATGGGAAGTGTCTTCGTTGGTAGAATCCTCCCGCCAGGGCACTTCGTAGCATGTGAGGAGACTCCTGAGGAAAGAGCGGGACCAGCCCAGAAGGGGCCGGAAGATGAATCCTCTGCGAGGGGGGATGCCCGAGAGGCCCCTGACGCCCGATCCTCTGAAAAGGTTATGGATGAAGGTCTCGGCTGAGTCGTCGCTCGTATGGGCAACCCCGATGCCCCATCCTCCAAGGCTTTTTCTGACATCTTCAAGAAAGGCGTACCGGATTCTCCTTGCTCCGTCCTCCAGGGATTCACCCTGAAGGAGCATGTCGGGGACCGGCAGGGATTTTGTGACGAAGTCCGCCCCGAATTTTTTGGCCATATCCGCGGCGAACCGAGCGTCCTGCCGGGCCTCTTCTCCCCTTATACCGTGATCCAGGTGGGCCGCTACAATATTTTTTGGCCTGAAAACAGAGAAGAACCACAGCATGGCCATGGAATCAGAGCCGCCAGAGACGGCAAGCACAATGGGGGCGTCCGTATGGAGCCAGCCTTGGGACGCTCCTGTCTCCAAAAACTTCTTTCTCAGACGGGGTTTTGAATATTCCAACGGAATTTTTATAGATTTTTTTTGTTCATTGCCTTCCATTTTTCACCTGTACACAAAAAAAGACGGAGTTTTTCTCCGCCTTTTCTAATTCGCTATTTGGTGGCGGTGACTGGAATCGAACCAGTGACACTGCGGGTATGAACCGCATGCTCTAGCCATCTGAGCTACACCGCCGAAATTGGTTGCGGGGGCAGGATTCGAACCTGCGACCTTCGGGTTATGAGCCCGAC
>CAZXOD010000164.1:0-4481 GCA_964642285.1 uncultured Synergistaceae bacterium
TTCGAATATCCCGCTTCGATGCAGCAAAGAAAACGTTTTCGACGCGCGGACCGATTCTCATTCTGATTTGCGTATGTCCTCCCTCCCGAAAGCCTGTTTGATCCGCGGGAAAAACGTTGTTTAAGGAATAATGAAGCAGGCGGCGCACTACCTGCGGTGCATTTATCATGGTCTTAAATGCCCGCACACTGCCATAGTGAGAAATTATACATCAGTAAAAGCAGCAAAGGAAAAGATAAAAATTTCCATATCTTGGCCCTAAGTTTTGTTCAACACTCATAGGTCCATGAAGATATAGATTTTTGTTTAAATTTGGCCGAAGGGGATTTTAAAGAAAAAAGGCGGCCTCTCAAGGGGCCGCCTTTATCAAATGCGAATTTATTCTTCTCCGGAGTCGTGGAGGATGCAGTCCCACCTCTCCACGACAGTTTCTTTGCCCCAGGTCGTTCGCGTCTGCTCATCGGTGGGGGAGAAGCCGTAGAATTCATACAGCCGTCGGGCGTCCCTCAGCTCGGGGAAGGACCAGAGGTAGACCCGGTGGTAGAGGTTCTCCCGGCAGAAAGCGAGAGCCTGGTCCATTAGACGCCTGCCCAGTCCCATCTTTCTGAACTCCGGCTGGAGGAGCAATCCCACTATTTTAGCGGTTTCGTTCTTCTCTCCGTCCACCCCTATGAATCCCACAGCGCTGCCCTTGTGGTCCACAACCCAGCCCTCGGATTTTTCCCGCTCTTTATTCTTTATGAACCGCACCATGTTTTCGAACAGGAACAGTTCAAAGCTTTTATCCAACCCCAGTTCGTTCATGTAGAATTCCATGTTCTGGGCGGCTATGACCCCTAGTTCTCCCGGTTTTAGGGGGCGGATTTCCACATCCAGGGGGTCACCCGTGAGAATGCTGCGGATGGCGTCCATGGACACCAGAAGGCCGTTGACGTCGGACTTTGTAAGAGGAGAGAGCAGCTCTACGGCGCTTTTGTCCGCGGCTTTTTCCAAGGCTGTAAGTATGCGCTCTCCCTGGGTTGTGAGGCGGAGGACGAAGGCTCTGCCGTCGCTGGAAGACCTTTCTTTTTCCAGGTGTTTTTCCTGCTCAAAACGCCTTATTATTCTGCTCAAGTATCCCGGGTCCAGGTCGAGCTGCACGTTGATCGAGCTTGCCGTGGGCGCTTCACTGTGCTTGATTTCGTAAAGAACCCTTGCCTCGGCCAGGGAAAAGGGACTGTTTTGCACTGATTTGTTTACGGCGCCGATAAAGCCTGTGTAAAATCGGTTAAAGTCGCGAATTTGCCGGGTGATCTGCTCTGGGATGTTTTTCAACTGGCTTGCCTCCTCTCGTACTTTCCATGTCAATGATATTCTATTTCGTTGTTGATTTCAAGGAATATAAAAAGGTTCTTTGTTGATTTCTTACGGAAACACAGAGTGCGGGCGAGGAAGGGGGGGTAGAATTCTGTTTATTCGCTCCTGGTTTGGCAAGGGTCTTAAGACAGTCCGTCTCTTTAGAAATACTGCCGGTGACTTGAATCTTAAAAAGGAGTATAATATTTTAACTGCATCGGGGGAGTTCCTAAAGGACTGAGAGGGGGCATTTTAGCCCCGACCCCTGGAACCTGATCCGGGTAATGCCGGCGAAGGGAAGGTGCCCTTACTGAGGACATTCCTCCGATGCGTTTTTTGCAAAGGGGGATTTTTTTATGGCGGGCGACAGAAACAGAATTCTCGTGGAAGGAGCTCTTGCAGTAGCTCTATCGGTGGTTTTTTCCGCCCTGCGCCTGTGGTCCATGCCCCAGGGCGGCTCCGTAACCCTGGAGATGGTTCCGCTTTTTCTTTTTGCCATCAGAAGAGGAGGAAGGGCCGGCTGTCTTGCCGGAGCTGTCTCGGGCGTGCTGCAGTTTATGACCGGCGGCTATATGGCCCACCCTCTTCAGGCAGTGCTGGATTACCCGGTTGCCTTCGGGGTTCTTGGGACGGCGGGTTTTTTCGCCGGGTATCCGTTGACGGGCATGGTCCTGGCGGGGTTTCTGAGATTCTTATGCCACGTTCTGTCGGGGGCTGTGTTTTTTGCGGCCTTCGCCCCGGAGGAAACCAATGTCTGGATATACTCCTCGGTCTATAACGGCTCCTATCTTCTTCCGACCCTGGTGGTTTCCATGGCCATGGTGCGTCTCATTCTGCCAAGACTGAGGGCTCTGGGGAAAAGAGATGGGTAAGGGGGAGGTTTACCACTTCCGGAGGAATTAAAAAAACTCCCCGAAGGGGCAGCTTCCGGCAGTCATACCTCCCTTTAGCCTTCATGAGGTAGAATAGTCCGCAGAACTATCCGTCACCGGAGGGAGGAATTATAAATGAACCCCGCAGGAAAACCGGACTACGATTTTTCACTCTTTGGCGAGATGGATTCATATCTGTTCCGGGAGGGCAACCATTGCAGGCTTTATGAAAAACTGGGCGCCCACCCGGCCGTTCACAATAAAAAAGAGGGGACCTGCTTCGCCGTATGGGCTCCCAACGCCCGGGAAGTGAGCGTCATAGGGGACTTCAACGGTTGGAGCCGAACCGTGCACTACCTATCTCCCAAAAAGGACAATTCCGGCGTATGGGAGGGTTTTATTCCCGGCGTGGGGAAGGGCGCCCTCTACAAATTCTCCCTCCGCACCAGGGAGGGGCGGATTATTGAAAAAGGGGACCCCTTCGCGTTTTTCTGGGAGGTGTCCCCAAAGACGGCATCCATCGTCTGGCCCCACGACTACCAGTGGGGGGATGGCGACTGGATGGAGTCAAGGGCCGAAAAAAACGCCCTTGAAGGCCCCATGTCCGTCTACGAGGTCCACATAGGCTCCTGGAGGCGAAACCCTGCGGAAGGCTTCCGATCCCTCTCCTACAGGGAGCTGGGCCATGAACTGGGCGACTATGCCGCCGCCATGGGCTTCACCCACGTGGAGCTTCTTCCCGTGATGGAGCACCCCTTTGACGGCTCCTGGGGCTACCAGACCCTGGGCTATTTCGCTCCCTCCAGCAGGTACGGGACGCCCGAGGATTTCATGTACATGGTGGATATGCTTCACCAAAAGGGCATAGGGGTGATCCTGGACTGGGTTCCCTCTCACTTCCCGGCGGACTCCTACGGCCTGGCCCGGTTCGACGGCACCTGTCTCTACGAGCACGAAGACCCCCGCAAGGGCTTCCACCCCGACTGGAAGAGCTGGATCTTCAACTACGGGCGAAACGAGGTAAGGGGATTTCTCTTCAGCAGTGCCCACTTCTGGCTCGACAGGTTTCACGCCGACGGCCTGAGGGTGGACGCGGTGGCTTCCATGCTCTATCTGGACTACTCCAGGAAGGAAGGGGAGTGGATTCCAAACAAGTACGGCGGCCGGGAGAACCTGGAGGCCATCGGTTTTCTTAAGAAACTGAACGAGACGGTCTACGGCGACTTCGAGGGAGTCCAGACTATCGCCGAGGAGTCCACCGCCTGGCCCATGGTAACCCGCCCCGTGTTTGTGGGAGGGCTCGGCTTCGGCATGAAGTGGAACATGGGCTGGATGCACGACATCCTGTCCTATATGGCCCGGGACCCCGTCTACAGAAAGTACGACCACAACAAGATAACCTTCGGCATAATGTATGCCTTTACCGAAAACTTTCTGCTGCCCTTCTCCCACGATGAAGTGGTCCATGGCAAGGGCTCCATGTTGGGTAAGATGCCCGGCGACGCCTGGCAGCAGTTCGCCAATCTGCGCCTGCTCTACGGCTTTATGTACGCCCACCCCGGCAAGAAGCTGTTATTTATGGGCTCGGAGTTCGGCCAGGGCAAAGAGTGGAACCACGACGACAGTCTCCAGTGGGATCAGCTGAACATCCCTGAGCACAGAGGCGTCTCGCTGTTGGTGGGGGAGCTGAACAGGATCTACAGGGAAGAGCCCGCTCTCCACGAGCTGGATTTTACTTCCGAGGGCTTCGAGTGGTGCGATTTCTCCGACTGGGAGAAGAGCGTGGTCGCTTTCGTCAGAAAGAGCCGTTCCGGCGACATGATCATGGCCGTGTGCAACTTCACCCCTCTGCCCAGGATTCAATACCGGATCCCGGTCCCCGGGGCCGGCTACTGGCGAGAGCTGCTGAATACCGACGGAAGGGAGTACGGCGGCGGGGGCTTCGGTAACTACGGCGGCTGCCGCTCCGAACAATTCCGGTGGAAGCAGTGGGAGAACTCCCTCTGCGTAACCCTTCCTCCCCTGGGGATGCTGCTTTTAAAGCTTGAACGCGAGTAATGAAAAAAGGCGGATCATTTCGATCCGCCTTAATAGCATTTCGGGATCTCAGCCCGAAGAATCTTCCCTGACCCTACACCGCGCCCTCGGCCAGGGCCAGCACCGCCCCCAACACTACGTCCACGCCTTTTTTAATCTGATCGAAGTCCGTCCACTCCTCGGGACAGTGGCTGCGTCCGCCCCTGCTGGGGACGAAGACAAGGCCCGCGTCCGCGA
>CAZXOD010000165.1:0-4459 GCA_964642285.1 uncultured Synergistaceae bacterium
CCATAGAGACGGCGGCCAAGTGCCTTGCCTCTATTGGCCTCCCGGCGGGGACCATTGCCCTGGCTGCTCTGAACCCCCACGCCTCCGATGGAGGGCTCTTCGGCGATGAGGAGGCTAAAATCCTGATCCCCGCCGTGGAAGCCGCCAGAGCCAGGGGCTTAAACGTAGTGGGGCCCGTGCCCGCCGACAGCGTGTTTTATTTCGGCCTACAGGGCAAGTACGACGTGGTGGTCTCCCTCTACCACGACCAGGGGCACATCGCCTCCAAGACCTACGACTTCTACAGAACAGTGAGCGTCACCTTCGGCCTGCCCTTCATCCGCACGTCGGTGGACCACGGCACGGCCTTCGACATCGCCTGGAAGGGCGTGGCCAATCCCGTGAGCATGAAGGAGGCGCTGCTGGCGGCGTTCAAAATAGCCCCTCTGTACAGCCCCTTTTGAAAGGCGCGCGGCGCTTTTTAAATTTCAACATCAGACATCAATTTTCAGGAAAGCGGGGAGTCAGTCAATGCTTGAAAAGATCAGGGAAATGTCCGTCGCCGACAAGGACGAAATTGTTGCCCTCAGGCGTCATTTTCACATGCACCCGGAAATAGCCTGGCAGGAAGTGGAGACCACCAAAAGAGTGGCAGAAGAGCTGGAGAAGCTTGGATGCTCCATTGTCCAGATGGGCTTCGGCGGCACAAAGTGCGGCGTGGTCGCCGACCTTAAGGGCGGAAAGCCCGGGAAATGCGTTGCTCTGAGGGCCGACATGGACGCCCTCCCCATGGACGAGGACAACGACGCGCCCTACAAGTCCGTCTTCCCGGGAGTGATGCACGCCTGCGGCCACGACGCCCACACGGCCATGCTTCTGGGGGCGGCAAAGATTCTTGCGGATATTCGGCCCAAGCTTTCGGGAACGGTGCGGTTTTTATTTCAGCCCGCCGAGGAGAGCGGCCTGAAGTCCGGCGCAAAGGCCATGGTGGAGGAAGGGGCTCTTGAGGGAGTGGACGAAGTTGCAGGGCTACACGTCTGGGCCCAGGAGCCCACGGGCTCGGTGTTGTACCGTTCCGGACCTGTCATGGCGGCGGCCGACGGGTGGTATCTCACCCTTAAGGGCAGAGGCGGCCACGGCTCCACCCCGGAGCTGGCCATCGACCCCACCATCACCGCCGCAAATATAGTGCTCAACCTCCAGGCCGTGGTAGGCCGAGAGGTCAGCGCCAGGGAGACGGTGGTAGTCAGCACCGGGGTTGTCAAGGCCGGGGAGACGGCCTTCAACATAATACCGGACACGGCGACCATGAACGGCACGGTGCGCTCCTTCAACCCCGCCGTGCAGGATCATGTGGAAGAGGCGATCCGCAGGGTCATCGCCGGGGCGTGCCAGATAGGCCGGTGCGAATATTCCCTGGACTACAAGCGGTTCATCCCCGCCACCATCAACGACTCCGCCGTCACAAAGGAAGCAAAAAAAGTTTTCGAGGCCATGGCTGGCACGGAAAACGTCCGTGAGATGGGGCTCATCATGGGCTCGGAGGATTTCAGCTACTTCCAGCAGAAGGTCCCCGGAACCTTTTTCTTTCTGGGGTCGGGCAACAGCGCCAAGGGGACGGACAACGCCCACCACCATCCGAAGTTCAACGTGGATGAGGACGCGCTGCCCCTGGGGACGGCCTGCCTCGCCGGTTTTGCCTGGAGCAGGCTCTGCGGAGAATAACAACTGTTTTTTTAAACGCTAAAAAATAGGGACGAGCCCGCAGGCCCGTCCCTATTTTTACTTACTGCCCGTCAATCCAGTTCCCCTATGGCCTCCTCCGCTGCCTCCACCACCGTTCCCCTGGCCGTCAGGGCCTCCGCCCTCTCCATGAGGGGATGAAGGTATTCGTCGTGCTTCAGGTAGGGAATCGCGCTCCGCACGCAGTCGTGAGCCGCCATGGTCCCCGCGCCGGGCTTCAGCAGACGGCTGAAGTCCAGGGCCTGGGAGGCTATCAGCAGCTCTGTGGCTATCACCTTCCGGGCGTTGTCCAGGATAGACAGGCCCTTGCGGGCGGAGTAGGCCCCCATGGAGACATGGTCCTCCTGGTTGGCCGACGTGGGGATGGAGTCCACCGACGACGGGTGAGCCAGCACCTTATTCTCCGATACCAGGGCCGCCGACGTGTACTGGGCGATCATGAAGCCGCTGTTGAGGCCGCTGTTCTCCACCAGGAAGGGGGGCAGTCCCGAAAGGCTTCCGTCCACAAGCCTGGCCTGCCGCCTCTCTGAGATATTGGCAAGCTCCGCGACGGCGATGCCGAAGAAGTCCATGGCCAGAGCCAGAGGCTGGCCGTGAAAGTTGCCGCCGCTGATGGCCAGTCCGTCGTCGGGGAAAATAATGGGGTTGTCGGTGACGGAGTTGATCTCCGTCTCCAGAACCCGGCGGACGTAGCCGAAGGCATCCCTGGAAGCGCCGTGAACCTGGGGCGCGCACCGGAGGGAGTAGGCGTCCTGAACTCTGCCGGCCTTGTACTTTTCAAGAATTTCGCTGCCCTCGATGAGCCTCCGTATGTTGCGGGCCACCCTGCCCTGGCCGTCGTGGGGCCGTAGGGCGTGGGTCCGCTCGTCAAAGGCGTAGGGCACGCCGTGAAGGGCCTCCAGGGAGATGGCGACGGCGATATCCGCCGTTTTGGCCAGCATTTCGGCGTCCAAAAGGGCAAGAACGGCCATGGCCCCCATGGAGGCCGTGCCGTTGTTCAGGGCCAGCCCCTCCTTGGCGCCCAGCTGCACGGCTTGGAGGCCGGCGGCCTTAAGGGCCTTTGCGGCGGGCATAATCCTGCCTCTGTACTCCACCTCCCCGTGACCGATAAGGGGAAGGGCGAGGTGGGAAAGAGGGCAGAGGTCGCCGCTGGCGCCCACCGACCCCTGACAGGGTACCTGAGGGTGGACTCCAAGGTTAAGTAAATTCACGAACAGGTTAAGGACATCAAGGCTTATGCCCGAATGGCCCCGGATAAGGCTGTTGATCCTGAGCAGCATCATGGCCCTGACTATATCCTCGGGGAAGGGGGCGCCTACGCCGCAGGCGTGGCTTTTAAGCAGATTCTCCTGCAGCTGCCTTCTGTCTTTTTTTGAAATGTTCACCGAGGCCAGGTCGCCAAAGCCCGTAGTTATGCCGTACACCACGTCGTCGGAGTTCTCCCACTCTCTCACCGCTGCCGAAGAGGCTTCCGCCTTTCTGACAGCCTCTGCGTCCAGCTCTACCGTCCATCCTTCCCTGGCTACCCCCGCCACATCCCTGAGGGTGAGAGAAAGGCCGTCCAGCCGGACTGTTCCGCTCCCCTTTCCAATCTTCAAGCTACCCGCTCCCCTTTCTTGTAGACCTCGTCCACCGGCGAAACTCCGGCATGGTAGGCCATGATCGCCGGCGTCTCGCCGTCGAGAACCAGGAAGTCCGCCTGCTTGCCTCTCTCCAGGGTTCCGCAGACGTCCCCCGCCCCTATGGCGCAAGCGCTGTTTTTTGTGGCGGCCGTCAGGGCCTCGTTCACCGTCAGCCCCATGGCCATAACTCCCAGTCCGAAGACAAAGGGCATGGACTCCGTAAAGGACGACCCGGGGTTGCAATCGGTGGCCAGCGCCACAGGAACTCCCCGGTCAATCATGGCCCGGGCCCGGGCATAGGGCTTCCTCAGGCTGTAGGCCGTAGCGGGCAGCAGAATAGCGGCAACCCCCGCCGCTGCCATGGCGGAGAGGCCTTCATCGCTCGCGGCAAGAAGGTGCTCCGCCGAGACGGCCCCTACTTTGGCTGCAAGCCCAGCTCCTCCCGTATCGTGAACTTCGTCGGCATGAACCTTAAGTCCGAAGCCGAGCCTGCCGGCCTCGGTCAAAATTCGCTCCGTCTGGGCGAGGGAGAAGACGCCCTCCTCGCAGAACACATCACAGAACCGGGCGATTCCCTGCTCCTTTGCCGCAGGGAGCATTTCTTTTACAATGAGATCAGTGAATTCGTCAGCCCTGCCCTTGTACTCTTCCGGCACGGCGTGGGCGCCCATGAAGGTTGGTATCACGTCCAGGGGGCTCTCCCGGCCCACCCGCCGGATGACGGAGAGCATCCGCAGCTCCGTCTCCGTGTCCAGGCCATAGCCGCTCTTCATCTCAACGGTAGTGGTCCCCATGGACAGGGCGGAAAGGGCGAGACAGAGGGTGTTTTCGAAAAGTTCGTCGTCGGAGGCCTCCTTGACAGCCCTCACGGAGGATAGAATCCCGCCGCCCCTTTTAAGGATTTCAAGATAGGGCGTCCCCTCAAGGCGGAGGGAGAACTCCTCCTCCCTCCTGCGGGCGAAACACATGTGGGTATGGGGGTCCACAAAGCCGGGGATGACGCACCGGCCCCCGCAGTCTATCTCCTCGTCAAATTCCATGGCCATAGCCTTCTTCTCCACTTCCTCCCGGGGGCCAACCTCCTCTATAAGGCCGTTCTTTATGATCATGGCCCC
>CAZXOD010000166.1:0-4358 GCA_964642285.1 uncultured Synergistaceae bacterium
TACAGCACCATTCCCGCAGTCAAAATCCATAGGACAACGCAAATGGGCGATGTAAAAACAGGCGCTATTCCGGAAATTTCTATCGTGCTGCGCAGATTATTCTCGAACATAGGACCCAAAATTAATCCGAGAACAATCGTTCCTGGCTTCACTCCCAATTTATTCAGGTAAAATCCCGCCACTCCGGAAACCAGCATGATTCCGACGTCAAAAAAGCTGTTTTTAAGAGCGTATGCCCCTATGACGCACAGAATAGTAATTGCAGGCAGCATGGTTTCCTTTTTTACGGCAAGAATCCAGGGCGCAAGGCGCGCTGTGCTAAGCCCCCAAAACAACAGCGTAAACTGCGCTACCAGGAGTCCGATAAAAATGGTGTTGATAAGAAGGGGCTGTGTGGTAAAGAGCATTGGCCCCGGCCTCAAATTATGGATCAGCAGAGCGCCAAGCAGAATCGCCGCGGGCGAACTCCCGGGGACGCCCAAAGTCAAAAGCGGCACCATGGCTCCTCCGACAGAAGCATTATTTGCCGTCTCAGCCGCTATAACGCCCTCGGGCGCCCCTTTTCCGAATTTTTCGGGTTCATCGGAGGACTGCATGGCGCGGTTGTAGCTTATGATTGACGCAATCGTACCGCCGGCGCCTGGAAGCACGCCTATCACTATGCCAATTAAGCTTGCGGGAACCAGGCCTTTCAATATCTTTAAAAAATCGCTCCCTGAAAGAAAAAGACGGGAGATTTTTTTTGTAATGACGCCGTCTTTTTTCCCTTCCAGAATCTGCGAAATAACTTCTGCAAGACCGAAAAGACCAATTACCACAGGGATGAAATCTATGCCGGACATGAGATCAATAGATCCGAAAGTGAATCGTGAAACGTTTGTAAAATTGTCCATGCCGACCGTAGAAAGCAAAACGCCCAGCACAGCGCCGGAAAAACCCTTTGCCAGATTTTTGCCCGAAACTGACACGATAGCGCTCAATCCGAACACAGCCAGCACAGCATATTCCGCAGGCCCAAACCGAAGGGCAAATCTGGCAAGAATCGGGGCAATTATTATAAGGGCAATAACCCCGGCTATTCCGCCAAAAGTGGAACTCACCGTAGCCAGGCTGATTGCCCTTCCGGCCTCACCCCGCTGCGCCATCGGATAGCCGTCCAACGACGTCATCACAGCGGGAGGAGCGCCCGGAATGTTAAGAAGAATAGCCGAGTAGGCGCCACCAAAAACCGCTCCTGTATATAAACCCAGCAGCATTAAAATCCCCTCTGCCGGCGGCATATAAAAAGTCACCGGCAGCATAAGAGCCATCCCCATAGTTGCAGACAATCCCGGGAGTGCGCCCACTATAATGCCCAGAGCGCTGCCCCCGAAGATGAGAGACATCATCTTAAGGGTGAAGACAGTCTCAAAAGCCGCAGAAAGAGTCATAACGCAAATCCTTTCAATCCTGTTTCAAAAGCGCGAATTCCAATCATGACTAAAACCCCCATGGTCCAAGCGGCAGCGGTACAGTAAGCAAATTCAAAAAAATATAATTAACGGCCAAAGTAAAAACCAACGCCTTCAATAATATCTGCGGAATGCTTTTCTCTCCAAGAAGCCATTGAGAAAAGATCATAAACGCCCCTGTCATCAAAATAAATCCCAGGGACGGCAAAAAATACAAGTAAACAGCCACAGAAACAACGAAAAAAACTGCGTTAAGAACCGCCTTTTTTTCCGGCCGTTCCTTGAATATCGGCCCCTGACTCTCTCCAAGACCTTTGCAAAAAATAAATGCACCAAACCCCAGGATCATCCATCCTAAAATATTAGGGAAAAATCTTGGGGATAGTGCTCGAAATTCATCGGCGGCCGTCGAAAAACAAGAGACTAAATAAAGAACTCCTCCGCTGAAAAGTATCAACAAAGATCCTAAAATAGTTGAAGGGTTTTTTAAAAACATGATAATCCTGAAGGGGCTACCGTCTGAACTCGTCCTTTACTTCAGACTCAGGCACTCCTTTTTCAGGCTCCTTTCTATCGCCGTCGCTGATTTGGAGGCGCCAGCCGTCAGGGTCGCGGAGCCGGACATTTCCTCTGCCAGTGTGCCTGTTGCGATAGGGCTCATTGCTAAATTCAATACCCGCTTCCTTTAATTCCTCATAAGTTTTAATGAGGTCGTCAGCTTTAAACGCAATATGGTTAACACCGATGTTTTCTTCGTCAATCACAGTGTGAAGCTCAATAACGGGCTGATTTTCACCTGGAAGCTGAAGTTCTGCGGAACCGCCATGATGGTCGGTCCATCTGAGCAGCTTAAAACCCAGTTTCTTATAAAACTCCACGTACTCATTAACATCGTTCACAATAATCTCGATATGGTCAATCTGCGTAATCATTAGATATTCCTCCTTCATACATAGGCCCGCACTGCATTCCGGCACTTCAAAGCACACAGTAGCAGATACGCATCTATTTTGTCAATTATATAATGCATCCCTGCGACAAGACCGCAAAATTGCCACCGGCTTCATGGACTTCTATTCCCTGGCAGTAGCAAATCCGGCGATTTTTAGGTAGACTTGAACAAAAATAAGTGAGGAGTGATAGGAAAGTGAAAGTTCTTGCGTTGCTGGGCAGTCCCAGGAGAGAGGGAAACACCGCCGCCCTGCTTGGTTCTTTTGCCGAAGGGGCCGCGTCGAAGGGGTGCGAGGTAAGCACAGTCTGGCTTCATGGGAAAAAGATCGCACCCTGCACCGCCTGTCGCTTTTGCAAAAAAGACGGCGTGGGCACCAGCAAATGCATTCATGACGATGACATGACGGAGCTTTACAGAGCGCTGACGGAGGCGGATGTAATTGTCCACGCCTTTCCCATCTACTGGTGGTCCATGCCCGCCCAGACCAAGGTGATGATGGACAGAGTCTACGCCATGGACTACAGCCTGTTCAACGGCAAAAAAATGTATTTTCTTACCACCTATAACGGGACAGACCCAAACTCCGGCGCCATTCTGGTCGAAAACACCCTTAAGGACATCTGCGAATACCTGGGAATCGACTTCCGGGGAACCATTGCCGTAAGCGCCCGCACAACCCCGGTGCAGGAAAATAAAGAGGCCCTGGATCGGGCCTTTAAGATGGGATCGGAAATTTAAGAAAAGAACGGGCCGCCCCGTTATTAACTCTGCCCGTGGGGAGACGGGGCGGCAAAAATGGTCAGCTTCAGCTCGGCGTCGTCCAGAAGGGCGTATTCGGGCCTTCTTCCCGATAGCTCTTCGCTTTCGGAGATGATTATCGGAACTCCCTCCCCCCTCTTGTCCATTATAAAGCTCCGCCTGCTTCCGGGAGCGTCCACATTCATCCGACAGCGTGCAAGCAGCGAGCTGACGAGCTCGTTCCTGGTCGACTGACGTTCTGAAATATTCCCTACCGTCATCGTGTTGGGCAGGGCGCCGGGAGAGAAAAGCTCCAGCCTGTCTGAAAAAATGTGAAGACGTATCTTCGAGCCGTAGATCGAGTAATCTCTGTGAGCTACTGCGTTGGCAACCGCCTCGAAGACTGCGTTCAGGGAGAACTGGGGGGTCTCGATCCTGGCAGGAGCCTTAATGGCGTAAACCCTCATATTCATTACGACAAACTTGCAGGCCTCCCGGATCTGCACGTCAAGGGGGCCTGTGATATCTTTTGAATCCACCTGCCGGGCCGAATTCCGGTCTGTCCCCAGGTAGCAGACTGCCTGAATAAATGCGCTAGGCAAAAACTGTTCCGGCGTGTCGGACGCCATCAGGACGCCGCTCACTGTAGCGCGCATGGAGCCGTCCTCATCCCTGGCAATGAGCTTAAGTTTTGAAAGGAACTCCAGATCATCCTCCGGCGAAATAACTGTTCTGAAGCGATTCCAAAGCTTTGGGTTAAGGTTTTCCAGATTTGCCCCGGGGACGATCTGCTCGTCAAAACGAATGAGGCGGGCCTGACTCCTCTGCTGGAAAAGCCGAGTCGGCATGTCTGGCTTCATCTCTCTTTTTGAACTCCCAATCCTGCGAAAATACCCATTGGGACTCTTATGTACGAAGAGGCTGCGGGGCACTTCGATTTTAATGATCATTTTATCTGCGCCTCTATTATTCTTGACTGCCAGTTTGCGGATAATACAGTCAAGGGGCGGGTCTACCAGGTCGTTGCAGATGGAACGCAGCCAGCTCTCTACCAGGTCGAGCTTATCGCGCGGAATCCCCTGAATCTCCCTGGAGATGTCGTCAACTCCAAGCACAATTACCCCGGCAACAGTATTGGCCATTGCGGCCAGTTCATCGGCCATGGCATCCCTGTGAGGGCCTGCAACCTTTTCACCTGAGAAGGAGACTTTCTTCAG
>CAZXOD010000167.1:0-4320 GCA_964642285.1 uncultured Synergistaceae bacterium
AATAAAGCTCTCCGGGAAGGGCTCGGTCTCTGCGGGAGGGCGCGCCCTGCGCCTGCCCGTAACACTTACGTCCAAATCCCCCCTGGCCTTCAACGGAAGGCGCTACCGGGGCAGCTTCAGGGTAATCGGCGCGGGGTCGGGCATAACCCTGGTAAATGTCCTTGATCTTGAGGACTACCTCCGGGGCGTAATAAAGATGGAGGTCGACCCAAACTGGCATCCGGAGGCTGTCAAAGCCCAGGCCATAGTCTCCAGAACCTACGCCCTCAGGAGCATTACTCAGAACAAGGGGAAGAACGGCTACGACCTCCAGGATTCGGTAATGTCCCAGGTATACAGGGGCATAAACGCCGAGGATAAAAAGGCCGACCAGGCCATAAACGCTACCAGGGGAATTGTGGTGCGCCACGGAGGCGGCCTGGCCTTCACCCCCTTTCACTCCGACAGCGGAGGAGCTACGGCGGACGTTTCCACCGTATGGGGAGGCGCTATGCCCTATCTGAAAGGAGTGGGAGAGCCCTTTCCTTCATCATCGCCCAATGCGGGGTGGGAAGCCCGGCTTTCGGCCTCCCAGGTGGAAAACGCCCTCAGACAGGCCGGGGCCGACGTGGGAGCCCTGAAAGAGCTTAAAGTTGGAGATAAGGACTCTTTTGGCAGGGCCAACACTCTTATCGCCGTGGGATCCAGGGGAACTCAGACCGTAAAAAGCCATGCCTTCAGAATGGCGGCGGGGAGCACAGTGATAAAGAGCACTGCCTTCTCCATCAATTCAGCCCTGCAGCCCGGCTCGTCCGCGGCCATGCCCCTCCCGGTTCCGGCATCGACTCCCGCCAGGGGCGGCGCGCCCGCAAAAGACGTGCCCACCTCAGATACCCCCATGACTACGGCAGAGGAAAGACAGCTTACCGCCCTGACGGAGCAGGGCGTCTTCAACGGGGAAGAGCTGATGGATATGCTCATGAACCCCAACAAGAGAAAAGGGTATCTTATCCGGGCGCTCAGAACCAATAAACCCGCCGGAATCTCCCCTTCCTCCGCCCCGGCGGCGTCCACGGCGACAGGGGGAGGCATTGTGTTCAGGGGCAAAGGATGGGGTCACGGCGTAGGCCTTTCCCAGTGGGGCGCCAAAGTCCTGGCCGAGAAGGGGTGGGATTATAAAAAAATAATCCTTCACTACTTCCCGGGGGTAACCATCGGCAAGATGTAGGGAGTAACTCTTTGGACCTCTTCCAAACGGATCTTTACGACTATTCCCTGCCGGAGGAGCTTATTGCCCAGAATCCGGCGGATCCGAGGGACTCTTCCCGCCTCATGGTTCTTTTCAGGGAGGGAGGCGCCATTGAACATACGATCTTCAGCTCCCTAGGGAGCTTTCTCCGGGAGGGGGACCTTCTTCTTTTAAACGATACAAGGGTGATCCCGGCAAGACTGAAGGGTAAGAAATTGCCCGGCGAGGGGAAAGTGGAAATACTTCTCCTTAAAGCCCTCGACTCCCGCTTTCTTGAATGGGAGGCCCTGGTAAGACCGGGAAGGAAAATTCCCCCGGGGACTAGAATAGCCCTGGCAGACGGAACTGAAATTCTGGCGGGGGACCGCCTCGAAGAAGGGCTCAGGATCGTCTCCTTTCCCGGCGATGCGGCCGTTCTGCCCCTGCTGGAACGGGTGGGAGAGACTCCGCTGCCTCCTTATATCACCAGGTCCACCGCTCCGTCCTCCTCCTACCAGACAGTCTTTGCGAAAAGGGACGGATCGGCGGCGGCGCCTACGGCAAGCCTCCACTTTACGGCCTCCCTGCTGGAGAGACTGCAAAGAGAGAGGGGAGTACGGACGGCGTGGCTTACGCTTCATGTGGGCCTCGGCACCTTCAGGCCGGTAAAGTCCGCCGACTTAAGAGGTCACCGAATTCACGAGGAGTTCTGCGTCCTCCCCAGGGAGACCAGAGATCTTATTCTTGAGGCCCGCGCCGGAGGGGGCAGGATTATAGCGGCGGGCACAACCGCCGCCCGTACCCTGGAGTCCTTTGCCCGGGAGGACGGTTCCCTGGACTGGGGGGAGAAGACCACGGGACTCTTTATATACCCGGGCTACAGGTTTAAAATAATCGACGGGCTTATTACAAACTTCCACCTCCCGAAAAGCTCGCTTCTGATGCTGACGGCCGCTTTTGCGGGATACGATTCTATAATGAAAGCCTACGGAGAGGCGATTGCCCGGAGGTATCGTTTTTTTTCCTTTGGCGACGCCATGTTTATTACGTAGAAAGAGGTAAAAAACATGTGGTCATGGGAATGTTTTACGCCTCATCCCCCCGTTCTGCTGCCCGAAGTGGGCAGGGGGCGGGAGCGGGATGCGGAAAAATCTGCGGAAGCCATGAAGAGTATGGGCAGGATTCTTGGAAACGCCGCCCCCTCAATTCTTCTGATTCTATCTCCTCACAGCCCCTACGGCGGAGGCATTACATTTTCTCTTGCTGAGGGTTACGAAGGGGATTTCTCGGCCTTCGGCGCCCCCTCGGTGCGGCTCTCTTTCCCCGGGGCCCCCGATGAAGGGCTTGCCCTCGCTGAGCTTCTGGCGGGCAACTTTCCCGTCGCCGCGTCAAAAAACTCACTGATTCCCCTCGATCACGGCGCCCTGGTGCCTCTCCACTTTCTGTTCGGCCGGGGGGAGAAAAAAATCCCGAAGATTATCCTGGCAAACCCCATCGGGCTCTCTCTGGATCAGGCCTTCGCCCTGGGACGGCGCCTTTCGGAAATAAACGGCGGCGAGGAGACATGGGGCCTGCTGGCCAGCGGAGACCTCTCCCACAGAGTGACCAGGGACGCTCCGGCGGGCTATTCTCCCGTGGGAGCCCTCTTCGACAGCATGGTGGAGGAAGCTCTCCGGGAGAACGATGCCTCCACCCTTCTGAGCCTCGACGCCAGAAAAACGGAGCAGGCGGGGGAGTGCGGCCTCCGGTCAGCCCTGGTATTTCTGGGGATGGCTGAAAAGCGGAGAGTTCGCTTCCTCTCCTATGAGGCGCCCTTCGGAGTGGGCTACGCTACCGCCTTCGCCCCTCTTCACGCCGCCGCCGACCTGGCCCGGGAAACACTGGAGATTTTTTTCCGGGAGGGATCCGGCAGGGCCAAGGGGAGGGCCGCGGCATCCAGGAAGTTCCCTGAATTAAGCGAAAAAGCATCCTGTTTCGTCACCCTTAAAAAAAACGGACAGCTCCGGGGGTGCATAGGAACCCTGTCGCCCCGGAGAGATTCCCTTGCTGAAGAGATAGGGGAAAACGCCCTGGGGGCCGCTTTCGAGGACCCGAGATTTCCGCCCCTGAAAGCGGAAGAGCTGGAAGAGCTCTCCATTTCAGTGGACGTGCTATCGACTCCGGAACAAATTTCCGGCTTAACCTGCCTTGACCCTGCTAAATATGGAGTGATCGTCGAAAAGGGCGGCGCCAGAGGAGTCCTTCTTCCGGATTTGGAGGGCGTGGATACGGCGGAGGCCCAGACGGCAATCGCCGCCAGGAAGGCGGGCCTCCCCGGCCCCGAGGGCGCTTCCATCAGCCGGTTTACCGTTAAGCGGATAGAGGAGCTCGCATAACCATGGACTCTCCGTCCAAAACTGCCCTCTGGCAGAGACGGGAAGGGGAGAAGATCCGCTGTCTGCTCTGCCCCCACGGATGTCTCCTGGGCCCGGGGGAAACCGGGAGGTGCAGGGTACGAAAATACGAGCACGGCGAAGGGCTGGTATCCCTGAACTATGGCCTGATCTCGTCCCTCGCCCTGGATCCGATTGAAAAAAAGCCCCTGTATCATTGGAACCCGGCTTCGTACATTCTCTCCCTGGGCACGGTAGGCTGTTCCATGAACTGCCCCTTCTGCCAGAACTGGTCCATTGCCGGATGGGGAGCGGACGTTCGTCTTACCCCCATGGAGCCTGAAGATATTCCAGCCATGGCCCGCAGGTTTGGCGCGTGCTCCGTCGCATTCACCTACAACGAACCCTTTGTCTGGTACGAATTCGTCCTGGACGCCTCCCGGGCGCTGAAAAAGGCGGGCCTGCCGGCGGTGGTGGTGAGCAACGGACAGATAAACCCGGGACCTCTGGAGGAGCTCGCCCCCTATATCGCGGCGGCGAATATCGATCTTAAAGCTTTTACCCCGGAAGCCTATAAATTGCTGGGCGGAAGCCTGGGAGCCGCGCAGAACGCCATAAAAACCCTGACTGAAACGGGAGTCCACGTGGAGGTGACTTTCCTTCTAGTTCCCGGAATAAACGACGACCGGGAAGCCTTTGAAGCCATGGTGAAATGGCTTGCCTCTCTGCGCCCCGTACCCG
>CAZXOD010000168.1:0-4281 GCA_964642285.1 uncultured Synergistaceae bacterium
CGGTACTTGTAGTTTGCTGTTTTTATGTGAAAATAGATGATAAATATCAGCATACCGAGGAGAGGGCTTAATGGAAATCGCAATTGACCTGATCATAGTGGTGGCGGCTGGTCTTTTTGGCGGAATTGCAGCCAGAAAATTGAACCAGCCGCTTGTATTGGGGTACATCGTTGCGGGGATCATCATCGGTCCCTACACGGGAGGAATCTCCATCTCCGACCCCGACCAGATTGCGGGCCTTGCCGAGGTTGGCGCCGCCCTGCTGCTTTTCTCCCTTGGGCTTGAATTTTCCATGAAGAGCATTGCCTCCATAAAGGGCGTAACCGTGGGCGGTGGTGCTATTCAGGTGTTTTTTACCCTGTTTGTCGGCTATTTTCTCGCCAGATACATAACTGGCTGGACGTCGGTTCCCGCCATGTGGTATGCCGTATCCATAGTTTCGTCTAGTACGTCTGTGATTATGAAGACCGTAGCCTCCCGTGGCCAGATGGGCACTCTGTCCAGCAGGGTTATGATAGGCATGTCCATCGTTCAGGATATTCTGGTTCTGCCGCTGATGGTGCTGCTGATCGGCCTTTTGGGCACGGAGATCTCCATTTTGGGCATCCTGTCGCCGGTAATGAAGGTTACAGCTTTTGTGGCGGTGATGGTATACGCCGGCTCCCGTGCCATCCCCTGGGTGCTGAAGTACGTGGCGGGATGGGAATCCCAGGAGCTGTTTATCCTGACTGTCACCGCCCTGGGCCTATCCGTGGGCTATGTCACCTACGCCTTCGGCCTGTCCTTCGCCTTCGGCGCCTTTATGGCGGGACTGGTGCTCAGCGAGTCGGATTACGGCAAGAGAACCCTGAGCGATATATCATCCCTGAGGGATGTTTTCTCGCTGCTGTTTTTTGTCTCCATCGGGATGCTGCTTGATCCCGGCGTCCTTAAGTCTCACCTTTTTCCCACGGTACTTCTCATGGTCGCCACAACCTTTTCCAGGGGGGCGATTCTTTCCTTAATGACCTATATCTTCGGCTACAGGAACGTAATTCCCCTGGCGGCGTTTCTCACCATGACCCCGATTTCGGAAATTGCCTTCATCGTCCTCCAGGCGGGGATGACCATGGGAGCCATAGGCAAAATTGAATACTCCATAGCTCTTAACGCCGTAGTTTTGTCCATGATCTTTGGCCCCCTGATTTCGAGCCTTGTTTCGCCGATTTACAAGGCGATAAAGAAGATGAACGCAGTGCATGAAGTAAGCAGCGTCAACCTCCCGGGCAGCGCCTTGATCGATCACGTTGTGCTTGCCGGAGGAAGAAGCCTGGCCCGGTATCTCGGCGTCATGCTGGCCCGGTTCGGCATACCCTACGTAATTATTGAGTCCAATCACGCTAATTTTTTGAGGGGGAAGGAGGAAGGACTTTCCATGCTTCTGGGGGACCCCGCCCAGGACATCGTGCTTGAGGCGGCGGAGGTGGAGGACGCAAGGCTGGTGGTAGTCACCACCTCCGAGAGCATGGGCACGGTGGAGGCCATCCGCAGCATCCGCAGGCACAACAGCGGCGTGCCCATTCTTGCCTGGGCGGCCGAACAGGAAGACGTGTCCATCCTTAAGAATCATGGTATAAACCATGTGGTGGAACCGGATTTCGAGGCCTCCATTGAGATGGCCAGGCAGACGCTTACAAAGTTCGGCATGCCCGCCACGTCTGTCCACCGGGAGGTGGCGGCTATGAGGCGGGCCATGTACGGACATCTGTTCGAACAGTTTCGGGAGTATGAGGACATGAACGGCCTTCAGTCATCCACCAACATGATCTCCCTGGAGTGGGTCTTCGTTCATAAAGGAAACGTCGTAGCGGATAAAAAACTGGCCGACTCGAAGATCAGGGAGACCCTGGGAGTTCTGGTGACTGCCATTCACCGGAACGGCGAGCTTATTCCCAACCCTGGAGGAGATTTTGAGCTTCACGTGGGCGATTACATTGGCGTAGTCGGTACCCCTGAGCAGAACCGCCGCCTTGTGGATTTTTTCAAAAAGCCGGCGGCAAAATAAGGAGGATTGATTAAAATAGTTACCAGAGTTCCCCCCGAACCTTTCCGCATCAAAATGGTGGAGCCCGTCCGGGTTCCGGATGCAGAGCAGCGGGAGCGGGCCCTTGAGGCGGGCAGATTCAACATGTTCGGCCTGAGGGGCGCCGATGTTTATATCGACCTTCTCACCGATTCCGGCACGGGCGCCATGAGCAAGCAGCAGTGGGCTGCCATCATGATGGGCGACGAGGCCTACGCCGGCGCCGACAGCTTTTTTAACCTGAAGAAGGCCGTAAAGGAAGTCCTGGGCTTCGACCATACCATCCCCACCCACCAGGGCAGGGCCGCGGAAAACGTGGTCTTCAGCGCCCTTGTCAAGCCCGGGGACATGATCCCCTTCAATATGCCCTTCGACACCACCAGAGGGCACGTCTTCAACTCCGGGGCGACGCCCGTTGAATGCGTTATCGACGAGGCCTTCGACAGGGAAAATCCTCACCCCTTCAAGGGGAACATAGACATTGCCAAGCTCGATAAGGCGCTTTCCGACCACAAGGGGCGCGTCCCCTTTGTCATGATCACCATCACCAACAACTCCGGCGGAGGACAGCCCGTCAGCCTTAAAAACCTCCGGGAAGCCTCGGCCGTGGCCAAGAGATACGGCGTTCCCCTCTTCCTTGACGCCGCCCGAATGGCTGAGAACGCCTGGTTTATCAAGGACAGGGAGGAAGAGTGCAGGAATATGACCGTGGCCGAAATTCTGAAGGCCACCATGGATACCGCCGACGCCATCACCGTCTCCTGCAAAAAGGATCCCCTGGTCAATATCGGAGGGCTTGTAGCCTGCCGCACCGAGGAGATGTACTTCCAGATAGTTCCCAAGGTTATTCTGTACGAGGGCTTTGCCACCTATGGTGGCCTGGCGGGCAGAGATCTTGAGGCTCTTGCCGTAGGACTCCGGGAGATGGTGGACGAGCAGCACCTCACTCACCGCATCGCCCAGGTGCGCTACCTCGGCGAACTCCTTGAGGAGGGAGGCGTGCCCTGCATTAAGCCCATTGGCGGCCACGCCGTATTTATCGATGCCGGAGCCTTCTTCCCCCATATACCCCAGGGGCTCTACCCGGCGGACGTGCTCTCCATCGAAATATACAGGGAGGGAGCTGTCCGGGGCATCGGCCTCGGCGCGCTGGCCTTCGAGAATGTGGATGAAAAGACGGGGGAGCGAACCTTCCCCAAACTGGAACTCTACCGGCTGGCAATAAACCGCCGGACCTACACCAACAGCCACATAGAGTACGTGGCCGAGACAATAGTAAATGTCTACAAACGCCGGGATTCCGTCCGCTACGGACTGGAGCTGGTCTACGAGCCGCCGGTGAAGGGCATGAAACACTTCCTGGCCCATTTGAAGCCCAGGGAGCTGTAATTTAAAGCCATAATATAAATTGCAAGGGGAGTTGCCAACGGAATGTCATCGCCGGACCTCAAATTCCCTTTTGCGGGCGCGTTGCCCGTTCTTGCGGTATTGCTGCTTAGTCTGTTTTTCTTTCCCCTTTCCGCCTTTGCCGCCCGGTGGTACGTGGACCCCGGCGGCGAGGGCGGGGGAACGAGCTGGAACGATGCGTCTCCTGATTTGGCTCAGGTCCTGTTCACTGCGGGGGAAGGGGACGAGATCTGGGTCGCTGAAGGGATGTATAATCCAACAAAAAGAATTGAAAGCACAGATGTACGGTCTGCAACATTTTTGATTAACCCGGGTATTGAGATAAAAGGCGGGTTTAACGGAACGGAGCCAGATGGTGTACCAGTCGGATCACCGTACAATACATTGATAAGTGGAGATATTTCCGGAAATGATGGCAGTATAGGGGTCTGGCCTCCAACAATATCCGATGGTATTTATCTATCTGATAATGTTTACCATGTAGTAACCACCAACGGAAATTCAAAGAGTATACATCTTTACAGATTGGTAATACAGGGCGGAGTCGCAAATGGTAAAGGATACAACAAGATCGGGGCTGGAATATTTAATAAAAACAGCTCACCTGCAATTGAATATTGCGGGATCAGGCAAAACTATTCAGATTCTTCGGGAGCTGGTATATACGATGAAGGTGGATTTGTATCGATCGTAAGCTGTCTTTTTAAAAACAATGTTTCACTTTCTGACAATGGTGCCGGACTCTATAACAAAAGCAGAAAACCAATCAAGATCGATGGCTCAGTTTTTGACGGCAATACAACTAAAGATTC
>CAZXOD010000169.1:0-4274 GCA_964642285.1 uncultured Synergistaceae bacterium
TCCTCGTGGACAAGCCGCCGGGCCGCCTGGATGGCGTCCTCCTGCCTGCCGCGGACGTCGTAGCAGATAAGCTCCAGAGGCCTGCCCAGAACTCCGCCAGCGTCGTTGAGTTCTTTGATGGCAAGGAGGGCGGCGTCCCTCTCATGCTGTCCCCATGTGGAGCCGTCGCCGGTAAGGGTGGCCAGGTAGCCTATCTTTACCGGTTCTCCCTCCGGGGCCGCAAAAGCGCATGTTGCTCCCAAAATTACAACCGCGAACATTAAAACGAATAGACCGATCTTTTTCATTTTTAAGCCTCCCGGTAAATTTTCAGATAGTCTAACGGCTCGTAATCCAAATGTCAATACCCTAAAGTAAAATAAACAAAAATTTACAGGACGGAAAAACCGCCCTGTAAATTGAACTTTTTGTAAATTTAGTCTGCTGTGTTAGCGAACGGCCGGATTGGAGGGTATCCTTCCTCCGGCGGGGAGGGCCGCCGAGGCCAGTATGGCGCAGATATGGCGCCCCGTCTTTTTTGTGAGGGGCCCTGCGTTGATTCTGAGTTCCCTCCCCTCCAGGTTTATCACTGTCCCCTCTTTTTCCGTCCATGGCAGAAGGGGGAGGAGGACATGGGCCTTTTCCGCCAGGGGTGACAGATGGTCCGCCATGACGGCGTAATGCCTGCCGGTCAGGTCGGAGGCGGTGAAGCCCGCTTCCTCCGGGGTCGTTCCGATGAAGACCGCGCCGGTGGCCTCCCCTTTCGACAGGGCTTCTTTTCCGCGGGAGAGGCCTTCGATTTCCGGAAATACGGAGAGCAGCCCGGCAGTACCGGCCTCCTTGAAAAGGAGCATGTACCGGCCCCCGCATAAAGATTCAGCGGCGTCAAAAGAGGCGTTAACAGGGGTTTCAGCCCCCACGAGCGCTGTGGAGCGCTTCGCTCCGGCGAGAAGCCGGGCGGCCTTTTCCAGTTTTTGCGGGTCCAGGCCGGCGCTTTCGGCCAGGTCGGCGAAGTCCGCTCCGTCCTTTTCCCTCAAGGCGCCGACGGATTTAATCAGGGCTCTGACCGCTCTTTCCTCCTCTCCGGGCAGGGGAGAAAGGTTTATGGCCTCTCCCTTGTCCAGAATGCCCTCTGCGCCGCCTATGCGGACTATGGCCGCGCCCTTATGCCTGGCGGCCCGTCTTATCCAGGAGGTGAGGACGGGCTGGTCTTCGTCGGTGTCCGCCCCCAGGAGCAGGAATGCGTCGCCGTCGCGGACGTCCGCATAGACGGCCCTGTGAAGGGCCTCCCGCCTGGCGGCTTCCGCCAGGAAGGGCAGAAATTCCGCACCCTCGGCGGCGGTTATGACGGCCTCAGGCGTTCGGAGGGCGGCGTAGTCCCGGAGGGCTCCCGCTTCCTGAAGGGTGAGGGCGGGGCCCGCCGCGTAAACGGTCCCCTTTTGGGCGGCAAGTTCGTCAAAGGCTTCCACGGCCTCTTCAAAGGACGCAGGCCTTCCGCCGACGGCAGGAGTAAAGTCTCCCGCTTTTTCCGCCTCCTTAAATTCGTACCTTCCTCTGAAGCAGCAGGAGCCGAAGGCCGGCGCCACGGGATTGTCCAGGTCCGTGTTTATCCGCACTATCCTTGAGCGGCCCCGGTCCAGGTTCAGGTCCAGTTCGCAGCCCACGGAACATATCTGACAGGTAGTCTTGACTACCTCGGGCTCCTCCAGGTGGGGGCGCCGTTCTGCTCGCTTTTCGATCAAAGCTCCCACGGGGCATACCTGGGTGCACAGGCCGCAGAAGGTGCAGTCCGAATCCTCCATGTCATGATAGAAGTGGGGCGTCATCACCGTCTCAAAGCCCCTCCTGGCGAAGTCTATGGCGTGGAAGCCCGAGATTTCATCGCAGGCCCTGACGCATTTGGCGCAGAGGATGCACTTGTCCATATTGCGGACGTAGTACCTGTTGACCTCCTCTTCCTTGGAGAGATGCTCCCCCGCCAGTTTTTCAGGCTTCACCTCGTGGGTGATGGCGTAGCGGCGCAGCCTGCACTCGAAGACGTCGGCGCAGCCGCACTCCATGCACCGGGCGGAATCCCTGAGGGTCTGCTCTTCCGTCAGGCCGGGGCTGTACTCATCAAAGCCCATGGAGAGGCGTTTCTCCCCGCTGACGTGGGCAACCTGCTCCTGGACGGCCTTCTCCACGTGGGCGAAGTCCTCCGGTCCGAGGTCCTCTCTGATTATGTCGTAGACGAAGGGCTTTTTGGGGGTTCCCAGGGTAAGGTAGTGGTCCATGGAGTCGGCGGCCCAGTGACCGTTGCCTATGGCCTCAATGGCAATGCCGGGGCCGGACTGCTGGTCGCCGCAGATGAAAACTCCCGGCAGGGGGGTATCGTAATCGTGGCCGACCATCATCCTGCGGCCGTCGTGAAGGGATTCGGGCAGGCCGAAAAAATCGATGCCCTGGCCTACGGCGGCGATCACCATGTCCGCCTCGATGGTGAAGGTCTCTCCCGTGGGGACGGGCCTTCTTCGTCCTGAGGCGTCGGCTTCGCCCAGCTCCATCCGCTCGCAGAGGACTCTCTCCACCCGCTCGTCTCCCCCGATGGATTTCGGGGCCGCCAGGAAGATGAAGTTGACGCCCTCCTCAGTGGCCTCCACTATCTCGATATCGTCGGCGGGCATCTCCTCCCGGCTTCTCCTGTAGAGCACCGAGACCTCCTCCGCGCCCAGCCGCCTGGCGGTACGGCATGCGTCCATGGCGGTATTTCCGCCGCCCACCACCACGACCCGCCTGCCAACCTTTACATCGGGATTGGTTTTTACGTCGTAGAGGAAGTTGATGCCTCCCACCACGCCGTTCAGCCCCTCTCCCTCAATCCTGAGGGGGGAGGACTTCCAGCAGCCCATGGCCAGGATTACCCCGTCGAAGTCCCTGCGGAGTTCGTCGAGGGTTACGTTGCCGCCCAGGGTCATGCCGGTGCGCAGTTCCACACCGTGAGCCAGCAGCCAGTCGATCTCCTTCTGCAGAACTGCCTGAGGCAGCCTGTAGTCGGGGATCCCGTAGCGCATCATGCCTCCTGGGAGGGCCTCTTTTTCAAAGATTACGGGACTGTAGCCCTTAAGCCGCAGGTAGTAGGCGGCGGAGATGCCGGCGGGACCGGCTCCGACGATGGCGATCTTTTTGCCGTTGTCCGTGATTTCTGGGATGAAGCCCATTTTGTCGTTCTCAATCCCCCAGTCGCCTACAAACCGCTTAATCTCTTTTATTGAGACGGGGGCCTCGTCCACAAACCGCCTCCGGCAAACCTTTTCGCAGGGGGCGGGGCAGACCCGGCCGATGCACGAAGGCAGGGTGACGTGATGGTGCAGCGCGTCCAGGGATTCGCCGTACTTCCCCTGGGCGGCCAGGTTTACGTAGCCCTGAACGTTGCCCTGTCCGGGGCAGGCAAGAGTACAGGGGGGACGGCAGTCCCCCACGTGATCCGACAGCAGCAGTTCCAGGGCGGTGCGCCTGGCGCTCACTGCCCTCATGCTCTCCGTATTAATAACCATCCCCGGAGCTATCTCGTTGGCGCAGGCCCGGAGCAGCGTCCTTGCGCCTTTAACCTCCACGAGGCAGACGGAGCATCCTCCGTGCAGGCTAAGATGGGGATCGTAGCAGAGGGTGGGAACCTCCACCCCGCATTCGGCGCACAGGTCGAGGATTTTTTGTCCCCTGCGGCCGTAAACGGTTTTGCCGTTGAGCGTGACCTCTATATTTTTTTTCATGGCCTTTGAAATCCTCCGAGTAAAGTTATTCCACCGAAATCGCGCCCACGGGACAGACCTGTTTGCACTCGCCGCAGCGGATGCACTTCGTATCGTCTATAACGTGAGGCTTCTTCAGCTCTCCTGAAATGCAGGAGACGGGGCAGACCCGCGCGCATCGGGTGCAACCTATGCAGGCGGCCGGGTCGACGACGTAGCGGATAAGGTTTGTGCACACTTTGGCCGGGCACTTCTTGTCCCGGATGTGGGCCTCGTACTCGTCACGGAAATACCGCAGAGTAGTCAGCACCGGGTTGGGCGCCGTCTGACCAAGGCCGCAGAGGGAACCCTCCTTGACCTGCAGGGCGAGGTCCGCCAGGGTGTCGAGATCCGCCATCTCTCCCTTTCCCTGGATGATTTTCTCGAGGATTTCCAGCATTCTCTTGGTTCCGATGCGGCAGAAGGGGCACTTGCCGCAGGACTCCTTCTGAACAAAGGAGAGGAAGAACTTGGCCACGTCCACCATGCAGGTCTCCTCGTCCATGACCACAAGGCCCCCGGAGCCCA
>CAZXOD010000170.1:0-4220 GCA_964642285.1 uncultured Synergistaceae bacterium
GACGAGGCTTTTGTTGTTAAGGCTTTCACGCGGATTGCGGCCAGGATCATGGGCGAAAACGTCCCCTTCCCGGAGTTCAAGGATGAGCAGGGCAAGGGTTTTTTTGCCGGAATCCGGAAATTTTTCGGCATGAAGGAATAGGGGGAAGCCGTCATGGCCCTTGACTTTTTCAAGAAATTTTTCAGCGCCGGCGGTTCGAAAAATATCGCCAAAGAGCGCCTTCAGATAGTCCTCATCCACGACAGGGCGGACATATCCCCGGCGATGCTTGAAAACCTCCGCAGGGATATGATTGAGGTTATTACAAAGTACATGGATATAGACACGTCCAGGATAGAGATGGATTTTGACCGGGCCGACAGGTCCGTGGCGTTCGTGGCCAACATCCCCGTGGTGCGTATAAAGCGGGGCGTGGACGGCGGCGCGAAAGAGCAGGAGACTCCGGGTGGAGGAAAAAAGGCCCAGTTTAAGAGAAAATCTGACAAGGCTCGATAAGCTTCAGCTGATCCCTGTCCTGGTCCTGTTCTTTCTGGGAGTGGCGTTTATATTCAGTGCCGGCGCCGGCTTTGAGGGGCGGGGAAGCAGCTTTGCCTTCAGGCAGATTTTGTGGGGGGCAATTTCTGCGGCGGCTTTTATAGTCGTTCTGCAGGTGGGCTATGTGCGGATTTTTTCCTGGGCCTACAGTATTTACATCTTCGCCCTCCTCCTTTTATTTGGGGTGATGATCCTGGGCATGACGATAAAGGGCGCCCAGAGCTGGTTCCACCTCGGTTTTTTCAGGTTTCAGCCGGCGGAGTTCGGCAAGGTGGCGCTGATTTTGGTGCTTGCCAAACACCTGTGCCGGTATCCACCCCTGACGGGGCCGGGCTTTATTGGAGGGCTGGCCCTGGCTGCTCTTTCGGGGATTCTGGTATTTCTTCAGCCCGACGCCGGCAGCGCTATCGTTTACGGCGTCATCACCATGGCGGCCATTCTGGCGGCGGGCTCTCCCTGGAAGTACCCGGCGGGCCTCGCCATGATTATGACCGCCGCCATCCCCCTGGGATGGCATTTTCTGAAAGAGTACCAGAAGATGCGGATCCGGGTGTTTATCGACCCCTGGGTAGACCCTCTGGGGGCGGGATACAACGTCATCCAGTCCAGGATCGCCGTGGGCTCGGGAGGGCTGCTGGGAAAAGGCTTTATGGAGGGGCTGCAGAGCAAGCTCCGCTTTCTGCCCGAGCCCCATACGGATTTTATCTTCAGCGTCTACTGTGAGGAGATGGGGTTCATCGGGGCCATAATCATGCTTCTGCTCTTCGGCGCCCTCTTCTGGAGGCTGATCGAGACGGGCATGCGCACAAAGGATACGAGGGGAAAGGTGCTTATCGCGGGCATCTCCGCCTGGATCTGGTTTCAGATGACGGAGAGCATAGGCATGAGCGTGGGACTTCTGCCGGTAACGGGGCTGCCCCTGCCCCTGGTGAGCTACGGAGGCAGCTCCCTCCTCGCCCTCTCCATTGTGCTGGCCCTTGCCCAGAGCGTATATATCTCCACAGTTAAGACTTACTGATAAGACTTGCTGAATTTATAAAGATTTATCCCCGGCGCGGGCGGCGAAAATCCCTCCGCTCCGGGAATATTTGGCCGGCGTACCAGGGCGGGAGTCCCGGACGCCAGGATCTCAGGAGGCGCATTATGGATTTACCTGAATATACCGACGGGATGTGGCCGCTTCTCTCCAAAGTGAAGCGCCCCTCCCGGTATGCAGGGTGCGAATTTGGCGCCCCACCTGCCGCCGTGGACGACTCGGGAGGCTTAGTCAGAGTATGTCTTGCCTTCCCCGATGTCTACGAAATAGGCATGAGCTACCTGGGCTTCCAGATTTTGTACTTCCTGCTCAAGAGTCTGCCCTATGCCGACGGAGAGAGGGCCTACTGCCCCTGGACCGATATGGAGACCCTTCTCAGGGAGAGCGGAACCCCTCTGGGGTCCATTGAGAGCGACCGCCCCCTGGACGCCTTCGACGTGGTGGGGTTCACCCTCCAGTACGAGCTGAGCTATACAAATATTCTGACCATGCTGGACCTTGGGCGGATCCCTCTCCTCGCCGAACAGAGGGGAGAGGAGCATCCTCTCGTGGCGGCGGGAGGTCCCGGCGCCTTCGCCCCGGAGCCTCTGGCCCCGTTTATCGACTTTTTCTGCGTGGGGGAGGGGGAAGAGCTCTTCCCCGAGGTTCTTAAGGTTCTCTCAGAGATGAAGGGGCGCCCCAGAGGGGAGCGCCTGGAGGCCCTGGCAGAAATTGAGGGCGTCTACGTCCCCTCTTTAGTGGAGTGGAGCTTCGTACCCGGCCGAGGGTCGGCCTTCAGATCCTCCCGCCACTCCCTTCCCGTCCGGCGGAGGATTGTAGACTCCCTGGACGACGCCTTCTTCCCCGACATGCTCATGGTCCCTTCAGCGGGCATTGTCCACGACAGGGTGGCCATGGAGATCTTCCGGGGCTGCACAAGGGGATGCCGGTTCTGTCAGGCGGGCATGATCACTCGCCCCGTTAGGGAGCGGTCCACAGCAAAAGTGGTGGAACAGACCCTCTCCCTGGTTGAAAAGACGGGCTGGGAGGAGGTGGGGCTCCTCTCCCTGGCCTCCTGCGACTACAGCGGCATCTCCGACGTTGTCCGGGAACTGTCCGCGGGCCTTGCCTCCAGTAATGTGCGTTTAAGCCTGCCAAGCCTGAGGATGGACTCTTTTTCCGTGGACCTGGCGGCGGGGATGGAGACCATGAGAAGGGGCGGCCTCACCTTCGCCCCCGAGGCGGGGACCCAGAGGCTGAGAAATGTCATCAACAAGGGAGTCTCCGACGAGGACTTCGACTCCTGCCTGGAGAGGGTCTTCTCCATGGGCTGGAGCAGGATAAAACTTTACTTCATGATGGGCCTTCCCACCGAGACGGAGGCGGATCTGGCCGGCATCCTTGAGATGACCGAACGAGCGGTGGCCATAGGCCGGTCTCAGGGCAAGAAGCCCCGGGCGACCGTCTCAGTGGCGGGGTTTGTCCCCAAGCCCCATACCCCCTTCCAGTGGGAGCCCCAGGCCGGGGTGGAGGAGCTCCGCTCCGCGGGCAGATATCTGAAAAGAGGCCTGTCCGACAGATTCAGGGGCAGGGGAAGCCCCGTGACCCTGAGCTACCACGAGCCGGAGCAGACTTTCCTGGAGGGCGTCTTCGCCAGGGGAGACCGCAGGCTCGCCCCCGTCCTTATGACCGCCTGGAGAAAAGGGGCCAGGTTCGACGGCTGGACCGAGACCTTCTCCTACTCCCTCTGGATGGACGCCTTCAGCGACGAGGCGGTGGACCCCCATGATTTCGCCGCAAGACAGAGATCTTCTGACGAGGGGCTGCCCTGGGACCATATCTTCTGCGGAGTAACCAGAGAATTTTTGCTGAGGGAGAGAAACAGGGCGCTGGAGGGGAGCCTTTCCCCCGACTGCAGGCCCCTGGGGGACAGGGAAGGAGCGCCGTGCCGGGTCTGCGGCGTGCAGGACCGGTGTTCCTACGCGCCGGGGAGGAAAGTCTCTTGACCAGGGTCAGGATGACCTTCTCCAAGCGGGGAAGGGCCTGTTTCATCCCCCATATCGCCATCCCCCCTCTTCTCACCCGGAGCGCCGCCAGGGCCTCTGTGAAATTTGAGCTTACCGAGGGGTTCTCCCCCAGGCCGAAGATAAGCCTGGGGCCGGAGCTCTCCGTGGGAGTCCCCGCTCTGGCGGAGCCTTTTGAGGTCTGGCTGGCCTCCTGGGACGAGGACATACCGGCGCGGTGGAGCAGCCGCCTGCCGGAGGGGTTTGCCATCACCGGCGCCGCTGTTGTCGACGCCCTCCCCGGGACGGAGGGGGCTAAGTCCATAGGAAGGCTGAAGCTGGCGGCCTCCCACCTGGTGGCCCTCAGGGGCCGTGAGGACCCCGCCCTTGAAGCCGCCCTGGAGGAGATGGCCGCGGGCGGCCTGGTCTACTCCTTCCGAAAAGTATCCCGCCTCCCGGGGAACTTCTTCCGGGTAATTACGGAGGACCCCGCAAAAAGGGGCCCGGGGGCGCTGGTAAAGATGTTGGCCGGGGCTGGGCTCATTGAAGGGTGGAGCGATATCTTCATCCTCAGGGAGGCGGTGGGGCTTCTTTCCCCCGCCCGTGCGGGAGAGGAAGCCCGGAGATCGGAAGAGCACACGTCTGAACTCCAGTCACTCCGCGAAATC
>CAZXOD010000171.1:0-4149 GCA_964642285.1 uncultured Synergistaceae bacterium
CCCCGTCTACCTGCACAGAAGCACTGTAAGATCGTTTACGTTGGTCCCCGTCGGACCGGTGATTACAAGACAGCCACAGGCGTTCAGCCCGTTGTAGGAGTCGTTCTCCGCCAGAATATCCTCAGGATCCATGCCGAGCCCCTTGAGGTTTTCCGCCGTTTGACCGTCCACAAGGCCTCCCGCCGCGTCTGTGGGGCCGTCGGTACCATCTGAACCGATGGAGAGCAGGACGGTATCCTTAAGCCCCTTAATGCCCATGGCTGCCGCCAGGGCGATCTCCTGGTTACGGCCCCCCTTCCCCTTTCCCCTAAGGCGCACGATGGTCTCTCCTCCCAGGAGTATGGCGCAGGGGGGCTCCGCGGGCCGTCCCGAAGCCCTGATCTCCCGGGCAACGGACGCCATGAGGGAGCCCGCCTCCCTGGCTTCGCAGGAGAGGGTGGTAGTAAGGAGCAGCGTCCTGTATCCCAGCTCCGCGGCCGTCTCCTCCGCCGCCGCGCAGAGGGAGGTTACGCTTCCGGCAATCACTGTGGAGACGTTATCTAGCTCTTTAGGGGTCTCTTTCCTCAGAACTTCAAGAAGGCCCGGTCTCAGGGTGAGGCCGTACTTCTCCACTATCCGCAGGGCCTCCTGGACCGTGGAGCCGTCGGGATGGGCGGGGCCGGATGCGATGCTGTCAAGCCGGTCGCCCAGTACGTCGGAAAGCACCACGGCAAATACATGGGCCGGAGCCGCAAGCTGGGCGAATCTGCCCCCCTTCACTGAAGAAAGACGCTTTCGGATCATATTTATCTCCACAATGTCGGCGCCGCACGCCAGAAGCTGATCAGTTACCGACACCAGGTCCTCCAGCGAAACCCCGTCTCCGGGCCTCTCAAACAGGGCGGAGCCTCCTCCCGACACAAGAAACAGCACGGTGTCCTCGGGATACAGGTCTTTTATTTTCTCAAGGGCCCGGGCGGTCCCCTTCAGGGTGTTTTCATCGGGAAAGGGATGACCCGCCTCAAAAATCTCCAGACCTTCTATTTCCCCCATGGAGTGATCGTACTTGGTAACAACTGTGCCGCCGTGAAGCCTGTCTCCCAACGCTTCGGAGGCCGCCTTCGCCATCCTCCAGGCCGCCTTGCCGATGGCGACAAGCACGACTTTTCCCGGGCCTTCAAGGCGCTTTGTGAAGTCTTTACCCCGAAGAGCCGCCTTAACCGCATTCTCCGGCAGAACCGACTCTATCGCCTTCAGGCCAATTTTCATGGCCTCGTCCCTCATTGTTTTCATGGTTTTACGGTCACCTCTTTCAGTGTTTGACGGAAGAAACGGGCGAAGAAGCCAAAACCTCGATGCAGCGCTTCATAGTATCTTCCGCGCCAAACCCTCCGGCCTTAGTAACGACAGGGAGGCCCTCAAACCGGCCCCCCATGAGGCGCACCAGGGGGATTCCCGGCGCCACTTCCTCCAGAAGGGAGACGCCTCCTCCCCCCAGAGCCCGCACGATTTTTACGGCCACTTCTCCGCCTGTTACAAAAAGACCGCTGATCTGCGTCTTTCCCAGAATTTCCGCTACGACCCTGGCCAGGCTTTCGCCGATCAGTTCCGGCTCGCCGGCCTTTCTTCCGGCCTCTATCTGCCTATCCTCCACCGCGGAGGATAGCAGGACATTTTCACCCCTGCGGAGCAGAGATATCGCCTTTTCAGCCAGCGCCCTCTCCTGGGGCCCTCCATCCGCCAGAAGAGCCTCTATGTCGGCCAGAACTGGACTGGCGCTGCCATCTTCCAGAACGTACCGGGCCTGCCGGGCACTTACGGCGCTGAGGCTTCCGGCCACAAGGAGTACCGGAGGCCTGGCGTCCACCAGCCCTTCCGCCAGTCCGGCCGAACCAACCCACAGAATATCCTCAGCCGGAACCGTAAGGGATGCGCCCCTTGCAATGATCCGAAGGTCTTCATCCGTCCCGGCGTCAAAGCAGAAGACGCCCTTGTTTCCGGCGCCCTCCAGGATGGCGGGGATTCTCCCGCCTCTGACCTCCTCCAGGGATACCGTCACGGCCTCCCCGGCCCGATCTCCCAACAGGGATTCAGCCAGGGACGATGTAGTAACCGGCTTTCTGGGATCCCTGCCCATCTCGGTCTGGTCAACGGGCACTCCGTCCAGCAGAAGAAGCCCGTTTTCGGAGGTCCGTTTGTTCCTCGGGAAGGCGGGAGTAAAAATAGTCAGGGGAAAGCCAAGCTCTTTCCTTAAAACATCTACCTCGGCCTCAATGTTTCCCCGCAGGGTTGAGTCAACTTTTTTATAAAAAACCCGGTCTCCCCTGAATTTTGCCAGATGGGGAACGGCTCTTCTCAGGATTTCGGCGGCCCTCTCACCCGGCATGTTTCTGGACTCCGTGTCCACCACCGCGGCCCCGTGGTCTCCTATGGCTTCAAGGGCGGCGGGATCAAGGGTGACCGACGCCCTGAAGCCGGCCTTGAGGAACTGGATTCCCGTATCGTTGGCTCCGGTCAGGTCGTCAGCGATTATAAGATATTTTCTTTTCACGGGAGAACCTCCTTTGCGCCCCTCTACCTGTTGAGGGCAAGCTGAACTGCCGCCCTGACCGCGGCGACCATGCTGGATTCGTCCGCCGTCCCCTTTCCTGCCTTCCCGTAGGCCGTTCCGTGATCTACAGAAGTGCGGATGATGGGCAGGCCCACGGTTATATTCACGCCCCCCATAAAATCCGTTAGCTTCAGCGGAATATGGCCCTGGTCGTGGTACATGGCCACCACTATGTCAAAATCGCCCTTCAGCAGCTTAACAAATACGGTATCGGGAGGAACGGGGCCCGCAACATCCAGCCCCTCTTTTTTTGTCGCTTCTATGGCCGGGATGATCTCCTCGATCTCCTCCCGGCCGAAGAGCCCTCCCTCGCCGCTGTGAGGGTTAAGGCCGGCCACGGCGATCCTGGGGTTTTTTACGCCCAGGCCTCTGGCAGAAGAGTGGGCGAGGCGGATAACTGTTTCTACCCGCGCCTTTTTTGCCCTGTCGCAGGCCTCCCTGAGGGCCACGTGGGTGGAAACGTGAATAACCCGGATGCCGCCCCCGGTCAGAAGCATAGCGTAATCTTTCGTCTTTGTGAGATCGGCGAAGATCTCCGTATGGCCGGAGTAATTTATCCCCCCGGCGTTAAGGGCCTCCTTGTTTATGGGCCCCGTCACCACGGCGTCAATTTTATTTTCCATGGCGTCTTCGATAGCCTTTTTAATGTAGGCGAAGGCCGCCCTGCCGCACTCGCCCTGAACCTGCGCAAAGTTATAAGGCCCTTCCGGAACGCCCAGGGAAATAAGATTAACCCGGCCCTCAACGGCTCCCTCCGGGCCGTCCAGCAAGACAATCTCTCGGTCGCACCCCACAATGGAGGCGGCCCTCTCCAAAACCCGTGAATCGCCGTAAAGCACCGGCACGCACGATTCAAGTACCTCCCTGTTCTCCAGGGCTTTAAGGGAAATTTCAGGACCCACTCCCGAAGGGTCGCCGATAGTAATGCCTATTGTGGGTTTTTTCATTGCGTTCACCTCCGGTTAAGAAAACGGCCGGTCTCTTTTTGAAACCGGCCGCCGTTTTTAATAGAAAAATACTGATCAGGCCTGTTCTGCCTTTTTCTTGTTGTTCAGCCTGTAGAGAAAGTCCACCAGCAGCGGGCACAAAATGGCAGTTATTACGATGGATGCCCCGATCTGGACCGTGGCGGCCGCGGCGTAGGGCGCCCAGGAGGGGTCCACGGCGGCTATGGCCGCGGGAGTCCCCGCCGCGTTTCCGGCAGTGGTGCCTATTCCCGCTCCTACTGCGTCGCTGCGCTTTTCTTTAGCGGGCACCAGGAATTTGTAGGCAAAGAAACCGCCCAGCCCCGTTACAAGAAGGGTAAGAAGTCCCAGGGCAATTCCCGGGCCGCCGGCTTTAGCGATATCCATAAGGTTCAGCCCCGCGCCCAGGGGGAAGGAGAAGAAGGGTATGGAGAGCATCACCCCGGGGGCTAGGAATTTTCTCATGTCCTCGTCCAGGTTGCCCAGGATCATTCCGATGATTATGGGCACAATTACGGCTACCATGGCGATGATGGGGATATTGGCAAGCCCCGTCATGCCCATGGCCACCATGGTGAAGAAGGGGCCGTCGTT
>CAZXOD010000172.1:0-4122 GCA_964642285.1 uncultured Synergistaceae bacterium
GGCGATTGTTACGCGCCGTAGTCAGCCGGATTTCATTCTCTGCCGTCCGCGGGGATAGCCCGACGAACCGAAAAACGAAGCAGCCCGTTATTTAATTTACTTTTTTAAGGCCCTTACTTCCCTGTATTTTTTCAGGGCGTCCCTGTAGGCAGCGATTATCGCCTTCTGCGAGGAGCCGAAATACCTGGACTGGACGTCGCCGATGAGCTCTTCCTCGTCTTCGGCCATACGCCTGCCCAGAAACATGCTCCTTATAAATTTTTCAGTGGTCCTCACCGTGGCCGATGCGCCGCAGTCCAGAATCTTCCCCTCGTCCCCGTCAAGAATAAAGGTGATGAAAAATGAGCCGAACTGCTGATTAATCGGGTTGAAATCCGTAGTCCGGGAGTTTCCTATGACGAGTATGGAGTCTTCGGGATATTCCGCCTCACTATTCATAAAAAACATTCTATCATAACCGGCGAAAAAGCGCCCCTGCTTTTCTTAAAGAAGGGCTCCTGTTTAAGCTGAAAGGTCTATATATGCGTCTCCCGGGCCTCGAAGATCCGGACTTCAGGGGCCCCCTCTATCAGGTCTTTTCTGGCCTCCCGGGCCTCCAGAATGTGATCCGTCTTAAGGTGGACCCTCAGGGCGTCCAGGCTCTCCCACTCCTCGTAGTACATCAGGGTTTTGTCGTCGCCGGAGTTTTTTAAGAGGTTGTAGCTGATGCAGCCCTCTTCTTTTCTGGTGAGCTCAATGGCCTTCTGGGAGATTTCTACTATCTTCTGCCTCATTCCCGGCTTTGCCGTAAATTTCGCGGTGACTATGATCATGGAGCATACCTCCTTAATTATAGTTTTACCTCATGCACTGAAGCACGCCCAGGCTCCAGGGGCAGGCGCCGCAGTAGAGCCTGTTTCCAAGACAGTCCTGTTCGAAGTTTTCCCGCTCAATGTAGCCGCAGGGCGCCAGGCTGCAGTTCCCGCAGTAGGGATAGCCGTAGCCGCAGATCTCCTTCCGGTAGGCCGCAAATTCAGGATCGTTCCAGATTTCGAGCAGGGGCCGGTCCGTCACCGAGCCGAAGGACTGGGCCTCCACGGGGCGGGTCCTTCCGTCGGCGCGACTGGTGTAAGAGTGCCACAGGAAGTAGCACGGATGGACGGTCCCCCGGGCTGAGATAA
Source organism: uncultured Synergistaceae bacterium (assembly GCA_964642285.1). Lineage (GTDB taxonomy): Bacteria > Synergistota > Synergistia > Synergistales > Aminobacteriaceae > Aminivibrio. Next base: position 1,161 of record CAZXOD010000172.1, read on the forward strand.
AGACGCTGCCCTCCTCCACGAAATCGCATCGCCTCTCCGCCCTGGGGGTCAGGGCGGGCAGGCTGAGGTTCACGCCCAGTTCCGCCGCCAGGCGGGCGCTGCGCTCAAACAGCTCCTCCAGGGCGGCGTACTCCTCCTCGTCGTGAGCCGCCAAATTGAACATGTGCTGAGGAAGCCCTTTTGCGGAGATCTCCGCCACCACTTTCTCCATGAAATCAATTATCTCCTGCCTCCGGGGCACGGGCCGCAGACGCCACTTGGCGATATAGTACTGAGAGAGGTCGATTCCCCGCCGCCATGCCTCCTCCCTCCGGACGCGGTATATGGCCAGGGTTTCGTCCACGTTCGGGTCGTAAGCCACCATGGGAAGGGCCTGGCCGTCGTAGGGCATGATGTGGGTGACCAGCAGGAATTTTCCGCCCCTCCTCGCAAGCCACTCTACGACCTTGGGAAGCTCGGGAGCGGTCTCCTTTGTAAGCACCATCTCGGCCCCCCACAAGAAGTCCTCCCGGCCGGTTTTTTCCCGGGCCGACTCCAGGGCCAGAGCCGCCCTGTTTACATCGTCCGCCTCTCCTCCTTCCCTCATGGAGCGGAAGAGGGCCGGGTCGGAGGCGTCCACTGAGAGAGAGATTTTATCCGCTCCGGCGGCAAGGAGCTTTTCTGCCCGTTCCTTCGAGAGCAGGGCTCCGTTTGTCTGAAAGCCTATGACGGCCCGGGAAGGCATGTTTTGTCGCGCCGTTTTTACAAACTCCTCCAGCCGGGGGTGAAGCAGAGGCTCTCCGATGCCGTTCAATATAAGAGTTTCAAGGTTCGGAAAGGCGGGAATCAGTTTTTCGAAAATCTCCTCCGTCATGAAGCAGTCGGGGATGCCGGGGCCCGACTGCTTCACGCACATGGCGCACCGGAAGTTGCAGGCGGTGGTGACTTCAGCGAAGATCTTGGCGGGCCTGGGAGCGGCGAAGGGCGGCAGTGAGGTTTCAGCCCTTTCCGCGGCCGCTTCAGTCGACAAAGCCATATCGGGCTTTAACCTTCCAGACGAGCTTGTAGACCGGGGGGATGGCAAAGAGGGCCAGAACTCCTCCCGCCACCAGCCCTCCGATGGAGACTATGGCCATGGGCGACCGGAGGGCTCCTCCCGCCCCCACTCCAAGGGCAAGAGGGATCATGGCTATTACCGAGGTGGCGTCCGCCATAATAATGGGGCGCAGCCTCACTTTGCAGGCCTCCACTACCGCGTCGGACGGATTCATGCCTTCTTTTCTGACGATCTCGGCGTAGTCTATGATGACAATGGCGTTGTTCACTACCAGCCCCACCAGCATGATTACCCCCATGAGGCCGTAGACGGAGAGGGGCGTATTGGTGAGGATGAGGGCGGGAACCACCCCTATGACGGACAGGGGCACGGTGATCATGATCACCAGGGCGAAGACGAAGGATTCCAGAATGGCGGCAATCATCAGGAAGGTAAGCAGGACCGCGAGCCCCAGGGCGAAGTTGAGGTCGCCGAAGTTATCCTGAATGGACTGAATCTCCCCGGAATAGGTAAACCGATAGCCTGCCGGCAGGGGAACTTCCTTCAGCAGGTCGTCTATCTCCCGGTAGACCTCTCCCACGGTGATATTCGAAACGTTGGCGTCCACGGTGATGGAGCGCTGGCGGTCCTTTCGGAGGATCTGGGTGGGGCCCATGGTATCCTTCAGCTCCGCCAGATCTCTCAGGGAGACGAAGCCCGCCGCCGTGGGGAAGGGCAGGTCGGGAAGCTGGAAGGGGCTCGAGACCTCCTCGGATTTAAGCTTTACGAGGATGTCGTACTCCTTGCCCCTCTCCCTGAAGACCCCCGCCTTGAGGCCCGTTACATAGCCCCTGAGCAGGTCGGACAGGGCCTCGGTGTTGAAGTTGAGCCTTCCCATTCTTAGGCGGTCGGGGATCATCTGTATTTCAGGCCTCCCCGTCCTCCAGTCCAGGTCCACGTCCACCACGCCCCGGATGCCCCGGAGCAGGCCCATGACCTTCATGGCAAGGCTGTTGAGCTCGTCCACTTCGTCCCCCCGGACGACCACCTGGATGGGCTTGCCCCGCACCCCGCCCCTGCCGCCGCTGGCGCTGACGCTTGCCTTCATGTCGGGCAGGGAGCCGAGAAGCGGACGGAGTGGGTTGGCGAACTCGAAGGTGGAGGGCCGCGCCGGGTCGTCGTCCATGTATATTCTCATGGTGGCCCTGTTCAGGCCCGCCCGGGAGCCGCTTCCCCCTATGACCACGTCCACTCCCTTCACATGGGGCTTATCCAGAACATACCCCTCTATCTGCCGCACGAGGCGGTCGGTCATGTGGAGGGACGCCGACGCGGAAGTCTCCATGGAGACGGTAATCTGTCCCTCGTCGGTGGCGGGAAAGAACTGAAAGCCTATCCTGCCCGCGAGGAGGAAGGAGCCGCCGGTCAGTCCGCAGAATACGAAAATAGCAAGCCAGGGGAAGGACACCACCCACCTGACCAGCACCCGGTGGATTTCGTCGAATCCTTCATACAGCCACTGCCACCAGCCGGTGAGCATCCTGCTGAGCTTTGAGGGGCCTTCCGAGCCTCCGATTCTGGCGGCCAGCATGGGGGTAAAGGTTAGCGCAACAATAGAAGAAATGGTAACAGATCCTGCAATCACAATGCTGAATTCACGAAACAAACGGCCAGTCATGCCTTCCATAAAAACAATGGGCAGGAATACGGCAACCAGGGTAATAGTAGTGGAGACCACTGCAAAAAAGATCTCTTTGGACCCTTCTATGCCGGCTTCTACCGGGGTCATGCCCCGTTCCACGCGAATGTATATGTTTTCCGTAACCACAATGGCATCGTCCACCACCAATCCCACAGACAGCACTACGGCCAGCATGGACAGCACATTTATGGAGAATCCGGCCAGGTACATTACAAAGAAAGCCCCTACCAGTGAAACGGGTATGA
>CAZXOD010000173.1:0-1097 GCA_964642285.1 uncultured Synergistaceae bacterium
ATGAGCTTCCGGGTATCCTCGTCAGCCTTGGGCCCCTCGGCCAGAGGCTTGTAAGAGCCATCCTCCCATCTTTCTAGGAGGGATTTAGGCCCGTCCAGAAAGTTTTTCGCAACCCTGTACCGCTTTCCGCCCACGGTGAATTCAACCCTTACCCCGGGAGAAAGGGCCCTCCCCCAGGGGCGGAGCTTTTTAGCGTCCTCCCCCGTAGTGTTATGGTTATCCATGAGGGCCCGCTGCAAAGCCTCGAAGAGGGTGGATTTTCCAGTGGCGTTGGGGGCGTGGAGGATGTTTATCCCCTCGTCGAAGGGCCCCACAAAATGCTCCCCCAGGAAGTTGCGCCAGTTTTCGACAACTATGGAATGCAGTATCATGGCCTTGCCTCCGATACCAGGCCGAATAGATCCAGCAGCGCCCTGGTTCTGACGGCCGGGTCTTCTTCCGAGTTTTGTATCCGGGCCGCAACTTCTTGGAACAGGCCCTCGGGCAGGCTATTAACCCAGGAATCATCCTTAGGAGCGGGGGTGAGTTTTTCCGCGTTCACTTCGTTCCACAGAAAACCCTCTGCTTTTGCGGCAATATCATCCAGAATTTCCAGGTCACCGGGGGTCACAAAGCCCGTTAGCGAAACCCTGAGCAGGGTTTTGCCCGGGTTCGGGATGGCATGGATTTTTTCAAGAACGGCCTTTATATCCTCCGCGCCGGAGACCGACTCCTTTACCTCCACCCAGGAGACGCCCCCTGTCGGTATCGGGGTAATTTTAGGAACCTCACCCCTTCCGCCAATTTCAACCATGAGGACGTTGCCGCTGTCCCTCTCGCCGAAAGAGGTGGGCTCGTGGGTCCCGGAGTAGGCCATCCGCGGGGCGTCGCTGAAGGTCCCGACGGAGTGCCAGTGGCCCAGGGCAAGATAGTCCAGGCCGGACCGGGCGGCGGCGACCCTGGGGATGGGGTGGTCCCAATCGCTGATCGGAGCTCCCTCCACGGAACCGTGGGCCAGGCCTATATGTACTCCCCCGCCCTCTTCAGCCTGAATCCAGGCGGTGGGGTCGTCGCCGGACTGCTTTGACTTTACGGGACATGGGTGAATGGTCCCGCCG
>CAZXOD010000173.1:1197-4116 GCA_964642285.1 uncultured Synergistaceae bacterium
CTGTGCAAAAATTCTATATTCAATGATGGGCATTCCCGTGCGCAATATTCTTGACAAGGACTCTTTATGACTATAGCATGAGACCTTAATAAATTCTCACGCCGCAGCGCGGACGGGCGTCGCAAATTACGGCATGCCGCTAAATGCGGACGCCGGCAATTTTTCCCGTAATGAGTCAAATCATAAAAGGGGGTCTGAAACAAAATGAAAAAGAGCGTTTTTGAGGTTCTGCGCCTTGAGGGGCTGAACCGGTTGGAGATTCACTACAATTGGAGGACCGATGAATTTGTGCTTTACTCGGCCAGGGAGTGGGACCCGGACACCGCCTTCAGCAATTACAATAAGACCTTCACCGTTACCACCCTCCGGACGGCGGACGGCAAGTTCTGCGGCCATGGGGAGACGGAGGGGCTCTTCGCAAAGCATAATCTCACGGGCCATCTCGACCAGATAAAGGACCTTATGCGCAAGGGAAGGCACATTCTGCTGGACTGCTACTACGATGAAAAACAGGGCATAGGCTTCACCAATCACGTCCACAGCGACAAGCGGGGACTGAACAACCTACGGTCATCCCTGTTAATGGGCGGCATAAGGCGGCACGAAACAGACGAGGACGAACTGGACGTATTTATCGACGGAATGAACCTCGGCCGGGGAATGACCTTCAAGAACGTGGCGGCGGACCTACCCATGGGCGGATGCAAAGTAACGGTCCAGATGGAGCCTATCGATCTGGATAACCTGGACCAGGTGGGCTTTCTTGCCTACGCCAACGACCGGGCGCGCAACACCACTGGGCCTGACATGCGCTTCCCTCCCGAACTGGCGGACGTGATGAAAAAACACTTTTCACTGCATATAACTGGCGGCCCCGGAGGCCCCCTCGGCCCCACGGGCACGCCCACGGCTCACGGCGCTCATATGGCGGTCAAGCAGGGCGCCCGCTTCCTCTTCGGCTCCGACTCCCTGAAGGGGAAGAAGATTGCCGTCCAGGGCCTTGGAGCGGTAGGCTTTCCTTTGGCCGGGGACTATATCCGGGACGGGGCAGAGCTCATTGTCTGCGATATGGACCCGGAAGCGGTAAAACAACTGAAGGAGGCCCACCCGGGCGCTTCCATCACGGTGGTGGAGCCGTCGGCCATTCTTGACGCCGAGGCGGACATCTTCTCCCCCTGCGCGGTGGGAGGGGTGCTTCACGAGGGCAATATCCCGAAGCTGAAGTTCAAGATGGTCATGGGGCCCGCCAACAACGTCCTCAGAGCCTCCAGTCAGGAGGAGGAGTACCGGCTTGCCCGGATGATCGCCGACAGAGGAATTCTCTACCAGGTGGAGTGGTATCACAATATCGCCGGCGTCATGGCGGGCTACGAGGAGTATATCAACCAGGAAAACGCCAGCATGGAGCGCCTCATGGAGAAGGTCGGAAAGCTGTGCACCGAAAAGACCTGGGAGAACCTTCATGAAGCGGTCAAAGAGGGAGTAACCCCCACGGAGAGAGCCTATCTGAGCGTTGAGCGGGAAGTCTACGGAGAATAGAAAGGGAGGGCAAGGGAATGGAACGGGAGCGCTTTTCATCTAAAATCGGTTTTTTTCTCTCCGCGATAGGGTTCGCCATAGGGATAGGAAGTCTATGGCGGTTTCCGTACCTGGTGGGCAAGTACGGAGGCGGGATCTTTGTCCTCTTCTACATACTGATTATTTTCGGCATAGCCATCCCCCTCTTCGTGCTGGAGATGGCCCTGGGGAGCGCCTCCCAGAAGAGCCCCGTGGGGGCTTACAGGGAGCTGGGCCGGGGGAAGCCCTGGATCCTCAACGGCTATCTGAATGTGTTCGCTATGCAGCTTCTGCTGGGCTACACCATGCCCGTGGCTGGGTGGGTCATGGCCTACATCTTCAAGACCGGCCTAGGCACGTTTCAGGCCCTGTCTCCTGCGGAGATAGGAGAATATTTCGGCGCCTTCATCGGAAACGGGCCGGAGGTAATCGCCTGGAGCTCCATTACGGTCGTCCTGGTGGTATTAATCATCAACAGGGGGCTGAACAAGGGGCTTGAATTCGCCAACTCCGTCTGTATGCCCGCCCTCTTCATCATCCTGGCGATACTCATAATCCGGGCGGTCACCCTGCCCGGGGCGGGAGAAGGACTCGCCTACTATCTCAAGCCCGATTTTTCCAAGTTCACGGCGGACGCCATCTACGACTGCATAGGCCAGGCCTTTTTCGCCATCGGTGTGGGGATGGCGGCGGCCATTGTCTTCGGCAGCTATCTTAAAAAAGAGCAGAAAAACCTGCTTGTTCAGGGAATACATATCGGGACCGCCCTGCTGCTTGCGGGCTTCCTGTCGGGCCTTGTGATTATGCCCGCAGTATTCGCCTTCGGGCTGGAGCCGGCGGGAGGGCCAGGCCTTACCTTTGTAACCATGCCCAACGTCTTCAACCAGATGCCCTTCGGGACACTCTTCGGCGTCCTCTTTTACGTGCTGTTCTACCTGGCGGCCCTCTCCTCATGGCTGGGAGGAGCGGAGGCGGTGGCGGCCTCCTACATGGAGGAGTTTGGCATGTCGCGAAAAAAGGCAGTCTACGTCACGGGCGCTGTAATGCTGGCTATAGGCTGCGTATCGGCCTACTCCATGGACTTCTTTGACATTGCCGATAATATCCTGAACAACTCCCTCATTATCGGCGGCCTGGTGCTGTCCATTTTTGTGGGATGGTCCTGGGGCATGGACAAATTTTTCGACGAGGCAGGCATCGTCTCCCCCACCGTTAAAGCTTTATTCACCATTATAGTGAAATATGTCGCCCCGGCTATAATCATCATTCTTGGGCTGAGCATGCACGGCATTTTCGGATAGGAGGACGGGGAAATACTTATCGAAAGGGCAAGGCACTACTATCTCAACGAGAATATGAACT
>CAZXOD010000174.1:0-4111 GCA_964642285.1 uncultured Synergistaceae bacterium
TAAAAGAGACATCCACGGAGGATGAATCGCTGGCGGTAATCTTTGCCACGTCGGGCACTACGGGCCTGCCAAAGGCGGTCCCCCTGACCCACGGCAACCTTATGGACAACTCCCTGGCCATGTTCGAATCACTGGAACTGCTGGCGGAGGGCGACACGCTTCTCAACGTGCTGCCCAACTTTCACTCCTTCGGCTACACTGTGTCCGGACTTATGCCCCTGATAAAGAAGATGAAGCAGACCATCCTTGCATCCTTCCTGCCTCCCGTGGAGTCCATGAAGGCGATTTACGCGTCACAGACAAATGTGATAGTGGCCGTTCCCGCCATGCTCCACTTCATGATAGTGGCGGTGGGCAAGGGAGCCCCGAAGCCTCAGAATCTGAAGATGATAGTGACCGGAGGGGACCGGCTGAACGTTCAGCTCGACGGAAAGGCCAGGGAAGTCCTAGGCGCCGGCGTCATCGAGGGATACGGCCTTACCGAGTGCTCTCCCGTGGTGGCGGTGAACAAAAACTACGAGGACAGAAGAATAGGCACTGTGGGCCCCATAGTAAGAGGGTACGAGTGGAAGCTCCTCGACGAAAAAAATAACGACGTTACCTCCTCGGGAGAAGGAGTGCTCTGGGTGAAGGGACCCTCGGTGACGGCGGGCTATTTCAGGGATCCGGCCATGTCCGAGGGGCGCTTTGTAGACGGATGGTTCAACACGGGAGATTACGTCAGGATAGAGGACGGCTATGTCAAAATACTCGACAGGGTGACGGACATCATCATTGTGGGCGGGTTCAACGTCTACCCCCAGGAGGTGGAGGCCATAATAAACTCTCACCCCGCCGTATCCCAGTCGGTGGTGGTGGGCATTCCTCATCCCGTCAACGGAGAGGTGGCCAAGGCCTTTATCCGCCTCCACGAGGGCGCTTCCGTCACATCCAGGGAGATTATTGCCTTCTGCAAAAAACACCTGGCCCATTTCAAGGTGCCCAGAAGCGTGGAATTCATGGAGGAGCTGCCTCTTTCCAGCACGGGCAAGGTGCTGAGGAGGCTTCTGCGCCGGAATGATAATTGACGGCTCTTTATGTTCCGGCCGCGGTCATAGGCTTTGAAATACATCAAGTCCCCCGGAAGATCGGGGGACTTGATGCTACCGGAACAGATTCCAAAGCTTGGAGATCCCCGCGGCGACCGCCGCGATAATCAGTATCAGCAGTCATGGAGGGCAGAAAAATCCCGTTCTCTTTTCACCATTTTCATTCACTGCTATCACCCCCTGGGAGTATTATAGCAGGCCTGTCAACCGGGTTTCGATGGACCGGAAAATAGATTATATGATACATTATTGCCCTGACTGTCAAAAGGAAAGGACGGAATCATAACGCAATGACATGGTTTCTCTACATTGCCGCAGCCGCGGGCCTGGCGGTATCGGCGGCCGCAAGCCTGCCCAACACAAAAAAAGCCCTGCGCAAGGCCTGGAACAGCCTGAATAATGTCCTCCCCGCCCTTGCCGCCATGCTTTTGCTTGTCTCCATCATGATAGCTCTTCTGCCCGAGAGAGTCATAGCCGCCGTCATCGGCGAGGAGAGCGGCTTTCTGGGGCAGTTTCTGGCCTCCGTCATAGGGTCCGCCACCCTTATCCCCGCCTTCGTGGCCTTTCCCATGGCCAAGGTTCTCATGGAGCACGGCGCGGGCGCCGCCCAGATGGCGGTGTTCGTCTCCACCCTCATGATGGTGGGCGTGGCTACCGCTCCCCTGGAGGCTTCTTTCTTCGGCTGGAGGGCCACCCTCCTCCGGAACGGCATGGCCTACTTTTACTCCTTTGCGGTGGGCTACGTGGTCTGGACGGCGGTGAGCCTATGGGCATGAAGCCCTTTCTGAAAAGATGGCGCATTGCCCTGATCGCCCTGGCGATCAGCCTGCCCCTTGGCCTTGCTTTACCCCAGGCGGGAGGGAAGGCCCTGGGCCTGCTTGGCGTCAACATAGTCACTATTTTGGGAATCCTGCCCCCCGTCTTTGTGCTGCTGGGGCTCTTTGACATCTGGGTTCCCAGGGAGAGAGTCGCCCCCCACCTGGGCGAAAACTCCGGCGCAAAGGGGGTCATTCTCGCCGTGCTCCTGGGGGCAAGCTCCGCCGGACCTCTTTATATAGCCTTTCCCGTGGCTGAAGTGCTGCTGAGGAAAGGGGCCTCCGTCAGGAATATCTTTATCTTTATCGGCTCCTGGTCCACCATGAGGGCGCCTATGATCCTCTTTGAAATCCAGAACATGGGCTTTGTCTTCGGACTGTCGAGGTACGCGGCGTCCTTTGTCGGCATACTCATCATGGCCTACCTGACGGACCGCCTTCTGGGCGAGGAGGAAAAAAGCTTTCTGATCTCCGGGAATAAGGACCGGATTTAAGTAGTTTTATGTGACGGACCCGGCTCTTTATAGGGTACAATACCCGTTGAAAAACTCTAAATCGCACCAGAAAAGAGGTTTACCATGGGCATTTTGAGAAAGGCTAACGTTTGGTTATGGATAATTGCCCTGGTGGGCGGAGCCGCATTCCTGGGCTACAGGATCGCCGCTCCCTCCGGCGCCCGGGAGAGAGGGCCGGAGACGCCCCGGGGCATTACGGTAACAGTATACGAGGTGCAGCCCAGGGTCTGGGAGATCTGGCGCAGCTTTTACGGCACGGTCCGCTCCGCCCAGGTGCAGAAGGTCAGCTCCAACACTAGGGAGGTTATAGAGGAAATTGCCGTGGAGGTGGGCGACTCGGTAAAGAAGGGAGACCTGCTTGTCTCCCTGGCGAGCCAGAGCCAGGCGGCGGTCCTGGGCGCCCGGCAGGCAGCCTACGAGGACGCCAAATCCAGGTACGACAGACTCCAGAACCTCTTTCAAGCCGGAGGGGCCTCGAAGCAGGAGCTCGACAAGGCCAACGTGGCCCTTAAGGACGAGGCGGCAAAGCTGCGGGACGCCCGCACCACCGTCTCCCGCACCCAGATCCGGTCGGCCCTTAACGGCGTGGTGGTGAGGCGGTCCGCCGAGCAGGGCGAGTTCGCCGAGCCCGGCCGGGAGCTGCTGGCGGTGGCGGATTTTGACCGCAGGGAAGTGGAGATGCTGGTCTCTCCCACCATCCGGGGTCTTATAACGCCGGGGCTGGACGTGATGGTAAAGGCTCCCTGGGGGGGCGAGACCATGGGCAGAATTCTGCGCATGGATCCCGAGGCCGACGGCGCCACGGGCTTTTTCAGGGCCATTGTAAGGCTGCCCTCCGACTGCGGCCTCATCCCGGGAGACTACGTGCGTATGGAAGTCCGCATGAGCTACAAGGAGGCGGCCATTGCCGTTCCCTATGAGTCCATTCTCCGGGAGGACGGGAAGCCCTTTGTATTTGTGGTATCGGGCGATATCGCCGCCCGTCGGGATATAGCCGCGGGAGAGGGAAGCGGAGATTTTGTCGAGGTACCCGAGGGGATCTCTCCAGGGGAAAGAGTGGTCAAGACAGGAGCGGGCAGCCTATACGAGGGTGCTCCCCTGATTATATCCGACGGTCTTCTTAAAATCCCAGAGCCGGTCCCGGAGGCGCCTCAGAATGCCGGCGCCGAAAGGGCTGAAACTTCAGGGGGGTAGCGGCTCGTGGGTCTTATAGGCATATCCATCCGGCGTCCGGTGCTGACGCTGGTTATAGTAATTCTCGCCGTGCTGCTGGGTCTGGCGGGCATGAAGGGCATGGGCGTGGCCATGCTGCCCAAGATAGAAGTGCCCTTCGTTTCAGTCAGAACCTCCTACACCGGCGCGGGCCCCGAGGACATGGAGACCCTGGTCTCCAAGCCCCTGGAGGACGCCATCAGCCAGATTCAGGGGGTGCGGCGGCTTGAGAGCACTTCCCTGGAGGGAATGTCCTTTGTCTTTATTGAGTTCGACCCCAACGTGAACCTGGCCGACGCCGCCCTTGACGTGGCCAACAGGGTGCGGACCGTGAACTTGCCCGAGGACGCCGACGACCCGGTGGTCCGGAAGTTTGACATCAACGCCTGGTCCTTCATGCACGTGGTGTTCACCTCCACCCTGCCCCCCCAGCGGGCCAGGGACATCCTGGAGGACAGGGTTCAGAGGCAGCTCTCCCAGG
>CAZXOD010000175.1:0-4099 GCA_964642285.1 uncultured Synergistaceae bacterium
TTACGGTTTCGTCCTTCTTGCGGTTTTTAACAATCAGCTCCCACGAGGTCTCAATCAGATTGTCAGCCAGCTTTTTGTACTGGGTCTGGCGGCGCTCGGCCACTACGTCGAAGGCCTCGCCGACGGTCAGGCGCACCTCCTCGTTGCGGGGAGTGTGGTCTATTCTGTCCTCGCCGATGAACTGAAGGCTGCCGCCGGAGTCTTTTTTGTACAGGCGGATGATTCCCTTCGGGAGGGGCATGCCCAGGTTGTTCTCCTCGGAGTTTTTGAACGAGACCACCACGTCCACCTTCTGCTTGATGGGGCCTCCCTTGTGCGAGGAGCGGAAGTAGTCCCGGGAGCCGCGGACTATAAACTCCTTCTTCATTTTTGCGTCGAAGGCCTCAAGGAGGCTGATCTGCTTAGTTTGATTATTGCTGATGGTAGTCTTTCGGGAGAGGTTATAGATGTGGTACTCGAAGAACTCCTCCTCCTGGAATGAGGGCGGCGCGGCGGGCGTGGGCATGGCCCCTCTGGCCATGTACATGGCGGGCGGCATGATGTTGCGGACCTCCTTGACCTCGCCGGCGATCAACTTGAGCACTGCGTCGTTGTAGCGAGCGCCGCTCTGGTTGTTGATAGTGACCCAGCCCGTGAGGTCTGCCCTTTTGTCGTCGTCGCCCAGCACCAGGATATAATCGGCCTTCCAGCTCATCCCCCTGGTCATGTAGGAGACCTCAATCTCTTGCGGCTCCTTCGAGGAGTTGGCGTAAAGCCAGGCCAAAGTCGGCCGGGCGTACAGGTTGTCCGGGATGGAGGGGACTATCTTCAGCCCGGGATAGTTCAAGTATATCTGGCCGTCTATCTCGAATACGAGACCGTTGTTGACGCTGAGCAGTTTTGCGTCCACTATCTCCGTTTTGTCCTGATAGTCATTCTGTTTTTCGATTCTGATAGTCTGGCCGACGAACTTTTCAAGCAGCTTCTCCGGGCTGATGAGGTCGAACTCGTAGTTCTGCTCCAGCACGGCGAGAGACTCGGGATAATTCTTCGACTTCACATGGACCGTCTCGGGCTTTATGGCCGACGCCACGTCCATGAAGCGTAGCTCTCCCTCCCCCTCCGGGAGGGCAACTTTACGGCTGTCCTTCACCAGGGCAAGGTCGCTGTTGTAGACAGTCACCTCCACGCCCGTCTGTTCGGCAGCCGTGCTTGAGCGGACTTCCGCCCCGGCCGGGAGGACAACCAGCAGGGACAGAAGCAGGAACAGCGCCAGAAGCGTCTGCGAGTTTTTCATCTCTTATTACCTCCTTGAGTTATGAATTTTTAAACTATACTTTCTCAAATTTAATTGTACCAGTGGGAGAGCTGCCGCAACAGTCAAAATCAGGTCCCACTTTCGCTGAGCTGCAGATGCTACGCAATTCTCACTTCGTTTGTTCGGGATGACAGAGGGGTGATATTCCGTTTAGGGTAGCGCAGGGGGGCTTCGTTCTGTTTTTTCCCCTCGTATTGCGCTATGATTATCCTCCCGGGCCGGTTGGTTTTCGAAGGGACGGATCGGGTGCGGCGCGGGGTTTTCCCGCCGCTTGAATTTTTAATCGGGAGGCTGTTTTGATATGTCTTATGTTAAGTGGAGCTACGATACTCTCCTGAAGTTTTCACTGGACGCTTACGTCCGGTTCGGGTTCAGCGATGAGGAGAGCAGGATTATAACGGACGTGCTTCTTCTGAGCGACCTCTACGGAATCGAGAGCCACGGCATGCAGCGAATGGTCCGGTATCACATGGGGATAAAAAAGGGAATGATCGACGTTTCGGCAAAGCCGGAGACAGTCTTCGAGACTCCCCTCTCCGCCGTGATCGACGGCCGGGACGGCATGGGCCAGCTGATCGGCCGCCACGCCATGGAGCTTGCCATAAAAAAGGCTAAGGAGAGCGGCGTGGGCATTGTCACCGTGCGCAACTCCAACCACTACGGCATAGCCGGGTACTACGCCAAGATGGCCTGCGACGCGGGGCTTATAGGCTTTTCGTTTACCAACAGCGAGGCCATCACCGTGCCCACCTTCGGCAAAACAGCCATGCTGGGGACAAACCCCATCGCCTGCGCCATGCCCGCGGAGCCCTACCCCTTCTTCTTCGACGCCTCCACCAGCGTGGTCACAAGGGGGAAGCTTGAGATCTACAACAAGGCGGGAAAGCCCATGCCGGAGGGATGGGCGCTGGATAAAAATGGCCTGCCCTCCACTAACGCCGCCGACGTTTTGAAGAATATCGTGGGCAAGGCGGGGGGCGGAATTATGCCCCTGGGCGGCAGCGACGAGACCCTGGGCAGCCACAAGGGCTACGGCTTCGGAATGCTCTGCGAGATCTTTTCATCCATCCTGTCTCAGGGGACGACCAGCAACCACGCCATGCAGGGGAACAAGGGCGGCATCTGCCACGGTTTTATAGCCCTGAACCCCAACCTCTTCGGCAACCCAGCGGCCATTAAGGCGGCCCTATCGACCTTCCTCCAGGAGCTTCGGGACAGCCCTAAGGCCGACGGGAAGAGCCGCATCTACACCCACGGGGAAAAGGAAGTGGCAGCCGTGGAGGAGAGAATGAAAAACGGCATCCCCGTGGATGAAAACACCATGAAAGAGCTGCTGGACGTATGCGAATACCTGAAAATGGACTGGGCCGCCTACTTCGGCGACTACCGTCCCGAAAAGCGGGAGGACATGTTCGGCGGGAACTATTAATGTTTGAGGCTGTCAGAGGTTCGAGGTTATTTTGCTGTTTAAAAAGCGGTTCAGGCTGACCCGAGCCTCTGCCGCACAAATGGCAAGCTTTTTATGAACCTCGGGAGTAGTCCTAAAATGGATTTTACCTGAATAGCGGCGAACGGACAGGGGCTCGGGAGGTTCCTCGCCGTTCGCCTCCATATCTTGGAGTACCTCCGCGGCAAGGCCCCTTATGCCGGCAAAGGCTTCGTCAGGGCTTTCCGCAAGCCATGACAGGCTCGGAAGCTCGGCGCATAACCCTACAAATTCACCATCTTCTTCGGACCACTCCACCCTGTAGACGTAGCGGTCTGCAATGTTGCTCATTTTGAACTCCCTTCTTCGCCTTCGCCTAGAAGACGATCAATGGCAAGAAGCGCCTGTTTTACCTGATATATTTTTGCCTTGCCGTTTTTACCGGTCTGGATATTCACACGGGGGTCTCCCTTCCAGGGCATTTTAAACACTGCGTGACTTCCGCTTTCCTGTCTCGGAGGCCCGAAAAATCTTTCACAGAGAGATTTTAACTCGTCATAACGTACGTTGGCCGGATTATCCCTCATCCTTGAGATAAGCTTTTCGAATTTGCCCATGTCAATATGATAGCATTATTGATAGCTTATTTCAATCGCAAAGAATTCACGATTTGTTTTTCACGATGCAGGCCATCATGTTGAGCATGGTCATGGCGGCGAGGCAGCTTGTTATTCCTGCGGGGTCGTACTGGGGGGCCACCTCCACCAGGTCGAAACCGACCACCTTCCCCATCCGGCATATGCCCGCAAGCATGTCGTTAACCTCGTCGTAATACATGCCCCCCGGCGACGGAGAGCCGGTACCGGGGGCTATGGACATATCGTAGCCGTCGATGTCTATGGTCACGTAGTAGTAGTCCGATTTGGGAATTCTTGCCAGCGTCCCCTCGGGGCCGATTCTGCGGGCCTCTCTTGAGGTTATCAGCACGCTGCCCCAGGATTTCGCTTCCTCAAAATCCTCTCTGCGGCTTGAACCTATTCCCCGAAGGCCGATTTGGACCATTGCGCCGATGTGTTCCATCTCCGACAGTCTCCTCATGGGGCTTCCGTTTCCATATCGCTGGGGTCCCACGCTTCCGGTCCAGTCAAGGTGGGCGTCGAACTGTATCACGGTGATTTTTTTGCCGATGGCCCCCAGGGCCCTCCCAACGGGAATGGTTATGGAGTGGTCCCCTCCCATGATCGCCGGCACGGCCCCTCTTTCCAGGATTCTTCTGACGGCGTGCTCTATGCTGTAAAAAGAGTATTGAATGTCTCCGTGCAGGACGTCGGCGTCGCCGCAGTCTACTATTTTGACGAAAACTACCAAAAACTACT
>CAZXOD010000176.1:0-2402 GCA_964642285.1 uncultured Synergistaceae bacterium
CGCCGGCTACGCCGAACCCCTCTCCACCTTTCTGCCCCCCGCGTCGCCCTATTTCGAGCCGGATGTTACCTCCTACCCCTTCAGCCCCGAGGCGGCCAGGAAGCGCCTTTCAGACGCGGGCTGGACCTGGGGAAGCGACGGAGTGCTCGTCTCCCCCGGGGGAGTAAAAATACCCCCCCAGAAGCGCCTCTCCCCCACGGCCTCCAGCGCCCCCACCACCGCCGAGATCGCCGTGCGAATTGCGGAAGGGCTCTCCTCCATAGGGATACCCGTGGAGGCGGAGCCCATGGACTTTTCCGCCATGATCTCAAGGCTGGACGAACGGGACTTTCAGATGTATGTCCTGGCCTGGCAGATGAGCCGCGACCCCGACTCACTCTACGCCTTCTACTCCTCTAAAATGGACGTCCGGGGAGGGTACAACATGCCCGGCATCTCCGACCCTGAGCTGGACAAAGTGCTGGAGCGGCTGCGGTTCGCCCCCGATGAGGAGCAGGCAAGACACGCCGCTTCCGAGGCACAAAAGGCGCTGTCTGACCTGGTTCCCGTGGTTCCCATCTACAGCCGGTACTATATTTCGGCGGTCAACAGAGAGTGGCGGGGCGTCCTGACCACGGACAGAGTAACCGCCGACAACACCTGGAGCCTGCTGGCCATGGAGCCCGCGGAGGGCCCCATGAAGCCCCTCTACCTGGTGCAGCAGGACGAGCCCAGGGCATTGAATCCCTTCACCTCCAGCTCCGCCTACGACTGGCAGGTCATGGGGCTGATCTACGACTCCCTCATCGCCGTGGACCCCTACACTCTCTCCTCAATCCCCTGGCTCGCGAAGAGCTGGACCGTGGAGACAGAAGAAGGCCCCTCCGGCCCCCGGACTGTGCTCACCTTCCGCATCAGAGAGGGAGTGGAGTGGCACGACGGGAAGCCCCTTACGGCGCACGACGTGGCCTTCACCTACGAAACTCTAAGAAAATTCGCCCCGCCCAGATACCTGGACGCCGTGGACAACATGGAGACCGTGGAAACACCGGACGAATTCACTGTCAGGGTAATCATGAAGAACGTAAGCTTCTGGCACCTTCACCGGGTGGCGGGCATCCCCATCCTCCCGAGGCACATAGTGGAAAAGGTGGAAGACTGGCGAAGCTGGCTTCCGGCGGAGGAGAAGAGTCCTTCGGGCTCCGGGCTCACGGGCCTCGTGGGGTCGGGCCCCTTCGTCTTCAGTGAGTACAGGCCCGGAGAGTACGTCCGGATGAGCGGAAACGAGCGGTTCTGGCTCGGAAGGAAGAAGTGACGAAGTAGTGAACAGCTACTGGGCCCGCAGGACCGGAAGCGCCCTGCTCATCCTGGGGCTGGTCCTGGTCCTTAACTTTATACTGTTCCGGATGATGCCCGGAGACCCGGTGGCCTCCATCATAGATCCCAACTTCTCGCCGGAGGCCAAAGCAAGGCTCAGCCAGGTCTACGGCCTGGACAGGCCTCTGCCGGTGCAGTTTCTGCGGTACGTCAAGTCTACCCTCTCCTTCGACTTCGGCATCTCCTTCCTTACTGGACGGCCCGTCATGGACGAACTCAGGTCCCGGCTGCCCAACACAGTCACCTTGCTGGGGACAAGCCTTGTCCTCTCAGCCCTGCTGGGGACATGGCTGGGCATGAAGGCCGCCCTGAAGCGGGGAAGCTTTCTTGAGAAGTGCATCCTCTGGAGCGGGGCCGTCTCCTTCTCCTTCCCGTCCTTCTTCGTCCAGTTGGTTCTACTCATGGCCTTTGCCGCCCAGCTCCCCGTCTTTCCCCTGAGGGGAACCCTCTCCGTACCACCTCCCGCCGGGGTCGGGGCGCTGCTGGCGGACTACGCGTGGCACATGACCCTTCCGGTGTTCTCCCTGGTCCTGCTGGGCTTCGGGGGATGGGCCCTATATGTGCGAAACCTCATGGTAAAGATCCTGGGGGAGGACTTCATCCTACTCGCCCGGGCCCGGGGGCTGCCGGAGCGAAACATCGTCATGGGGCACGCCTTCAGAACCCTTTTGCCCCCTCTTCTCACCATTTTTTTGCTCTCCCTCCCCGGCGTGGTATCCGGCGCGGTGATCACCGAGACGGTCTTCTCCCTTCACGGAGTAGGAAGATTCCTGCTTGAGGCTGTCACGGGCCACGACTACCCCGCCGCCGGGGCGTCCTTCTTTCTGCTGGCGCTCCTCACCGTGAGCTGCAATCTGCTGTCAGACCTTCTCTACGGAGTGACGGACCCCAGGGTGAGGATGGAAAGGGGCGGGAAGAGATGAAGGGCCTCCTTAAGAGATGGAGCTTCTGGTGCCTCTTAGCCCTGACGCTGACCGCCCTGTTCGGCGCGAATCTTTTTGCCGCCCCGCCCGAGGCTGAGGTGGCTGCCTCCTTCTCAAAACCCC
>CAZXOD010000176.1:2412-4086 GCA_964642285.1 uncultured Synergistaceae bacterium
CCTGTGGCTGGACAGAACTCTGCCCCCTTCGTCGGAGCTGGAGCTTCGTCCGGACGTACCGGCCCTGGAGCTGAACTGGCAGTACGGAGCCCCTTCCGGATTCTTCCTCAGAATAGACTTGGAAGAATCCCGGCAGGACCGCTTTGTACAGTGGACCACCCCCTCGGGAAAGACCTTCCGCCTGTCTCCCCTTAAGGGGGGCGTCGAGGCGGACGGACGGGATATCCCGTTCAAAAGATCCCTGGGCCTTCCCCCCTTCGGCGACGCCGCCTCCGCCCTCTTCCCCGGGAAGGGAACCTACAGGGTGGAGGTAACGGGAGAGGGCAGCTGGCAGGGCGCCGTAACCATCCGACTTGAGGGAGGCAGATGGGGCCTGCTGGGCACGGACCAGAGGGGAAGGGATATCGCCGCCCTCTTCGTAGCGGGAATCCGGGTATCCCTGCTTGTGGGTGTCTTCGCCACCCTGATTGCCACATTCCTGGGCGCGTCCCTGGGCCTGACGGCAGGCTACCTGGGCGGCTGGGCGGACGCCGTCATCATGCGGATCGTTGACCTGCTCCTCTCCATCCCTCTCCTGCCCATCCTTATGGCCCTGGCGGCCCTCTGGGGCAAAGGGCTTTGGCAGCTGATCCTGATCCTGTCCGTTTTTTCGTGGATGGGGTCGGCAAGGACCATCAGGGCTCTAACCCTGAGCCTCAGGGACGCTCAGTACATCGAGGACCTGAGGGGAATAGGCGCCCCGGCGGGGTACATCCTCCGCCGTCACCTTCTGCCCGAAACCCTCCCCGTGCTTCTGGCCTCCATGACCCTGGGCGTCCCTGGAGCGATCCTCTCCGAGGCGGGGCTCTCCTTCCTGGGGCTCTCCGACCCCCGGGTGATCTCCTGGGGGCGGATGCTCCACGAGGCCCAGTCCTTCGGCGCTTTTACCGCCGGAGCGTGGTGGATGCTGCTGCCCCCGGGGCTGGGCATCGCCCTGCTCTGCCTCGTCTTTCTGGACTTAGGCAAGTATCTTGAGGAGCGGGCGGACCCCCGGCTGAAGGGAGGAACAGCCCGGTGATTGAGATCCGGAACCTGTCAGTGACATACAGACGGATGACCTCCGACGGAAAAGAGAGCCTTGTGGAGGCCGTTAAGGACGTCTCCCTGACCGTGGCGGGGGGCCAGTTCCACGCCCTTGCGGGAGAGTCGGGCAGCGGAAAGACCACCGTCCTCATGGCCATCCCCGGGCTCCTTCCCAGGGGAACCGCCCTGTCGGGGCAGATACTGCTTGAGGGCAGGGACCTCCTGGCCATGAACGAGAAAGAGCTGAATAAAATCCGGTGGCGGAGGATTGCCCTGGTCCCCCAGGGGGCCATGAACTCCTTTACCCCGGTGCTTACCGTGGGGCGCCATGTGGAGGAGGTGCTGTCCGTCCACCTGGGACTATCGGGAAGAGAGGCGCAGGAACGGATCGCCTCCTTGTTTGCCATGGCGGGCCTCGACGGAGCACTGGCCCGGCGGTATCCCCACGAACTCTCCGGAGGACAGAAACAGCGGGCGGCCATTGCCCTGGCCCTGGCCTGCGAACCGGACTACCTTCTTTGCGACGAGCCCACCACAGCCCTGGACGTAATTACCCAGCAGGGAATAGATCGGAAGAGCACACGTCTGAACTCCAGTCACTCCGCGAAATCT
>CAZXOD010000177.1:0-4085 GCA_964642285.1 uncultured Synergistaceae bacterium
GCTTCTGTGCAGGTAGGCGGGTTTTAAAAGACAAAAGCTCCCTGGCCGGGGAGCTTTTGTCTTCGTAACAACCTATTCTGCCGGAGTTTCTGCAAAGGACCAGCAGTCGCCTCCCCTGGCCTTGCCCGATGAGAGGGCAAGTTCCGCGGCCCGGAGAAGGGATTTCCCATCCTGTCCGTTTCCCGGGAACAGGCTTATGCCTATAGTTGCCGTAAGGGAAAAGTCGCCGCTGTATCCTGCGGACGCGTTGCGAACCGCATCAAGAATTCGCCCGGCTACGATTGAGGCCTCCTCCCTGTTTCTCAGTCTGGGCAGGATGACATAGAAGTTTACTCCCTCCATGCGATAAAGAATATCGTCCTGCCGGCACGCCGCTTTGATCTTTCCCGCCAGGCTTTTCAGAAGAAGGTCCGCCATATCCCTGCCGATAGCCTCGTTTATCTTGTTGAATTTGTCCGGGTCGATCATGAATAGGGCAAGGGATGTGTGCGTGCGATGGGCCTCCGCCAGGGAGATGAGCAGTTTCCTGTTAAAGTGCCCCCTGTTTGAGGGGCTGCCGAGAGGATCGTGACCCGTCTGAAGCCTTATTTCGTCAGAAAGCTCTTTTTTTGAAGTTATATCCAGAACCGCAACGATAGCCGCCCGCTTTCCCTGCCCGGCAGAGTCTGAAAAGGGGGAGACCCTGGCCTCCTGGAAATATACTTTGTCGCCCAGGGCAAGCTCAAAGGTAAAAAATTGGGCGATGCCAGTCTCGATGCAGCGTTTTACCGGATCCATTATTTCGTTGCTTTTCTCGCGGAACAGGGATTCTTCCACGTTTTTGCCGATGAACCGGGAGGCCTCCTCCACCAGGGGGGTCTCCCGGGAGCCTGTAATTTTAAGCAGCTCCCCTTCTTCGCCGACCACCATCAGCGCGGCGGGAATAGCGTTCAGCAGCGCCTGAAGCTCCTGTTCGCTCTTTTTCAGCGAGTCCTCGGCCTCTCTGGCGCCGGTTACATCCACAAGTGTCCAGAGATGTCTGGGTACAGGGTCGTCATTCTGATCCAGGATACATACCCTGTGGGATACCCATCGCCACGATTTATCGGCGCAGGCTATTCTGTAGGTTATGGGTGCGCAGTCAGGCGTGAATTTGAGTCCCTTCTTGTCATCCGGGTGGATAATGTCGCCGTAGGCCAACCGTCCGGAGGTGAAGTCAGCGGGTGAGTAGCCAAAGGCCGCGACGGCGTCGGAAACGAAGCACGGCCTCTCTTTTTTGTCCAAATCCCAGACCATGGATACGATCGGACTGATGTTTACAACTTGTTCCAGATTAATGCCGCCGCAAATGCTCATTTTAAGCCTCATCTCCTTTTCCTCAGCCGGTCAAAAACGGAAAAAAAGACCTGCATTCGGAACAATTTTATCATAGTAAAGCCGTGACGGCCTGACGGAGAACCTCTTGACAGAAAAGGCGTGATTGACTATTCTTGTGGTATACCACTCTTAAGCTGAGGGATGCGTATTGTATAAAGAAAATCTCGCGACCGGCGCCTATAAAAGAATTAAAAAGAGCATTCTGTCCCTGGAGATGCCCCCCGGGAGCATACTGCAGGAAAGAGCCCTTGCCGAAGAACTGGGGATGAGCAGAACTCCGGTGCGGGAGGCTATTCACCGACTTTCCCATGAAGGATGGCTCAAGGTAAATTCCCGGAAAAACATACAGGTCAGGGCGATTTTTTCCGCCGATCTCCTGAAAGTCTTCCAGGCCCGGCGCATCCTTGAGCTGGGAGCCCTCGAGCTGATCTTTGCTTCCGGCCTTGCCGGGGAAGCGGCAAGGCGGCTGTCCATACTTAAATCCGCAATGAACCAGTCAAGGCAGAGTCTGTTTAACTTTATCACGTCCGACCAGTCCTTTCATTCCGCCCTGTTCACGATTCTTGAAAATCCGGTTCTTCAAAAGCTTTGGAAAGTCCTCAGTGAAGAGATGATCTGGTTGGGCATGCTGGCAATGGACGAGAACAGGTTTGACGACGTTCTCGAAGAACACGATAAAATTCTGGGAGCCCTGGAGCAGGGGGAGGACAAAACCGCCCGGGAAGCCCTTCTGGAGCACCTGAAAATAACGGAGGATGTTCTTCTGAAGAAATTTGATCAGGTACTGCTTTAACTTGAAAGGAGGAGTCGGAGCTTTGCATATGAAAAGCGCGCTTTGGAGAAAAGACGGTGTCTTTGAGGAGATCTGCCTGTCCTGGGACGTGTGCGTGGCGGCGGGGTACACCGGCCGGGATCAGGCGGGAGTCATGGCTCACGTGGAGGAGCTTAGGAAGATCGGAGTCCCCGCTCCCGAGCGGGTGCCGTCCATGTATTGGGTGGAGCCCGACCGGGTTGGGAGCGCCTCGGTATTGTGGGTGGTGGGAGAATCTTCCTCTGGCGAAGGGGAAGTGTTTCTGGCCAGAGACGGTAAGGGAAATCTCTGCGTAACGGTGGCCAGCGATCATACCGACAGAGCCCTGGAGACGGTCTCCGTCGCAAAGGCCAAGCAGATTTGCTCCAAAATAGTCGCCCCCGTCTTCTGGAGGGTGGACGAGGTGAGGGAGCACTGGGACTCCATCGAGCTGCGGACCTGGGCGGACGGAAAGCTTTACCAGGAGGGGACCCTTGGGAAGATGCTTCCCCCGGAAAAGCTGTTTGAGTTGGCTAAAGAGGACGCCCCCGCGGAGGGCAGAATATCCCTGTTCAGCGGAACGCTGGCGGTGCTTGGCGAAGGGATAGTCTACGCCAGGGACTGGGTTCTGTCCCTTAAAGACCCCGTCCTTGGAAGGGAGATCCGCCACGAATATTCAGTGCGGATTCTTCCTGACAGAAACTAGAGGAGGGGCAAAAGTGAAGCTTAGAGTTGGAGTTTTGCAGCTGGACATCGCCCTGGGCGACAGGGAAAAGAACAGAAAAAATGTCGAAAAGTGGATGGCGTCGATTCCCCTGACCCCGGAGATCCCCACCGCCATAGTCCTTCCCGAGCTCTGGGACGTGGGATACGCCCTCGACAGGGCCGCCGAACTGGCCGATCCCGAGGGCTCCGGGGCGGCCGCCTTTCTCGGCGGTCTTGCGAAGAAGTACGGCGTGTGGTTTGTGGGAGGAACCGTACTTGCGTCCGCGGGAGAGGGCTTTGTTAACAGGGCCCAGGTTATAAACCCTAAGGGGGAGCTGGCCGCTTATTACGACAAGGTTCACCTCATCCGGCTGATGGAAGAGGAAAAATATTTCACCGGCGGAAAAAAGGAGTGCATCTTCCCCCTTGAAGGGGCAACCGCAGGCTGCGTGATCTGCTACGACCTCCGGTTCTCCGAATGGCTCCGCACCTACGCCCTTAAGGGGACGGAGGTTATGTTCATCAGCGCGGAATGGCCGACCCCCAGGATAGACCACTGGAAGATCATGCTGCAGTCCCGGGCTATTGAGAACCAGATGTACGTGGTAGCCTGCAACCGGTGCGGCGAGACGGAGGCCGACAAATTCGGCGGCGCGTCCATGATCATAGGCCCCTGGGGAGAGGTGCTTTTCGAGGCCGGCGAGGGAGAAGAGGCAGGTTTTGCGACTCTCGACCTGGAAAAAGTATCAAAGGCCAGAAACTTTCTGACTGTCTTTAAGGACCGGGTTCCGGAAATTTACGGTACCCATATAAAATAAGGAGGGTAAAACATGAAAAAAAGAGCAGTTTTTCTCGCGGCAGCGGCAATTTTTGTCCTTTTCACGGGGACGGCGTTCGCAAACGTAGTGGAGTTCAAGTTCGGCCATTCCGGCAGCCTTGAGCACCAGTACCATGTGGGCGCTGAGGAGTTCAAGAGGCTTGTGGAGGAGAAGTCCGGCGGAGAAATGAAGGTCAACATCTTCCCCCAGGGGCAACTTGGAGGCGAGCGCGACCTAGGCGAAGGGGTGCGCATGGGAACTATCGAGGTTGGAAGCGCAAGTCCCGGTAATATGTCTGGTTTTGCGCCTGAACTTGAGCTATTCGGAGTCCCATTCCTTTTCCAAACTAAAAAGCAGGTTTACACAGCACTTGACGGAGAAATCGGAGAATATTTTAACGATATTTTATCCAAAAA
>CAZXOD010000178.1:0-4044 GCA_964642285.1 uncultured Synergistaceae bacterium
AGATTGCTCTTTCGCCCCGGCTGAAGCGATTCTTTTATAACGGCGACAACGCCAGGCTTCAGGAAGAAGCCTCTCTTCTCGGGGATGGAATAGCTAAAATCTCTGTAGGTACTGGGGAGTGCGACTACAGGATTGTCGCTCCCGCTTTCTCCATGGAAGATGGGGAGCCGGCACTGAAGTTTACCCTTGCCGCGCCGGAGGGCGACGTGGCGGTTAAATCCCGGTCCTTCGGAAAACACGCCGCCTATCCCGCGGCCTTTGCCGTGGCGGCGGCCATGGATCTAGGGGTCGACGGGCATAAGGCCGCCGCAGCCCTTGAGGAAGCGCAATCCCTTGAGGGAAGAGGGCAGATTAAAAAACTTCGCTCAGGGGCGATTTTAGTCGACGACTCCTATAACGCTAATCCTGTTTCCATGAGAGCCGTACTTGAAGAGGCCGGTCAGATAATAGGAGGTAAAAGATTCGCCGTGGTGGGAGAGATGTTGGAGCTAGGCGAGAGAGGGAAAGAGTATCACAGGGAGCTGGCCCCTCTTTTCAGCCTCTTCGATAAGGTCTGGCTTGTGGGCAAAACCTGGGAAAAGGCGGCCCCCCGGGAAAGCGCTGCAGAAAACGTCCGGCATTGGCAAGGAAGCCTGAACGAACTGGCGGATGTTATAGGGACGGAGGTCGGCGGAGGGGATCTGCTTGTCGTAAAGGGATCCAGAGGTAACAAGCTTGATCTGCTGGTGGACAGGCTGCGCGGGGAGAAGGAGAAATGAAATTTATTTTTGTCTTTATAACAGTAATGATCATGGAGATCGCCCTTCAGGAGGGGCTGATCAGGACTCTCAACAAAAGGCATGTGACCCTCGCCCAGAAGGTTTACGGCGTGCAGAGCCGCCTTGAGACCAAGTCATCCACTCCGTCCATGGGTGGCGTGGTCTTCGTGGCGGGAGCACTTTTATCAATCCCCCTGATCGGGGGATTTTCTGCGTCCGCCTGTAAGGCGACGGCTTTATTTTGGCTTTTCCCCATACTTTCAGCGGCCATAGGTTTTGCCGACGACTGGATAAAATTTAAAAAGAATTCCAGCGAAGGCTTCCCGAGCCTGTACAAGCTCGCGGCTCAGGTGATCATCGTCCTTCCGTGGACAGCGTGGATCGCCTTTTCAAAGGGCGTAAGCCTTTGGCCGGGGTTTCCCCTCTCTCCGTGGGGTGGCGCTTTTCTGGGCGCTTTTATGGCCATAGGCATGCTAAACGCCGTGAACGTAACCGACGGTCTGGACGGCCTCGCCGCGGGGGCGGCTGTCATCTCCCTTGCCGGAGCCCTTGTGATGCTGCCCCTTGAAGGCTCTCTGTTCTATGCCGTTCTGTCCGGTCTTGCCCTCTGCGCGGGCTTTCTGTGGCACAATGCCTACCCTGCCAGGGTCTTTATGGGCGACGTGGGATCCCACTTTATTGCGGGACTCATCGTCAGCGCCGCCCTTTGGGGCGACTTCCTTATCGCCCTGGTACCCCTGGGCTTTCTGTACGGACTGGAAATTCTTTCCGTTTCCGCCCAGCTTGCGGCCATTTACGGCTTCAAGAAAAAGGTTTTTCTTATGAGCCCGGTTCACCATCACTTTGAACTGCTCGGATGGAGCGAAAACCATATTGTAACCAGATTCTGGCTTATTCACGGAGCGGGGATGGCAGTCTGCGCCGCCCTTATTTTCTCCGTTTTGAAGGATTAAAACGTCCCTTAAGCTTTGAGGTGAGCGACATGACGTCACACCATAATCTATCCGGAAAGAGAATAACAATAATAGGCTCCGGCGTAAGTGGCCGTGGTATGGCGTCCCTTGCCTCCGAACTGGGAGCTTCCGTTTTTGTCACCGACCGGGCCGCCGTCGGCGAAGAGGCCAGGACCCTGTTCAGGGAACGGGGCATCGGATGGGAAGAGATGGGCCATACTTCCAGGTGCCTGGAGACAGACCTGGTTGTAGCCGGGTCGGGGATTCCGCCCCACGCCCCCGTTATACTCGAAGCAAGAAACAGAGGCGTCGAAGTTTCCGGCGAACTGGATTTTGTAGCCCCCTGGCTAGACGGGAAGATAATCGGAATTACGGGGAGCAACGGGAAGAGCACAACTACAGCCCTCCTGGGGCATATGCTCAGAAAGAAGGGGCTTTCCGTCGCCGTGGCTGGCAACATCGGTCAGTCTCTGGCCGACTCGGCCCTCAGTCCTTGGGATTTTATCGTGGTTGAACTCAGCAGTTTTCAGCTCTACTGGAATCACCTGCTTTCCTGTTCGGTAGCGATTGTCACAAATCTGGCGCCGGATCATCTGGACTGGCACGGAAGCTATGATGAGTATGTCCGCGCCAAGATCCGCATTATCTCCACGCTTAAAAAAGACGGCGCGGTAGTCTGTCAGCGGGGGGACATGAACGTCCTTGGCGCGGGATTTCCTTCAAAAATTTTTACGCCCTTTTCGTGGAGGGAAGAGGCCGTCCCCGGGGAAGAAAAACGAGCGGTTATTGCCGACAGCGCAGGCCGGGCTGTTTATTTAAGCTCCGGAGGCGCGGTGGAAAAACTTTTCAGATTTGACGATCTTCCTCTCCTGGGCAGGCATAACATTGAAAACGCCTCCATGGCGGCGGCAGCGCTGCGGCTCGCGGGCGCGGGGGAGTGCTGTGCAGATCTTTTTTCCGGATTTAAAGGCCTTCCCCACCGGTGCGAGAAGGTCGCCGAGTTCGGCGGCATTCTCTTCGTCAATGATTCCAAGGGCACCAACGTGGCTTCGACGTGTACGGCCCTGACTTCCATCGAGGGCAGAAAAGCCGTCATCCTGGGGGGGCAGGGAAAGGGAGAGGATTACGGGCCTCTTGCGGAAATTGTGGCAAGGGAGGCGGTCGCGGCGGTGGTGATCGGGGCGGAAAAGGAGAAAATCATGGCCGCCCTGCTTCGCGCCGGATTTAAAGGCGCCATGGACGCGGAGGGTCTCGAAGACGGAGTGCCCATGGCGGTAAAGATCCTGGAGGGGAGCGGAGTAGTGCTGCTTTCGCCGGCCTGTACCAGCTGGGACATGTACCCTAACTTCGGAGCCAGGGGAGAGCATTTTAAAAAGATTGTACTATCCATGAGGATGCAGCCATGAACGAGCGTAGGACGGACCCTTTCCTTTGGATTATCCCCCTGCTTCTTGCCATCTTCGGCATACTGATGATCTTTTCTCTTACCTCCCACACATCCCTGGAAGAGTACGGATCCCCTTTCGCCCTGGGTATGAGGCAGGCGGAGTGGCTTCTGGTCGGAGTTTGCGCCATGATAGCCATGTTTATGATCCCCGTCTCTTTCTGGGAAAAATACAGCGGCTATCTTTGGCTTATCTCTCTCACTCTGCTGATCCTTACTCTCTTCCCCGGGGTGGGAATAAAAGCCGGGGGCGCCCGCAGATGGATCGGCGTTGGAAACGTCCGTTTCCAGCCCATTGAACTTGCCGCCATGGCGGTTGCTATTCATATGTCAAAGCTTCTCGTAAGATCGAAAAAACAGGGCATTTCCGCCTTTATATCCATAACGGTCCCCGTCCTTATTTTTTCTGTTCTGCCCCTGCTGTTTCAGCCCAATATCGGGGGCACCATCCTGATCTTCGGCCTTACTATGGCTATTCACGTTCACTGCCGGGGCTGGAGCTGGCCCTTTATCGCGGGCATTACGGGATTTCCCTTCTTTTTCATGCTTTTCATCAGAGCCGGATACAGGCTGAGAAGATATATCGCCTTTCTCGACCCCTGGGAAGAGCCCATGGACAGTGGATTTCAGGTAATTCAGGGGCTAGTGGCCTTCTCCAACGGCGGCATATTCGGGGTGGGAGTGGGGAAAGGGCTTCAGAAGCTGAACTACCTGCCCGCCGCCCATACGGACTACATCTTCGCGGCTGTGGGGGAGGAGTTCGGATTTGCGGGGACCTTCCTTGTGCTGTTTCTTTTTCTTATCTGGACAACCAGAGCTCTGGTCGCCTTCAGGGCCGCCTCCGGGTTCCACGGGGCCCTTATATGGGCGTTAACAGTCTCGGTGCTGC
>CAZXOD010000179.1:0-3940 GCA_964642285.1 uncultured Synergistaceae bacterium
TCCCACATCCGCTCCTCCCTGGCAAGCGCGGGAGGGACTCTCCTGCCCCCGTCGGAACTCTTTCACGCCGTGGCGTCTTTCGTGAACGGCGCCTTTTACTCACTGGACACTATCTACGACAAGGAGTCGGGCGTATTGCCCAACAATACTGATATCGCGGGCAGCGGCACGCCCGGCAGCATGACTCTGAAGGGAAGTTTCTACCCCTCCCCGCAGATTAAGGACCTTGTGGTAGAGAGGGTTAAGATACAGGGGTTTGTCGGAAAACGGGAGGTTAGAAGGTTTTACGGCCTCTTCGATTTTAAGCGGGCCGCCATGATGCAGGACAGGCTGAGCTTCCATTGGTTTGACCCGGACCAGTCCTTCCTGGCGGGCTTCGAAGGGGCCCTGGAAAAGGGAGGTCGAGCGATGGCCGCAGGCTTTGGCAGGCTCGGCCCCTTTCAGATCCCCCACGCCTTTGCGGCGGAACAGGGGCATATCCTTCTGCCCCTGGCCATTCACGCCGCTGCTGACCTCATCGATCTCTTCTACCCAACCCTGGAGCTAACCGCTGAGTACGACGAGACGGAGCTGGAGCCTGCCGAGGAGGACCCGTCGGCGATTCCGGCCAGGACAATCGAGGTTGCCCCGTCCATGAGACACCTGGCGGAGAAGGACTCTGCCTGGAGGGAGGCGGGCCTCTCCATCGAGTATTCCGGCCCCGCCCTGCTGATCATAAGGGAGAAAAAGGAAGAAGTCCGGGAAAGAAAGCTCTGGTTCGTAAAGGGACAGGCGGAGTTTATCGAAAAAAGCGACGGAGATATGGCCCGGGCGCCCCTTAAGCTCTTCGCAGCAGGAAGCCGGGGGCTCTCTGATGAAGAAGAGCTTTTCTACGAGATCAAACCGGGGCAGGAGGCCTTTATAAGGATAGAGGCGGGCAGCCGGGTATTCGAAAGCAGCCCCTGGAAGGAGCCTGAAAAAACGACTCTTTCCATCCTGCCGCCCAGAATCCTGGTCCTGGAGCTTATCGACGAGGCCTCCGAGGCGGAGTGCGAGTTCGAGGCGGCGGCCTCGTGGGAGGGAGCCTACACCTTTGAGTGGAACTTTGACGACGGCTCCCTTCCCGTGCCGGACAGAAGGGCGAGGGGCGAGAATTCCGTCCAGACTTACACCTACTTCGGCCTCAAGCCGGGGGACTCCTTCAGGCCCTCCGTGAGGCTCTTCGACGAAAAGGGGAGGTTCCTGGCGGAGGACTCCATATCGGTAACGGTGATCAAGGGAGAAAAACGCCATTTCTTTGAAAATCGTACCCACTGGATGACGGCCTCCCCCCTGGCCAACGACCAGTCGGTCCATCTGCCCGTCGTCCCCCTGACCCTTTCTCCATCCATCTCAGGCCTGGGAGGGGAGATTTCCTCGGGGAGCCCCGAGGAAAAGCGGCTGAACCAGATGATGGAGGGTGTCGCGGGGGCCGGTGAATACATGCAGAACATGATGGCCGCCGAAATGGCAAAAATGGGAGTGAGTTTGACCGACCCCCAGATGGCGGAGGCCATGAAGCAGATCATGGGCATGGCGGGACTGGACTCTCCCGGAGGCCCGCTGCAGAACCGCCCCCTCCTGGGCAGCGGACTGCTGGAGGAGGGCAAACCCGCGTCCATCACCCTTTCCGTCTCCACGGGGCCAGTCCCTCCCATCGAAATGACGGCCGTTAATCAGGCCGGGGAGAGGGAGAGGGTTACGGCGAAAATAGCGGTAAAGGAGTGGTTTTTCACCGCCGGAGGCCTCACAGGCTCCCGCGTCGGGGGCGGGAGCGGAGCTGCATCCGTCTCCTGGACTCCCCGCAAGGGAGGAGCGGCGGAATCCTTCGTCCTGGATCTGATTATGTTCTACACTCTTGAATTTCTGAGGCCCGACGGCAGCCAGTGGAGAGAAGGGCCCATAGCGTACGACAGCCTGTCGGTTACATTTCCCGTCGGTTTTTATTTCTGCCCCGTGAGGTGACCAGGGCAGAGGAGAAGGAGCGAATGCCATGAAAAAAATAATTTCTCCGCGGACAAAGAAGAACTTAAGCGCCGTTCTTTTAATCACTGCCGCCCTGTTTCTGGTCCTCCAGGCGCCCGGGCAAGCCGCGCCCCGTCCTAAGGACGCCCCGCCCGGCATGGCCTTTCGCTGGACGGGCATATTCTATATGGCGGTACCGACGGACTGGAAGCCCATAGTGGAGAGGGGCGAAGTGGGCTTTTACGCGGGAGCTCACCCCGATCTCCTGGACGACCCCTCGTCGGAGGCCGAGGGCGTATTTCTGGTCGTTACAAAGCAGAAGGCCCGGGGAGGGGACTACCGCTCCTTCATAGCTGATATGGAAAAAATGGCCGCCGAAGACAACGTGAAAAACTACTCCCTCAGGGAGGAGGAGATAAGCCTGGGAAACAGGGCCGCCGTCTTCTGGTCCTTCAGCGGCGAGATGGAGACGGGGGGCCGCATCAGGAAGATAGAGGGCAACATGATAGTGAGCAAGGCTCCCGAACCCGACGGCTTCCACATTATGGCCGTCCTGGCGGGAACCTCCTCCTCGGTGGACAAATACAGGGACTCCATAAAAACCATCCTCGCATCGGCCAGAGAAGGGCGGCCGCCCCTGGAAAAGGTCTCATCCTTCCCCTTCGGCGCGTCGGATACCCTGTTTCGGCACTCTGAGGGGCCTTTCGCAGCCCCTGATGGGACCGTGGCCGTGCTGGACAGGCTTAATGGCAGAATGCGGCTGTTCAGTCCTCAGGGCGAGCTGCTGTCCGAGTGGGGAGAAAAGGGCCAGGGGCAGGATGGAACCTTTAACTGGCCCAATGCCGTTGCCTTCGCCCCCGACGGCTCCGTCTGTGTGGCGGACGAGGGATACCGGGTGGACGCTCACATTCAGCTCTTTTCCAGAAAAGGTGAGTTTATTGCCAAAATTAAGGTGGATCAGGAGGCGCGGCAGGAAAAGGGTATCTATTACCCCCGCTTTCTTGCCGTCACAGAAGAGGGAAAGATCATCGTCACAGGACATACGGCGATCAGGGACGGCAAGAGCCGGGTAATGGTCCTGTCCCCTTCCGGAGAGCTGCTTTCGGTTTGGGAGCCGGGCGTAATAAAGTCGGCAGCCCTGCTGGGGGGCGAAAGGCTCGTCATGGCCTTTGAGGCAAACGACAGGTCTGATAAATTTGTCGTTTTTGACCTTGAAGGAAAGCGGCTTATGGAGTGGTCCATGTGGGGGGCTGGTGTTGCGCCGCTGCCGGGAGACGAAAAAACTTATTTCCAGGTCAAATACATATCGTCCGACGGCGAGGGCCGGCTGTACGCCCTGGACGATTCGGAAAAAGCGGTATGGATTTACAGCGCGGAGGGGACTCTTCTCCAGATTGTTCCGGCGAGGAGTATCTTTGGAATCATTGAAGGAATGGCGGTTCTGCCTAACGGCGACCTGTTGGTGAAAGACCGTCCCGGCGGCTACTCACCGGGGGAACCCTCCATAAACCTGATGAAAAACGCCTGGCCCGCAACAGTGGCCCCGACCCCCCAGCCGAAGAAGGAGGCCGTTCCCCAGGAATCGCCCGTAATGGCAGTGCCCGCAGAAAAAGATGAAGTCGCTCCGGGGCAGGCGGTAGAAGAGAGTCCCGAGGCAGAGCTGGCCAGGCTGAAGCAGGCCCTGGAGCTCCGCCGGGAAGGCGCTCTTCTGGCAGAGGAGGGCGACCTGAAGGGGGCCGCCGCAAAGTATAGGGAGAGTCTGAAGTTTTACGATGACCCGGCGGTCCTTCCCTATGCCGAAGGCCTTGAAAAAATCGCCGCCCTTACTCCTGCCGCAGAGCCCTCCCAAACCGCGGCTCACGCAAAACCGGAGCCCCGTCCCAAGCCGACCGTAATACCCAAAGAGCCCTTGACCGTCCCTGAACAGGAGATTCTGGCTCAGCCTGTGACAGTGCAG
>CAZXOD010000180.1:0-3931 GCA_964642285.1 uncultured Synergistaceae bacterium
ACCAGGGTGGCCTGTACCACGGGAAAATCCCGGGCCAGAATAGACGTAACCAAAAGCCTGCCCACCCCCGGGAGGGTGAAGACCGTCTCCGTAAGTACCGCGCCGGCCAGAAGCTGCCCGAACTGAAGCCCTATGACCGTCACTGTAGGTATCAGCGCGTTCCTGAGCGCATGCCTTCCGACCACCAGTCTGGCGGCAAGCCCCTTTGCCATGGCCGTGGTGATGTAGTCCTGCCGCAGAACGTCAAGCATGCTGGAACGGGTCATCCTGGCGATTATGCCCGCCGAAGCGGTTCCGAGGACTACGGAGGGAAGGACAAGATGGGCCCACGTGCCCGTTCCCCCCGAAGGAAGCCACATAAGCTTAACCGAAAAGAGCATCATGAGAAGAAGCCCCCACCAGAAGACGGGCATGGAAATCCCGAAAAGGGCCAGCACCGTCGCCCCATAGTCCACCCAGGATTTGCGCATAACGGCGGACAGTACGCCGGCGGACACGCCGATGACCACCGCCAGCACTATGCTCGTCAGGGCAAGGACAAGAGTGTTTCCAAGCCGGGGCAGTATCACCTCCATTACGGGGGCCTCGTAGCGCAGAGACATGAGTTCGCCTGAAAAAAATCCCCGGACGAACATTCCATACTGAACCAGAAGTGGACGGTTCAGTCCAAACTTTTCTCTTAACATCTCAATGTCCGATTGAGTGGCGTCAAGGCCGGCCATAAGCTGGGCGGGATCTCCCGGGGCAAGCTGGATGATGAGAAATGCTACCGCCGATACTCCAATGAGCACCGGAATTAGCATCATGAAACGGCGGAGAATAAAGCGGCCCATAAAATCCTCCCCCTCATCATTATTTAGCAGAATACTTTAAATGAACAGAGTGTTTTTATTCTAACATCACCAAAACGTCTGTCAACTTTCAAACGTACCCCTGACGACTACCTCGCCCTCCTCCATGAGCAGGCGCCCCTTCGCCGCAACAAACCGGGGTTTGAAATTTCCGTCCAACACCAGGATGTCACCGTCCAGGCCCGGGTGCACTCTGCCCTTCCTGGCCAGCTTCATGTGATCGGCGGGGTTGGCCGTGACCATGGAGATGACCGTTGCGGCAGGAATGTTCCCAGCCCCGAGCATCTCGGCCACAGATTCAATCACCGAGTCCAGGGGGCCAACTTTCAGGCCCACCATCTCCCCCTTCTCATTAAAGGAGGGCATGGAGCCGTTGCCGTCGGAGCTCAGGGTGATGTTGGCGGCAGGAACTCCCGCGTCAAGCAGCTCCGCCACCACCGGAGCGGTGGGCAGGCCGAAGACGGGATTTTCACCCGGCGCCGCCGTTATGTCCAGGTACCCTCCCTTTGCGCCGAAGGCCGCCGACTCCTTCACCAGAGGCCCGCACCGGGAGATATGAGTGGGGGCGAACTGGGTTATGGGGATGTCGGTGTCCTCAATGGCCTCAAGCAGAGGAGCCAGCCCCGGGGCCTCGTCTCCCATGTGGACGCACATGAAGCCGGCCTTTCCGGCCAGGATTCCTCCCACCCGGACGTCGGATACGGCCCGCCTTATCTCCTCCACGGAGGGGTGGGCGCTTCTGTGGTCAGAGATGGCCAGCTTAAGGCCTATCACCTTATCTATAAGACAGAGGTCGCGGCGGATATTTCCGGTGAGGGTGGGCGAGGGCAGGCCGTAGCTCCCGGTGAGAATCCACGTGGAGATGCCCTCCTCTTCCAGGGCTTTCGCCTTCATGAGAAGCTCCTCCAGAGCCCGGCAGGTGCCGTCGGTGCCCAGCATTCCCACGGCGGAAGTCACCCCGGCCTTGATGAAGGACGAGAGCTGAAGGGGAGGCGTCCTGTTGACAGGGCCTCCCTCCCCCCCGGCGCCGTTGAAGTGGACGTGACGGTCGATTATGCCGGGCATGGTCAGATCCCCTCCGGCGTCCACCACCCTGAGGTCTTTCCCAAGCCCGGAGAGGGAGCTGAAGTCGTTCTTTCCCGCCCCTGAAACGGAAATGATTTTTCCGGCAATGATCAGGATATCGCACAGCCCCCTGGGTTCCGGGTCGTAGAGGTCCGCGTTTTTAATCAATAGCATGGTACTGGTTCTCCTTTCTTAACTCGGGCGCGCCGCCCGCTGAAAAAAGAAAAAAGGCCCCCCGAAAAACAGGGGACCTTAAGTTTTTTATGCGGTTTTTTTCTTATCGGAGGGCCAGATGGCGATTCCTGTGAAGCCGTAGAACCAGGCCGTAAGGAAGCCGAAGTAGCAGAGGACGGCCCAGGGAACGTACTCGAAGACCGATACGCCGAGGACGGTGGACATGTAGATTCCCGCCGCCGACCACGGGATAAGGGGCACCACCACGGTACCGGAGTCCTCCAGGGTCCTGGAGAGCACCCGCCGGGAGATATTCATCTCGTCTGCCAGGTCCTTGTACATGGTGCCGGGGACGATCTCGCTCAGATAGGAGTTTCCTGTGCCCAGGCCGGTGAGGATCCCGGTGATGGACGCCGAGAAGACGAATTTGCCCTTGCTGTTTCCGATGAAGCTGTCCTTCAGTGAAGAGCAGATCTTGCGGAAGGTGCCGGTGTACTCAAGCTGTCCCGCGAAAATGTAGGCGAAGAAGACCACCACCACCGAACCCGACATGAAGGCGAGGCCGCCCCTGCTGAGGAGTCCGTCGATGGCCTGAACGCCGGTGGTGATCTTGGGACCGGAGGCCATGGCCTTAACTATGGCGGTCAGGTCGTAGCCCTGCATCATGGCGATGGGAATGGCGAGAACTATAGCCACCCAGAGCACTGGAAGGGTGGGATAGCGCATATAGGCAAGGACAAGCACTACCAGAGGCGGAATGAGCACTACGGGGTTGGTGCTGAAGGTATTTGTAATGGCCTCCAGAATGGTGTTGACCGAAGTCATGTCGATCTCCCCAGAGGCGCCGGAGCCTACGTACCAGTAGACCCCTATGCTGAGCAGGAATGCGGGGACCGTGGTCCAGAGCATGGACCGGATATGGTCAACCACATCCACTTCCGCCACTGCCGCAGCGAGCACTGTAGTATCGGAGATGGGGCTCAGCTTGTCGCCGAAGTAAGCGCCGGCAACTACCGCTCCTGCCGCCGCCGCCAGGGGCACTCCAAGGCCCTCGGCGATTCCCATGAAGGCGACGCCGAAAGTGGCCGCGGTTCCCCAGGACGTTCCCGTAAGGGTGGACGACAGGGAGCATATGATGAAGGCCGCCACCAGGAAGGTCTTGGGGTTCAGAAGCTGGAGGCCTACGTAGATTAGGTAGGGAATGGTCCCGGAGACCATCCAGGCGGCGATCAGGGGGCCTACCGTAAGAAGTATCATGATTGCTCCGGTGGCCCTGGCCACCATGGGCACGACGCCCTTTTCAAAGAGTTCTTCCCAGGAGTAGTTATAGTAGTAGACGTAGACCGCCGTGGTAAACATGCCTATAAACATGAGCAGCAGAGCCACGTCGAATCCAAGGATCAGGCGCCCAACAACAATAATAGAGAGGATTATCGCAAAAATAAGTACTGCTCCGCCGAGTGAAATTTCCTTGTGTACCCTTTCTTCAGGCACTTAGCACTCCTCCTTATTCAGCTTTCCGCCCTAAGGCGAATTTAAGAATCTTTCGCAGCCTGTCCCCGCCGCGGTTCCGGCGGCATCCCGTCACCTCCTCCGGACAAGATTGCTGCTATTTTTAATATAGTGCAAAGTGTATATGCTGTCAATGACGGCGCCTCGCCGTAAAATTTTCGAACCATGGTTTTAAAGAAAATAATGGTATCTGATTACGGTCGGTGTTAGAATAGCTTACATCTCCATTTCTTCCCTATTTTTTTAAATTCAGCCGCTGCGGGAGAGGATGGGGATGGCTGGGGGTGAAGCAGTGACGGGGCGCAGATTTTTTTTCTTCGCGGCATTGG
>CAZXOD010000181.1:0-3922 GCA_964642285.1 uncultured Synergistaceae bacterium
CACCGCCGCAGTGCCGCTTGCCCCCGCGACGGCGACGGAGGACGCCATGAGGTCTCGCCCACTTCCCTCCCAGATCTCGTATTCCGCCAGATCGCTGCAGAGCCGCTCTCTGAGATCGGCGGGCATTCCGGGGGCTATGGAGAAGACGGGATCGTAGCCTTTATCCTTCAGGAGGGCGGCGCACTCTTTAAGGGGAGGGAGGAGCCGGAAGACTTCGGACCTACGGCTTCCCGGCAGAAGGGCGATCCGCTTACCACCGGCCTTCAGCAGTGGATCAGGGAATTCGTCTACCAGAGGATGCCCTCGCCATACGGAGGATACGCCCATGTCCCGCAGGTAGTCGTGCTCAAATTTAAAGAGGGGGAGGCAGAGGTCAAAATACCGGCGGAGAGCCTTTACCCGGCCCGATCGCCAGGCCCAGACAGTAGGGGGGACGAGGCAGACAACAGGGCCCTTCCAGCCTTCTTTCCTGAGGCCTGCCGCAAGAGGCAGGTGAAAGTCGGGGCTGTCTATGAGGACTGCCGCCATGGGGTTTCGGGAGCGGATCAGCCGGATCAGCTCCTTTTTCAGTTTCAGCAGGCGGGGAATGGCCGGGATAACGTCGGAGATCCCCATGAGGTGCAGCTCCCGGGAATCCTTCTCAATTTCGGCGCCGGCCTCCGCCGACATAGGACCGCCCATGCCGAAGAAGGGCCCGCTGAAATCTCTTTTGCGGAGCGCCCCGGCAAGGGCTGCGGCATATCCATCGCCGGAGACCTCGCCGCAGCTGAAGAAAATCCCCTCTCCCGGCTCCCTTTCCCTCACGGGAGGATTCCCTCCACGGCAATAGAGAGCTCTTCGGCCAGAGAGGCGAACTTCTCCCTCTCAATAATAATCACCCGACCCGCCTCAAGGGCCAGGGCGGTGAGCCCCGTTTCCGCCATCTCCCGGAGGGTGTTGGCCCCTACGGTGGGAATGTCGTATCGGGAGTCCTGGTCGGGGCGCATCATCTTTACTACCGCGCCCGCCGCCCCTTTAAGGAGCTCTCCCGCCCTGCGGATCATCTTGTCGGTGCCCTCCATGGCCTCTATGGCCACTATGGCGCCCCGGGCAGCCACAACGGCCTGACCGAAGGAGAGGGGGAGGGTCGCGGCCAGAATCTTTTTTCCGTAGGCTACGTCTGCCCTCTCATCGTCGGAAAACGCCCTTCCGGCGATGACGCCTTCGGCGGCCATGCTCTCCCGCAGAAAGGCGCCGTAGTGAAATACACGGACGCCGAGTTTTTCAAGGGTGGCCGCAATGCGCCCTAGCAGGGCGTGGTCGTCGTTTTCCTCATCTTTAAGAAGGCCCCTGAGCGTTCCGTCCAGGGCGGCGCCGTACATGGCCGTCTTGGGGATGAGGCCCGCCATGCCCGCAGTCCTGATGCCCCTGGCCGCAAGATCGGCAAGGAAGGCCTGAAGAGAGAGCCCGCCGCCCGCTCCCGGCAGATCAGTCAGAGATACCACCCTGCTCCCGGGAAGAAAGGGGAACCTGTCCCCGCTTTCCGGAATGAAGGAGTAGATCGTGACATCAATTCCCGCTTCGGCCATGCGGCGGGCCACTTCTCCGGGAAGGGCGCCGTCGCCCGCGATAAGAGCCGCCGGAGTCAGGTTGGAGTTCATGGGATCATTCCTTTCAGTTGCCTAGTTGTTGGCCCTGCGGGCAAAGAAGCCTCCTACCAGAAGGAAGGTCACGTTGGGGATCCAGGCGGCCACCAGGGGAAACAGGAAGCCGGCCTCGCCTAGGGCCCTGCTGAAGGACATGGTTACGTAGTAGGCAAACACTATGAGGACGCTAAGGCCAAAACCTATTCCCGGCCCGGCCCGGCTGGACCGTACGCCAAGGCTTGCGCCCAGCACCGCCAGGACTACGCTGGCCCAGGGCAGGGCCAGCCGCAGGTGTAGCATAACCTTCAAAGGACCCAGGTTAGCCCCCTCTCTTGACAGCAGGGCTATCTGGGCCACCAGCTCCATGGAGCTCATCTCCGAGGGCTTTCTTGACGCCTTCTCCACCTGAGCCGGAGTCAGGTCCAGCTTCAGTTTCTGCCGTTCGAAGCGGAGCAGGGGGTTGACCCGCCCCTCCCTGGTGACCTCGAAGACCTGTCCGTCCAGCAGCCACCACTCTCCGTCTCCCCAGACGCCCCGGTCCGCCAGGGAGATGCGGCTCAGCCGTCCGGCCTCAAACTCCTGGATAATTACGTCCTTCATGGTTCCTTCCCTGGCCTTGAGCTCGTCCAGGTAGATCACCCGGTGCAGCACTCCTCCGCTCTCCTCCCTGAGAAAGACTTTTTCCTTGAGAACCGAAGGCTTTTCCCTCATGATCTCGTACTTCATGAGATTTTCCGCAGCTCTGTTGGAGACGGGGACTACAGTCTCGTTGCCCACCAGGGCGCCAATGCCCACAAGGATGGAGGCAAGAAAAACAGGCCTCAGAATTCTGTGGAAGGGTATGCCCGCCGCCTTCAGGGCTACCAGCTCGCTGTTGGTGGAGAGCCTGCTGAAGGTCAGCAGCGAGGACAGCAGACTTGCCATGGGCAGAGTCAGGGCGACTACCTCGGGAAGCCGGTAGAAAAACAGCCTGGCCACCACCGAGAAGGATATTCCCTTCTCGATCATGAGGTTGGCCGCCTCAAAGAGCAGGTCTCCCGCCACGAAGACTATGGTGAAAGCCGTTACGCCGAACATGAAGGAGCCCGAGAGCTCCTTCAGGATGTACCGGTCCAGAAGGCCGAAGGATCTGCCTCTGCGGCTCAACTTTCTTCCTCCCCGTTCAGGGCCAGGATGTGTTCCGCCGCCTCCCGGACCGCGCCCCTGCCCGCCTGTGCTCCTGTCACATAGTCGGCTGCCTCCCGGACGGCTCTGACGGCGTCCGCCGGGGCCAGGCCCAGGCCCGCCGCTGTCAGGCACTCAAGATCGTTGACGTCGTCTCCCATGAAGGCGATTTGTTCCATGGTTATGCCCATATCCTGCGCCATGGCGGCCAGCACTGGAAGCTTTTCCTTGACCCCGTTATGAACTCGCGCGACACCAAGATTCCGGGCCCTCTGTTCGGTGGCGGCGGAGTATCTTCCGCTTATGAAGGCCACCTCCACTCCGGCACGAAGGAGCATGGCTATTCCCATGCCGTCCTTCACGTCGAACCTCTTGTACTCCCCTCCCCGGCCGTCCATATAGACTCCGCCGTTGGTGAGGGTTCCGTCCACGTCAAGAGCCAGGAGTCTGATCATCGGCGCCCTCCTCCGTCCGTCGGCGGAGGCCGTGCCAGAGGGTAACACCCCGGCTGGAACCTTCGCAAAATTCGATTATTTCCCGGGCGGCATCGCTCACGGCCTCCTCAGAGGAAGCCAGATCCTTAAGGGCCTGCCGGAAGGGCAGATCGCCCCGAAAGAGCCTGTCGTAGCAGCTTTTTACCGCCGCCCTGGCGGCGCCGTCGTAGCCGGCCCGCCTCATTCCCACCTTGTTCAGGCCGTAAATCTCCCCAGGGTGGCCGTCCACCGTGAGGAAGGGAGGGACGTCCTTTACAATCTTTGAAAGGCCCCCGATCATGCAGAGCCTGCCTACACGGACAAACTGGTGAACCCCCGCCATGCCCCCGAAGACCGCGCCGTCACCCGCCCCGGAGAAGCCAGCCATGCCCACCTTATTGGCCATGATGACGTTCCTCCCCAGGACTACGTTGTGCCCGATATGGACCCCTTCCATAAGAAAGCAGCCATCGCCCACCACGGTGGCCGTTCCCTCGCCGACCCCCCTGTGGACGGTGACGTTCTCCCTTATGGTGACGCCCGCTCCTATCCGGACCCAGGACTCCTCACCCCGGAAGCTCAAGTCCTGGGGTTCTCCTCCGAGGACGGCGTTCTGGGTGATGCGGCACTTGGGGCCCACCTCCACGTAATCCAGTAGGG
>CAZXOD010000182.1:0-3870 GCA_964642285.1 uncultured Synergistaceae bacterium
CTTCTTCAGGTTTTCGTTTGTTTTGTACCCCCTCGGTAGGATGGCTGAAGCGCACATCCGAAATATTCAGGATATTACCCACGAAATTCTACGAGATAGGATCAGAAATCGTAAAGGCATGCTTGCAATTAATTAACTCATGAGTTAGTATTGCTTCATGATGAATAATACAAAAACTAATCTCACTCCCACTCCCCAGGGTCGCCCTCCGGCGAGTGAAAGCGAAGGCAGACGCGAGCGTATTTTGGACAGTGCCCTGAGCCTGTTCGCAGGACATGGAATTGCCGGAACGACCATTGCGCAAATCGCAGAGGCTTCCGGAGTAACGTCGGCCATGGTGCACTATTATTTTGGCAATCGTGAAGGGTTATTGGACGCTATTGCGGCAGAACGGCTAGCTCCAGCGCTAGCATACATATTTGAGGGTTTTTCGGGCGAAGTCCTTGCAGACCCGCGTAGGATGATCACAGAACTGATAGACCGTCTGCTGGAAGCCGTGGAGCGAATGCCCCAGATTCCTCCGCTATGGAGCCGCGAAGTGTTCAATACCGGAGGCCTGCTTCGGGAGCGCGTCCTGTCCCTTGTGCCCATGGAACGCTTCGCCGCGGCAAGTCGCGCTCTCTCCCTGGCGCAGCAGGAGGGAAATATCAACGCTAAGGTTCTCGCGCCCCTTGTTATCACCTCGGCTCTGGCATTGATCATGATTCCTCTCACAGCCCTTGACATGGCCGACAGAATTCCTACGATGCCGCCCTTGGACAAAGAGACGCTGCGACGCCATGCGCTAGCGTTGCTGCTGGATGGATTGTGTCCGCAAAATAACAGGGAGGAGCAACGGTGAAACGTTACGGCATTATTTTTTCTCTCGGTATGCTGCTTGTTTTTCTGTTTTTGCAATTAAAAGGATTCGATGATTCACAGGAGAGCGTGTTTCAGGGGTATATCGAAGGAGAATATGTCTACATTGCTCCAGCCCTCTCCGGGCGGCTTGAAACGTTATCCATGGAACGCGGTTCTGTGGTTGAGGCAAAAGCCCCTCTTTTCACGCTGGAGGCGGATTACGAGCGCCATATACTGCGGCAGGCAGAACAGGAACTGCTCTCGGCCAAGGCGCAGTTGCAAGATATGGAAACGGGCAAACGGCCCGAAGAGGTTGCCATGGTCGCTGCACAGCTTGCACAGGCAAAAGCCGAGGCCTCCAATGCCGCCGCACTGTTGAAACGTCACGAAAACGTGATCAGGAGCGGTGGTATATCCAAGCAGATGTTGGATGATTCCAAAGCGGCGGCTCTGGCCACGGCCGCTCGCGTTGCTGAACTTTCCAGCCAATTAAAAGTATACAACCTTCCCGAACGGGACAAAAGGGTCGAGGCTCAGAGAGCTGCGGTCGATGCGGCCGAGTCTCGTGTGGCTCAGGCCCGCTGGAATCTGGAGCAGAAAGAGACAGGCGCCCCGGTCTCCGGACTGCTCTATGACACTCTGTATCGCATCGGCGAATGGGTTTCCGGAGGAAGCCCAGTGGTGCAGATGCTTCCTCAGGGCAACGTAAAAATCCGTTTTTTTGTACCGGAACTGCTGGTTGGCTCCCTCCGCACGGGCGAGCGTGTGCTGGTTCTTGCGGACGGGCGAGCGGAGGCATTTCCCGCAACCATTTCCTATGTGGCGTCAAATGTTGAGTACACGCCCCCCATTATTTACAGCAACGAGACGCGCTCCAAACTGGTCTTTATGGTGGAGGCGCGGCCCGAGGCGGAGACCGCCGCCACGTTGCATCCCGGTCAGCCGGTGCAAGTGAGGTTTCAATGAGCGGCGGAGAAGCGATCCCGGCCATCGAAGTGAGGAATCTTAGCAAAAGTTTCGGGAGAAAAAAAGTCGTCGATGATGTCTCGCTCACCGTGGGTCGTGGAGAAATATATGGATTCCTCGGTCCCAACGGAAGCGGCAAGACCACCTGCATTCGGCTGATGTGCGGCTTACTCACACCGGATTCCGGCAGCGGCACATGTCTGGGATTCGACATTATGCGAGATAGTGGCAGCATCAAACGCCGTGTCGGTTACATGAGGCAGAAGTTCTCCTTTTGGGATGACCTGATGATCCGCGAAAATCTGGATTTCGTCGCCCGTCTTTTCGAGATGAAAAACCGAAAAGATGTTGTGGACCTGTCCTTGAAAAACCTGGGCCTGCAAGGGCGAGCGAACCAGCTTACCGGCGCGCTTTCGGGCGGTTGGAAACAGCGCCTCGCCCTTGCCGCTTGCTTGTTGCATAACCCTGAACTCCTTCTCCTTGATGAGCCCACAGCCGGTGTCGATCCTACCGCCCGGCGCGATTTTTGGGACGAGCTGCACAGGCTAGCGGCGCAGGGCATTTCCGTGCTGGTCAGCACTCACTACATGGATGAGGCAGAACGTTGCCATAAGCTTGCGTATATTTCCTACGGGAAATTGCTTGCAACCGGCACGGCTCCGGAGATCATCGCATCCCGAGGGCTTCACACGGCGGCTGTATACGGAGAGCGGCTTCACGAACTTGCCGAAGAGTTTGAAAAAACGCCGGGCATTGAGCAGACCGTGATGTTCGGAACCGGCCTTCATGCCAGCGGGCGGGATAAGGATGCTCTAATGACAGCAGTAACCCGCGTGTCTGGACCGAACAGACAAGTCAAAGAGACGGAAACAAGCCTTGAAGATGTCTTCATCTACATGATGAAACACTCTCAGGATAATTTTGCCAATAACAACCCAGGAGATCGGCTATGAGCCGGGAGCGCGGATTTTCATTCACTCGCTGGTGGGGCATTGTGCTCAAGGAGTTTTTACAGTTGAGGCGCGACCGCCTGACATTCGGCATGATCGTCGGAGTACCGGTGGTACAGCTTTTGCTGTTCGGCTACGCTATCAACAGCGATCCCAAGCATATGCCCACTGCGCTGGTTCTAGGCGAGCAAAGCGCTTTCACCCGGAGCGTTCAGGCAGCCTTACTCAACTCCGAATATTTTTCTTTCGTCGGCACGATGGCGGAGAACGAAGCTCAACATGCTATGACTAAGGGCGATGTCTATTTTGTGATTTCGATTCCATCGGACTTTTCCCGAAGATTGTTACGCGGCGAACATCCGACAATTCTCATTGAGGCCGACGCCACAGATCCCACTGCCACCAGCGGCGCTCTCGGCGCAATCCAAGGAGTTGTTCAGTCGGTGACGGAAAAGGATTTGACCGGCCCTCTGGCTCACTTGCGAGGGACGCCCGAGGCATTTTCCATACAGGTTCACAGAAAATACAATCCTGAAGGGCTGACGCGCTACAATATAATCCCCGGCCTCATGGGACTTATTCTCAGCATGACCACCGTTATGATGACCGGGCTTGCGATAACCAAGGAACGGGAGCGCGGCAACATGGAGAACCTGCTTTCTTCTCCGGTCACTCCACTAGAGATCATGACCGGCAAGATCGTGCCTTATATCCTTATCGGCCATGTGCAGGTGGCTATTATCATTGGTATGGCTACCGTGCTTTTCAACGTGCCGTTCGTCGGTAATCCCGTTGCACTGTACGCGGCCGCGATCCTGTTCATCGCGTCCAATCTTACTGTGGGCGTCACTCTTTCATCTTTTGCCAAGAGCCAGCTTCAGGCTATGCAGATGACAATGTTTTTTCTGATGCCCAACATGATGCTGTCGGGCTTCATGTTTCCTTTCGCTGGTATGCCGAAGTGGGCGCAGGCCATCGGCAGCTTATTGCCCCTAACCTATTTTAACCGCTCTGTACGCGGCGTTTTTCTTAAAGGGAGTGATTGGACGGCTCTTTGGCCTACACTGTGGCCTGTAGCTCTGTTTGGAGTCGCGGTCATGGCCCTGTCCGCCCG
>CAZXOD010000183.1:0-3490 GCA_964642285.1 uncultured Synergistaceae bacterium
AAGTTGCTCTGGTAGTAACACCAAACTATTACAAGAGGGACATGAACGAAGCGGCCCTGGAGAAGTTCTTCACCATGCTGGCCGACGCCTCTCCCATCCCTGTTATGCTATATAACATGCCCGGCAACTCCGGGATAAATATCCCTTCGTCCCTGACAATAAAACTGGCGGCTCACCCCAACATCACCGGCATCAAGGACAGCGGCGGCAACATCGTCCAGATTTCGGAAGTGCTTGCCAAGGCCCCCGAGGGCTTCTCCGTGTTTGCGGGTTCGGGGAGCTATCTTCTCCCCACGTTGCTGCTTGGCGGCCTCGGCGGAACGCTGGCGGTGGCCAATGTGGTTCCCGACTACTGCGCCGAGATTCAGGAGAACTTCGAGAAGGGCGATCTTGAGAAAGCCCGGAAGATGCAGCTTGCCCTCCTTCCCCTGAATGCGGCGGTGACAAGCCGTTTCGGCATCGGAGGGATGAAGGCGGCCATGGACCTGGTTGGCTATAAGGGCGGTCTGCCCCGCCTTCCCATTCTTCCGGCAAGCGATGAGACCAGAAAGATCATTGCGGGCATTCTGAAAGAGCTGGGCATAAAGACGGTTTAAGGCAGTGATAATATCGGCGGACC
The DNA here is from genome assembly GCA_964642285.1 of uncultured Synergistaceae bacterium. Taxonomy (GTDB): domain Bacteria; phylum Synergistota; class Synergistia; order Synergistales; family Aminobacteriaceae; genus Aminivibrio. The sequence goes on from CAZXOD010000183.1 coordinate 620, forward strand.
GCTTTCTGGCAGACCTGAAGAATTTGGGCAAAATCGGCTGGGCAGAGGGAAAGGGCATGGACAGGCCCGCCTTTTCCCCGAACTACGATGCCGCCAGGAAGTTTGTCGAAGAAAGAATGCGCGAGGCAAGCCTGGCCGTGCATGTGGACGCTGTGGGCAACCTCTTTGGCAGGCTGGAGGGGAGCGACCCCTCCCTGCCTGCCATGTACGCAGGCTCCCATCTTGACGCCGTGCCCGGGGGAGGCAAATACGACGGTCCCCTGGGCGTCATAGCCGCCCTCGAGGCGGCCCGGGCGATCCGGGAAAAAGGGCTTACCATGAAACATCCTCTTGTGGTAGTCGGGTTTACCGGCGAAGAGGGGGGCGAAATGGGAGGCACCTTCGGAAGCAGGACCTTCGCAGGCCTTCTGGAGGAGCCTCTTCCGGCAGGGAAGCTGGCCGGAGTCGGTCTGACTCCTGAAGGAGTCAGGTCATCGCAAGTTGACCCCAACACCGTCGCCTGCTATCTTGAGCTTCACATTGAGCAGGGCCCTTTTCTTGAGCGGCGGGGGCTACAGATCGGCATCCCCACAGGGATTGTGGGCATCGCCCGCTACGAGGTGAGCCTCGAAGGGGAGGCAAATCATGCGGGAACTACTCCCATGAAAGAAAGGAAGGACGCCATGCGGGCGGCGGCGGAGCTTCTCGCCGAATGGTTTGCCTGGACTGACACCAGGGATGACTTCGTCTGCAACGTCGGCGTATTTTCCCTTCATCCCGGGGCCGTGGCCATTGTGCCGGAAAGGGCGGATTTCATCCTCGAAATCAGATCACTGAAGGATTCTGTGACGGAAGAAGCGGCGGAAAAGTTCAGATCCTTCCTGGGGAAAGTAGAGAAGTTATCGGTCTCCATGAAGCCCGTGGTGTGGAAGGGTGCGGTGGATCTAGATCCCCTCCTTCAGGACGCTGTTGAAAAGGCCTGCGGAGAGGCGGGCGTTTCCTCTGTCAGGATGCCCAGCGGGGCATCTCACGACGCCAACCCCATGGCCCGCATCACAAAGGCGGGGATGATTTTTGTGCCTAGCGCGAGGGGCATAAGCCACTCAAAGGACGAATTTACGTCCCCCGAGGACTGCGCCAGAGGAGCGGATATCCTGGCAAGGGCCATTCTTGAAGCAGACCGCAGCCTGTAATTAAAAAGAAAAAGAATGACAAAAAAGGACGCCTCAAGGCGTCCTTTTTTTGTGGGAAGTCCCCAAAAATTCGTTTCTCCTGTAAAATACATATTAGAAAAGCCTTTTTATCAAGGGAGAGGATATTGTGGGAAACTTTCAAGTCATCATAGGTCTCGTGGGAATTATCTCCATTGTGGCCTCCGGGCTTGTGTTAAATTTCGCACAGGCTGTATTTATCCCCCTGATCATCGCGTGGCTGCTCTCCTATCTTTTTGGACCCGTGGTCCGTTTTCTGTCCAGGCTTAAAATCCCTACTTTTCTTAACGTAATAGTTGTATTGGCCCTATTTTTTGGAGTATGCTTCCTCGGCGCCCTCTTTTTAAACGCCAGAATAATTGCGTTTACCGAGGCCTTCCCCAGGTACTACTCCCGTTTGCTCGAAATTGGCAAGACGCTTACAACGAACTTTGAATTTCCGCCGGATTTCTGGTCCCCCAGCCGGTGGGGCGTGGAAGTCAGAGGATACCTTATTGATCTGTCCGGCTCCTTCGTGGCCATAGTGTCGAAACTCGTCATGGTGATTGTCTTTCTTGTTTTTCTTCTTCTTGAGGCCCCCTATTTTCAATACAAGCTGCAGAAGGCCTTCTCCCCCGTCACGTCCGGCACGGTAAAAAATATCCTTGATACCATTTCGTACCAGATAGGGCGGTACCTTAGCGCTCTTGCCCTCATAAGCGCGGTGACGGGCATGTTCGTCTGGTTTGCCCTTGAGTACATCGGAGTGGATTTCGCGGTGACCTGGGGAATTCTTGCCTTCCTCCTGAACTTCATCCCCACGGTGGGCTCCATAGTTGCCTCCATTCCCCCCATTCTTGTGGCCATGGTGCAATTCTATCCCAGCTTTATGCCGGCGGTAGCCACCGCTTTGGCTCTGCTAACCATCCAGGTGACCATAGGCAACTTCATCACGCCCAAGGTCATGGGGGACAGGCTGAACCTCAGTCCGGTGGTGGTGCTCATCTCCCTGCTCTTCTGGAGTCTGATCTGGGGAGTGGTGGGCGCCCTCATCTCCACCATTATCGCCGCCATAATCAAGATAGTCTGCGAGAACGTCCCATCCCTTAACTTCATAAGCGTCATGATGGGATCCGGCAAAGTCTATCAAAAGGAGTTCGAGGACAGGGCCTGAAAAAGCGGCGCCAATTAAAAATAATAATTCTTGCAATATCGAGTTTTCTTGTGGTATAATTCATATGAACCAGGTAGAGTTTGACGGGTTGCGGATTTGATCAACCTCCGCAATGTAAGCGCAGCAGCGGGAGGAGGGGACAGATATGAAAAAGGTGGTAGTAGCTATTGATGGAAGCGAGGCCAGCAAAAGCGTGATCGATTACGCCATCCATTACGCAAACCGGGAAGCGGATGCGGACATGCACTTTCTTCATGTAATCGGTCTTTCCGAGCACGTCCCGATGTTTTACGGAGAGGGAACCCTGATGATTCCTCCATCGGAAGAAGACGTCGAGAAAGAGTTCGCGGAGTTGATCAGAAAAGAAACAGCGTCTCTTGACCTGACCATCCCCAAGATGTCAATTACTGTGCGGTCGGGCAAGGCCTACGACCAGATTGTTAAGTTTGCCGAGGAGATAGGGGCGGTTATGATCATGATAGGCCACCGGGGATTGGGAGCCATGGAGCGATTTTTCCTTGGAAGCGT
>CAZXOD010000183.1:3500-3842 GCA_964642285.1 uncultured Synergistaceae bacterium
TCTACGTGCACCGTCCCGAGGGTTTGAAGAAAGAATGAGCGGTTCCGCTTTAAACATGGGCCGGGTTCGCAGCCTTGAATATGGTTGCGGGTCCGGCCCGCTGTTTTAAAATCCCGGATATAATGCATAGTGCATTTTAAGGGAATTGCCGGGCGACAAAGACGGGGAAAAAGGGTAGAATAAACACATCGCAGGCAGGTCATATGTGATTGCAGGCCCTTCAGTAAGGGCAGGCAAATTTTAAAAGAATGGGAGCTGATGTCCACATGCTGACGGAAAATAGCGTAACGGTTTCAGGGACGCTCCATCTGATCCGCGTCGAGCCCAGCGCGGGCAAGCCGA
>CAZXOD010000184.1:0-3781 GCA_964642285.1 uncultured Synergistaceae bacterium
ACGTTGTCGGCGGCCATGGACCGCTCTCCCTGAAGGACCACTATCTCCACCTGGGTCTGGTTATTGCCTGCGGTGGTAAAGGTCTGGCTCTTGGAGACGGGGATGGCCGTGTTTCTTTCTATAACCCTGGTGAACACGCCGCCCAGGGTCTCCAGGCCCAGAGAGAGGGGAGTTACGTCCACGAGAACGATGTCCTTGTGGTCTCCTGCCAGGATGGCGCCCTGAATGGCGGCTCCCGCCGCTACGCACTCGTCGGGGTTGATCCCCTTGGTGGGCTCCTTGCCGAGGAGCTCCTTTATCTTGCGCTGAACCATGGGCATTCTGGTGGAGCCGCCCACGAGAAGGATTTTATCAATCTCCCCGGCGGAGAGGCCCGAGTCCTTCAGGGCTTGCCTGGCGGGCTTAACGGTGCGCTCAAGCAGGTCCGCCGTGAGCTCTTCGAATTTCGCCCTGGAGAGGCCTATCTCAAGATGCTTGGGGCCCGAGGCGTCGGCGGTGATAAAGGGCAGGGAGATGGTAGTCTCCGCCATGGAGGACAGCTCAACCTTGGCCTTTTCCGCCGCCTCTCTGAGGCGCTGTCCTGCCATGCGATCCTTTTTGAGGTCGATGCCGTCGGTCTTTTTAAACTCTCCGGCGATCCAGTCCACTACCCTTTCGTCCCAGTCGTCGCCGCCGAGGCGGTTGTCCCCGGCGGTTGCAAGGACTTCGAAGACGCCCTCTCCCACGTCCAGGATGGAGACGTCGAAGGTGCCGCCGCCGAGGTCGAAGACCAGGATCTTGTGCTCCTCCTGCTTGTTCTCGCCGTAGGCCAGGCAGGCGGCGGTGGGCTCGTTGATTATCCTCAGCACCTCAATACCCGCAATGGCTCCCGCGTCCTTTGTGGCCTGCCTCTGGGCGTCAGTGAAGTAGGCTGGCACCGTAATTACGGCCTTGGTGACTGGCTCGCCCAGGTAGTCCTCGGCGTCCCTCTTGAGTTTTTGCAGGACCATGGAGGAGACCTCCTGGGGGGACAGCTTTTTATCGTCGATCGTTATCCTGCGGTCCATGCCCATATCCCTTTTTATCGACATAATGGTGCGGTCGCCGTTAACTACGGCCTGCCTCTTGGCGAGCTGGCCGACGAGGCGCTCCCCCTCCTTGGTGAAAGCCACCACCGACGGGGTGGTGCGGCTCCCCTCCGAACTGGGGATGATGGTCGTCCCATCTCCCTCCTGAACGGCTACGCAGCTGTTGGTTGTTCCAAGATCAATACCCACTACCTTCGACATTCGTCTCACCTCATAAAGTGTATAGAAAGTAAAATCTGCCCCGGAGGGCTTTAATCTTCAGTTTCTCCGGTGAAGGAAGCCACCTTCACCTTTGCTGGGCGAAGCACCCGCTCCGCCGTGCGGAAACCCGACAGGATCTCCTCGGTTATCAGGCCGTTCTTTTCAGGGTCTTCAGTGGGCTCTGCCGCCACCGCCTCGTGATAAAGGGGCGAGAATTCGGCGCCCACGGTGGGGATCTGCTCCACCCCCATGCTCTCAAGGACGGACATAAACTGGCGGCGCACCATATTTACCCCCATGAGGATGCTCTTTCCGTCGGAGGAGGCGTCTACCGACAGGGCCCGGTCCAGGTTATCCAGAACGGGCAGGAAATCCTGAGCTTTCTCCTCTCCGGCTATGGCCCGCTCTCTCAGGCGGTCTCGCTCGACCCTCTTTCTGTAGTTGATAAAGTCGGCCCGGGCCTGGGCAAGGGCGGTTGTCAGCTCGGTATTTCTCTCCTCAAGCTCGCTTATCGCCGCAATCAGGTCTGCCTCGTCCGACGCGGCGGAGGCAGGTTCTGCCCCGGCAAGCTCTTCGAGTACTTCGTCCTCCAGGGGGAGCTCGCCGTCAAGCATCTCGGACATTATTTCTTCGGAGCTCTGGCCGGCCCTGTTTTTTTCCTGTTGAATCATGCTGCATTCTCCTTTCGGCGGTTCAGTTGACAAGGGAATCATCAAGATCTTCGGCGATGGATTCCAGGATGGAGATGGATTTTTCGTAGTCCATTCTCAGGGGGCCGATAAGGCCGAGGATAGTCTTGATTCCGCAGCCCTGGGAGGGGACGAGAACCAGCGAACAGTCCTTCATCTCCTCGGAGATCTCCTCCCCTATGGTGACGGAGACTCCCTGGTCTATGCTGTAGCGCTCCACCATCTCTGCCATGGCCTGCTCCTGCTCCAGGACCGACAGGACCGTCTGGAATTTTCCTATATCCTGGAAGTCGGGGAGGTTTAAAATGTGCTGGGCGCCCCCCACGAAGAGCTTGGAGCTCTTCCTGTTAAGGATGGAGTCTATCTGCGCCAGGGCATCCCTGCACGTATCCCATACCCGCTCCAGCCCGTCGAATACGAAGTTGAAGAGGGCGTCCCTTACCTGCCCCCAGGAGTGACCGCAGGCCACGGTGGAAATTTTCCTTCCCAGCTCGTCCAGAATTTCCTGGGAGAGCTCGCAGGGAAGCTGGATGTTTGCGTGATGAACCAGTCCCCCCTCCAGTACTATGAGAACCATGACGGTGGTTCCGCCAAGCCTGACGAAACTTACCTTCTGAAGCTCTATCTCCTCCAGGGCGGACAGGGCGGCCACTCCAATGCAGTTGGTGGCCTTGCCCAGCAGCTGGGAGACATAGGACAGAATCGAGTCCACTCCCTGCTTTTGCTCCCTTATCTCCCTTTTCCACTGCTCCGTCTCCGCCAGGACCGGACGCCTGCGCTGCATTATGGAGTTGACGTAAAGCCTGTAGGCCCTGGAAGTGGGAAGCCTACCGGCGGAGGTGTGAGGCTGGTAGAAATAGCCCATCTCCTCAAGATCCGCCATTTCGTTTCTGATAGTGGCGGGGCTGCTTCCCGGAAGATATTTTTTTGATATAGTCCTGGAACCGGCAGGTTCGCCAGTCTGGATATATTCGTATACAACGGAAAACACCACTTCAAGCTGCCGCTCTGTAAGCATTCCGTCGTCTCTCCTTTCATTAGCACTCTTTGGAGGCGAGTGCCAATCCAATAATCCGAAAGGTAGATTATCAAGGGCGGATAGTATTGTCAAGACTGGTCAGAGGGATTTTTTCATAAGCCTCTTATGCCATCGACTATTTCCATAATTCAAGAAAATCGTCCGGCCGCTCCCCGCTGAAATGAGCGGGGCTTATTCCATATTTCCTCCGGGAGCGGTACAATATACCATCATCGGGCGTTTTGTTAAATCCCAGACAAGGAGATTCCGTCGTGATCGTATATCCTCTTCCTGCTCAAAGCCGAGAAGACCTTATGACCGCGCTGCGCCGGATCGGCGCCGACCTTCGTTCCATAGCCTATTTTGAACCAAAGAGGGACATTTTATCCCTTTATATACCTAAAGTTGATTTCCGGGCGGCCGCCTACCTGAAGCAGGAGCTTCTGGCCCGGGGAGGAGACGCCGTGGTAAACCGGGACGTGATCGCCTGCGCCGCCGAAGTTAGCGACGTCCTTCTGCTGGGCACTCCGGGGCAGGTCCGGTCCCTGGAGAAAAAGCTGGGCGCTCTCCCCTGCTGGGGACTGCCCGATATTAAATCCGCCCTTTCCCGCGCCCTATCCGGCCTGGACAAAACGTCATGGACATTTGATTTTAACGAGGGAAGAAGTCTCTCCCTCGGCAAAAAGACGGCCGTCATGGGAATTCTGAACCTGACGGCGGACTCTTTTTTTGAAGGGAGCCGGATCTCCGGAGAAAAGGACCTTTTGGTGAGGGCCGGGGCCATGATCGAGGGGGGCGCGGCGTTG
>CAZXOD010000185.1:0-3768 GCA_964642285.1 uncultured Synergistaceae bacterium
AAAAAAGGCGACCCCTTCAACGCCACAATCCTCAGGCACTCCATCAACCGCCTCCAGAGCAAGGGCTTCTTCGAGGACGTGAGCGTGGGCTTCGAACCAGGAGAAGAGCCCGACATGACCGACATCATCCTCACTGTGAGCGAGGCCAAGACGGGCAGGGTGGGCCTTTCCGTAAGCCACGGCACCGAGAGCGGATGGTCGGGGGGCCTTACCTACACCGATACCAACTGGAAGGGCCTGGGCCACATTGGCGAGGTGGGCTTTGAGACGGGGGACAACGAACAGTACTGGATCTCCTACACCGAGCCCTACATGGACTCAAAGCACTTCGCCTGGAAGGTGGGCTTCGCCAAGCGCAAGTGGGAGGACCGGTACTACTACCGCCGGGGCGTTAAGCTCCTCCGCTACGACGACGAGCTCAAAAACATCTATATGGGAGCGGGGAAGAAGTTCGGGCGGGACGAGAAATACAGCTGGTTCGTTACCCTGGACTGGCGGGATGTGGACGCATACAATTTCAGAGAGAAAAATCCTAAATATCCAAACGCTGAAGACGAGCTTACCAGGGGTAAGATCTTCTCCGTCATAGGCACAGTTACGAGAAACAACACCGACCCGTACCTCAGCTACTCCAAGGGCGACATCATCGACCTTAACGTGGAGCACGCCATGGAGGCCCTGGGCGGAGAGCACAGCTTTACAAAGTACTGGCTTCAGGCAAGGTACTACACCCCTATAAGGGGGCTGGGAGATCTCTTCGGAACCCGTCTGGGGGACGAGGACAACCCTGCCATTTTCGCCGCCAGGATAAGAGCAGGCTTCTCTTCGGGGGACATCCCCACGGCGAGCCTCTACTCTCTGGGCGGAGCCAATACGCTGCGGGGCTACGACTCGGGAGAGTATGAGGGCACTGAGATGTTCCTGGCTAACCTTGAACTCCGCATCCCCGTGGAAAGAGCCTTCGGGCTGGTCATCTTCTACGACGCGGGCAACGCATGGAACAGCCCCTGGGAGAACAACGGCGGATCCTTCAGCCTCTCGGACCTTCACGATTCCTGGGGATTTGGCGTCAGGGTAAAGACGCCCCTGGGCAACTTCAGGCTCGACCACGCCACCGGAGAGAGGGAGTCGAGAACCCACTTCGGCTTCGGGGAAATGTTCTAGGAGAGCGGAGGATTTGTCAAAGTGTCCCCCCGGGGGCAGGGGTTTAAAGCGGCAATAAAACACAAGAGGGCTGCGGCGGTGCTGATGATCGCCGCAGCCCTGGCTTTTCCGGCTCTCCTGGAGGCTTCCGTTACAGTGGAAGGAGCTCCTTCCTGGCTGAGGGCCCCCATGGAAAGAAGCGCAGCTTCCGTATGGGCAGAGATTAAAAATACGGGAGCGCCGGAGCCGGAGAGGCTTCGTCTCCTGTCCGTGGTCGCCGGCAGGGTCTTCGCCGGATATTCGGTGGCGGGGATTTTTCAAAAGGGCGAGAAGGCTGTCCTGACTCTGAAGGCGGAGGAGACAACTCCCTGGCGGGTGGAGGTAACTCCTCCCCACCTGTCCCCCCCGGCTGACGGGTGGTTTCAGGATAATTCGTCTGGCCTCGCAGGGAAGATAGAAGAGAAAATAGGAGACCTCCCCCTCGAAGCCCTCTCATGGGCGGACATCCCCCTGAAGGAAGAAGTGGAGTCCCTTTGCGCCCCCCTCCTCCCGGGATGGAGCCCATCCTTGATTGTGAGGCTCGATAGGGAAGGCGCCGTCCTTCGGGTATCATTCGCCCCCAAGCCGCCCCTCGTGCTTGCCGTGGTGCCCAAAGTCTCCTCCGGCACGCTGCCGGTCATGCTTCAGTCCGATCTTAACGAGAATATCCTCCGGACCCTTGCTCCGGTAGTGGGCCTGCCCATTGAGTGGGCGGACTTCAATAAAGAAAGGGTGGAGGCCCTGGCCGCCGATTCTCTGGGGCAGACAAGGATAGTAGAAAATACCCGGTCACGGGTAAGAGTAACTTTCAACCCCGACCGCCTTGCTTCGACGGAGGCTGAAGTGGAAAGCCCCAAATATTCCCTCAGGGCCTGGGTAGCGGCTTATGCCGGATCCGACGCCAAATACCCCGAAATAGGCCTTCACATGGGCAGAAAATTCCTGCCCTTCTCCGGGTGGGACATGGAGCTTTACGGAGAGTGGATCCTCTCCGCCAACGACTTTTCCCTTGAAAGCCGGTGGGGGGTGCGCTGGAGCCCCTGGAAGGGCGTCATGGCCGGAGCGGAACAGGCCTTTCCGGGCAACGAAACCTGGTATCGCCTCTGGCTTGAGGGAGGAGAGCGGGCGCCTTACCTCTGGTGGCGCATAAGTGAAGGAGGACGTCACCACCTGGGGGCCGGCTACAGAATTAACCGCCGGGTCTCCCTGGAGATTCATTACGACGGCAGGGACGAGGACAAGCTGAGCCTTAAGGCCATAAGTGACCTCTGATTTTTTAAAAAAGTACATAAACGGAGACGGATATAATCCAATGACTAGGACTACAAAGCTGACTCTGGGCGAGATAGCCCTGAAACTTAAAGGCAGAATAGTTGGGGAGCCTCTTGCGGAAGTACGAAAGCCCGCGTCCCCCAAGTCCGCGGTAGAGGGGGACATCTGCGCGGTTTGGGAGGCGGCGGATTTTGACGGATTAAAGCCCGGCGTCTTTGTCCTGGCCTCCGTGGACATCTTTGCCTCCCGCCCTGATCTTGAGGGCGTTTTGGTTAAGGACCCGAGGGCCGCTTTCCCTGAGCTGCTGGCGCTCTACGTACCTGAAACTGCCAGGCAGGGCGTTCATCCCTCGGCAGTGGTCTCCCCGGAAGCCCGGGTCTCACCCGGCGCCTGGGTAGGGCCTCTGTGCATAGTGGAGGACGGCGCCGTTATTGAGGAGGGCGTGCAGCTCAGGGCAAACGTTTTCGTCGGCGCAGGCTGCCACCTCGGCGCGGAAACGGTGGTGGAGCCTGGGGCAGTCCTGCTGGAGCGGGTGCGCACTGGAAAAAAGTGCCTCATCCACAGCGGCGCCTTCCTGGGCTGCGACGGCTTCGGCATTCTTCCTCCGGCGGAAGGAAATCCCCCCGTCAAAATCCCCCAGCTGGGAGGAGTGGTCCTGGGGGATGAAGTGGAGATCGGCGCCTGTTCCACCGTTGACAGGGGAACCCTTGACGACACTGTAGTCGGCAGCTTTACCAAGGTGGACGACCACGTCCACATCGCCCACAACGCAATAATTGGCGAAAACTGCATCCTGGTGGCCATGACCGGCATAGCCGGTAGCGCTGTGCTGGAGGATAATGTGACCATGGCCGCCCGAAGCGGCGTCAGGGACCACGCCAGAATAGGCGCGGGCGCCACCGTGGCCGCCTACGGAGGCGCGGTTAAAGACGTGCTTCCGGGAGCGGTAGTATCGGGCTTCCCCGCCAGAGACCACCGGGAAAACTTCAGGGTCCAGGCCGCCCAGCAGCGCCTGCCGGAGCTCCTTCAAAGGGTAAAAAATCTGGAGCGGAGGGCAAAAAAGGAAGAGGGCGAAAAGGAGCAATGAACCCTTACAGGCGACTAGACCGGGAGGTCCTCTTCACAGGAAGAGGGCTTCACACAGGGGAGGAATGCCGGGTTTCTCTTTCCCCCGGCAGAGAAGGAGACGGAGTACTTCTTGGAAGCGGTGGGGAGCTTTTCTCAGTCGAGAAATGCGCCTTCTCCGGGACGGGCCGCGGCACGGAAGTCCTCCTTCCCGACGGAACGGCCCTGAAAACCCCGGAGCACCTCTTC
>CAZXOD010000186.1:0-3713 GCA_964642285.1 uncultured Synergistaceae bacterium
CGAGATTTCGCGGAGTGACTGGAGTTCAGACGTGTGCTCTTCCGATCTAGATGGAAAAGGGCCTGGGCGTCCGCATCTCGGTTACCAACACCCCCGGCGGGGCGGGGGCCATCGGAACTCAGGCCATGTTCGACGCCGCAAGGGACGGCAATACCTGGTCGGCCAACGCCGACGGCAGCATAGTCACCTATCAGGCCCTGGACATGCTGAAGCAGAGCCACAAGGACTATGCCTCCTACATGGCAGTCTTTACCCCCAACGTCATCTGCGTTCCCGCCGACTCAAAATTCGGCGATCTTCAGGAGCTCATGGACGCCATGAAGGCCGGAACGGTCACCGTATCCTCGGCGGGTACGGGCAGCGGCGGCCACCAGGCGGCGGAGTTCTTCCGCATGGGAACGGGCCTTGAATACCGCCACGTGCCCTACCAGGGCGGCGCCCCCGCGGTGACGGCCACCGTCAAGGGCGAGGTGGACTGCATCATGCAGCTCTCCATGGAAGTTACCGAGATGCTCAGGGCAAAACAGCTCAAAGCCCTGGCGGTCATGGATAAGGACGTCCTGGAGGTGGAAGGCTACGGCGCCATTCCCGCCATCACCGACTGGCTCCCCGATTTCCCCAGCGTGGGAAACACCTTTGGTTTCTTCATCCCGAAGGATATTCCCGCCGAGGCCACTGAGGCCATAACGAAGTCCTTCAAAGAGGCCGCCGCTTCCGACGCGGTTAAGAAGTTCGCCGTGGAGAGGGGCTCTAAGGCGGTAGCCATCTACGGAGAAGAGGCCGACACGTGGATGGACGTCAAGGCGTCCGGCGTCTGCTGGCTCCTCTTCGAGTCGGGCGTAATCAAAAACTCGCCGGACCAGTACGGAATCCAGAAACCGTAATATTTTAACCCAAAAGGGAGGGGCATGAGTCCCCTCCCTTTTCTGAACCCTACCCCGCGGAGGTACCTCCATGGAAAAGAAGGACTTAACGTCCGGCCTGGTTCTTATGGCGACCGGGGCGGCATTTTTCACGGGAAGCCTGATCCTGCCCTGGGAGGGGACAGGCTACGGCTGGTTCGGCGCTCCGGGTTTCGTCCCGGCCATCCTGGCCGTGATGCTGGCCGGATGCGGACTTCGGCTGATAGTCCGGGCCCTGAAGGAGAAGGATTTTTATGCCCGTATGGCCGCTGCAGAAGACCCCTGTTTTTATGAGGATGAAGGAGAGGAACAGGAAGAGGCGGTCATGCCGGCCTGGATGGAAAAAGAGAGGCCAAGGGCCCTCCTGACCGTAGCCCTGTGCACGGCTTATATACTGCTTCTCGGAAAGATTCCCTACATGGTGGCCACCGCCGCCTTTATCGCGGGCTTTATACTGATTTTCCGCGGCGCGGGAGTCGTCCGCTCCGTTCTGATAGGGGCGGCGGCGTCTGTTTCCATCTGGTTTGTCTTCTACAAGATTTTCGCCGTCTTTCTGCCCTAAAGGGAGGATTTACCCATGTCTCTGTCAGTACTCTTTACGGAATTCATGGCCCTGATGACTCCGGGGGCGATCTTCAACGCCTTCTGGGCGACGGGCTTCGGCATTATAGTGGGGATGCTCCCGGGATTGACCGCCACCATGGGCGTAGCCCTGCTTACAGGGCTCACCTTCCGGTTTATGCCCGAACAGGCCATGGTGGTGCTTATCTCCACCTACGTGGGGGCCATCTACGGGGGCAGCCGGTCGGCCATCCTGCTTAACATACCGGGGACCCCTGCCAACGCCGCCACGTGCATCGACGGCCATCCCCTGGCAAGAAGGGGCGATGCCGGATACGCCATAGGACTGGCCACCACGTCCTCGGCCATCGGAACCTTTTTCGGCCTGGTCTGTCTGGCCATCTTCTCTCCCCTGCTGGGAAAAATCGCCCTGAAATTCGGCTCGTGGGAGTTTTTCGTCCTCTCCATCTTCGGAATAGTTATATGCGGCAACCTCACCGCCCCCAAAGACCCTCTCAAGGGATGGATCGCCGGAATCGCGGGGCTGCTTCTCTCCCAGGTGGGGCAGGATCCCATCCAGGCCCTTCCCCGGTTTACCTTCGGCGAACTGCAGCTCCTTGGCGGCCTCTCCCTCATTCCGGTCCTGGTGGGGGCCTACGGCGTGGGCGAAATCATCGAGGTGATGCAGCGCCCCAGGGATTACACCGTCCGCACCAAGGTCAGACGGGTTATTCCACCAATCATGGACCTGCTGCGGCACTGGAAGACCATAATCCGCTCCGGGATAATCGGCGTCATAATAGGAGCCATCCCCGGCGTGGGGGAGGATACGGCGTCCTGGATAGCCTATGACACCGCAAAGCGGTTCAGCGACAAACCCGAAGAGTTCGGCAGGGGGTCCCACGAGGGGCTAATCGCTGCCGAGACGGCCAATAATGCCTGTGTGGGCGGCGCCATAATCCCAGTCCTCACCCTGGCGGTGCCCGGGAGTGCCCCCGCGGCGGTGCTGCTGGCCGCCATGTGGCTTCACGGCATCCGGCCGGGACCGCTGCTGCCCATTGAGCAGCCTTTTTTCATAGGCACGGTCACGGCGATCTTCCTGCTCTCCACCATCGCCATGACCGTCCTGGGACTTGCCCTGGTGAGGCCTCTGGTCAAGGTGCTTCAGGTCCGGCGGATGATCCTCATGCCCATAGTCTTCGCCCTCTGCTGCGTGGGTTCCTTCGCGGTAAGCGGCCGTCTCTTCGACGTATACCTCATGTTCATCTTCGGCATCCTGGGGTATTTCATGCGGCGGAACAATTTCCCCGCGGCCCCCATGGTCCTGGGCTTTATCCTCGGCCCCATGGCCGACGACAACTTCCGGAGGGCGATGATCATAACGGGCGGGGACTTGTCCCCCTTCTTCACCCGCCCCATCTCGATCATCCTGTGGCTTCTGACCCTGGCGGTGGTGCTGGGAAGAAGCACCCTCTTTAGAAAAATGCTCAGCAGTCTGAAAAAATAACGAAGGAGGAACAAGCTTCATGAAAAAAGTAAGAATCGGAATGATTGGCGCGGGATTCATCTCCCGCATACACCTGGAGGCCTTCAGACGGGTTTACGGCCTGCAGGCTTCTGTGGAGGCCGTATGCGCCCGCAGCGCCTCCACAAAGGATTTTGCAGCTGAGTACGGCATTCCAAGGGTCTACTCTGATTACAAGGAACTGCTTAAAGACCCCGGCATCGACGTGGTGGACATCTGTACCCCGCCCCAGCTCCATGCGGCCATGATCGAGGAAAGCGTCGCGGCGGGAAAGCACGTCATCTCGGAAAAACCATTCACAGGCTACTTCGGCATGCCCGGAGACGTTCAGCCCGTGGGGAAGGTCTGCAAGCAGAAGATGTACGATTCCGTAATGGAGAGCATGGACAGGACCGCCGATATTGTGCGCAAAAGCGGCCGCATCTTCTGCTACGCCGAGGACTGGGTCTATGCCCCGGCGGTTACCAAAGCCGCCGAGATCCTTAAAAAGACGAAGGACAAAGTGCTGTTCTTCAAGGCCGACGAAAGCCACAGCGGCTCCCACGCCTGGCACGCCGCCGAGTGGGCCCAGACGGGCGGCGGCTCCATGATCCGCCAGGGATGCCACCCCCTTTCGGCTGTGCTCTACCTGAAGATGGTGGAGGCAAAGGCCAGGGGCGAAAAGTTCTCAGTGGAAAGCGTGGTCTGTGACACTGGCGTGGTCACCGCAAATCTCACCAAAGAGG
>CAZXOD010000187.1:0-3688 GCA_964642285.1 uncultured Synergistaceae bacterium
GATTTCTAAATTTAAGTAAAAAATTTTAAAATTTTTCTTTTGCTGCCGGGCTGCAGGTTGTGTGCGGAGACAAGCGGCCTTTGTGTTTTCATGAATTCCGTCAAATTAGTTGGTATGGGAGGGTCTTAGTTGAATACGCTTCGTTTCAGATTGATTTCGTCGTTTCTTGCAGTTTCACTGATAAGCCTTTTAATCACGGGCCTGATTGCGGTAATCAATTTTAAGGCGGCTATTGTGGATTCTGCCTGGAAGGAGGGAGACGCTCTCGCCGGGTCTCTTTCCCAGAATGTGGACGCCTACCTCAAGGAACGCATGAACGCGATTGATCTGCAGGCAGAACGACGCATGGTCCGTTCCATGGACTGGAACGAGCAGGAACCCGCCCTGGCGCCCCTTTATGACAGATACGGATTTCTCGATGTTTTTGTGGCGGATGCCGCGGGGGATGCCCGCTTCGTGCAAAGAAAAGTCGAAGGGGTAAACGTAAAGGACAGGGAGTATTTCCGGAAGGTCCTGCAGGAGAAGAAATCCTTTCTGTCCGAGCCCATACTGAACAGGGCCACCGGAGCTCTCACCTACGTTTACGCGGCGCCCATAATCAACGACGGAAGAGTGGAGGGGGTCCTGGTCGCGTCGGAAAACCTTGAGGCGCTGAGCGCCTTGGTAAGCGGCACTGTCTGGGGAAAGTCGGGATACTCCTATATGACCGACAAAAGCGGCCTGCTCATAGCCCATCCGGTGAAAGACTTCATAGGCAACCTGAATGCTTCTGTGGAAAGCGACAGAGTAGCTCCCGAACTGGCCCGCGCGACAAAAGACGGCCTTGCGGGCAACAGCGGGAGGATCGGCTATTTCTTCAACGGCAGGGATCAGATGAATACTTATTCCTCTGTGCCTTTTACGAGCTGGCTGGTTGCGTCCACCACTCCCATGGAGGAGTTTCTCGGGCCCGTCGGACGGATGCAGAGGATTCTCCTGATGGTTGCCTGCGCATCGGCGCTTGTTATAGTCTTCCTCTCCATATTGCTGGCCAACAGCATTTCAAAGCCTGTTGGGGTGATAGCCTCCAAAATGGAAGAGGTGGCGGGAGGGGATCTTACCTCGGGAATAGAGCTTAAGAGCGGTATGAAAGAGATTAGAACGTTGGCAGGAGCGGTAAACTCCATGATCGTTGGCATGTCTTCCTCCATAGGTGAGATAGTAGCGTCTTCCCGCCAGGTAATGGCCCGGGCAGAGGACCTGAGCGCCGCGGCGGAGGAGTCC
The DNA here is from genome assembly GCA_964642285.1 of uncultured Synergistaceae bacterium. Classification (GTDB taxonomy): domain Bacteria; phylum Synergistota; class Synergistia; order Synergistales; family Aminobacteriaceae; genus Aminivibrio. Next base: position 1,264 of record CAZXOD010000187.1, read on the forward strand.
ACCGCCTCCATACAGGAAGTGCTGGCCATCACGGAAAGAACCAGCTCCCGGACTGAGGGCGCCGCCGCCTCGGTGGAGGAGGCCAACGCCGGAGTGGGAGAGGTGGCCGACGCGGCCCAGGCCGCCGCTGCGGCCGCGGTGGAGGCCGGGGAAGGGGCGGTTCAGATATCCTCGGCAGCCCAGAAGGGCGGCGACTCCGTCAGGATGATGGGGAATATGATCGGCCGTACGGTGGCCGCAGGGGAGCAGGTGGGAGACGCGGTAAACAACCTGGCCGCCACAGTGAGGAATATCTCCGGATTTGTGGTCACCATAACCCAGATAGCGGACCAGACCAACCTTCTGGCCCTCAACGCGGCCATAGAGGCCGCCAGGGCGGGGGAGGCCGGCCGCGGATTCGCCGTTGTGGCCGAAGAGGTCCGCAAACTGGCCGAGGAATCGAACCGGGCGGCGGGCGAGGTGGAAAAGCTTATTGAAGAGATTGAAACCCGTACCGACAGCGCCCTCGAGGACTCCCGGGGATCGGCGGAGATCCTGAAAGACCTTGCGGCCATGGCCTCCGACACCACTGCCATAATCGAGGACGTGGTAAACAGGGTCAACACCGTGACCGAAAACATCCAGACCATAGCGGCCACAGCGGAGGAACAGTCGGCAAGCGCCGAGGAGATGGCGGCGGGGATGGACCACATCAGGGATGCAAGCGTGGAAATAGCGGAAGAAGTGGGCAGCATAAACCGCTCCATGGAGGAGCAGACCAGGGCTACGGAGTCCATCGCTGCCGCGTCAGGAGAGCTCGTCAGCCTCGGCGCCGCCATGGAGCAGGCCGTATCGGGATTCAGAATAACTTCTGAGGGGACGGGGCTGGTCCCAAAACGCTGAGCAGGCTTCAGCTTCTAAAAACAAAGACTCCATAACAACGACGCCCCCGAGGGGGCGTCGTTGTTATGGAGAAAACCGGAGGCCGGCTCTGCCTGTGCAAGGGGTCTAAATCCGGCCTACTTTGACTGTCTCGTCACCAGGGCGGCGAAATAGCCCGCCCCAAGGCCGTTGTCGATATTCATCACCGAGACTCCCGAAGCGCAGGAGTTCAGCATGGTCAACAGGGGGGCAAGCCCTCCGAGATTGGCGCCGTAGCCGGTGCTTGTGGGCACCGCCACCACCGGACATGAGACCAGGCCTCCCACCACGCTCGGCAGGGCCCCCTCCATTCCGGCGACGGCCACAATGGCCTTTGAGCTCTGGAGTACGTCCACGTGGGCCAGCAGCCTGTGGAGCCCGGCCACGCCTACGTCGTAGAGCCTTTCCACGGCGCACCCCATGTATTCTGCGGTCACTGCGGCCTCCTCAGCCACGGGAATATCGGTGCTGCCCGCCGTGATTACCGTCAGACCGCTGACACTCTGGATGTCCCCGCGCCTTATTCCTATCAGGCGGGCCTTCTCGTGAAAGACCGCGTCCGGCAGATGTTTTCTTACCGTTTCAAACTGCCCCGCCGAGGCCCTGGAGAAAAGAGCGCTCCCCTCGGCGGCCGACAGGGCCGAGGCGATGGCCTCCAGCTGTTCGTCGCTCTTGCCGGGACAGTAGACAATTTCAGCGAACCCCTTCCGAAGGGCCCTGTGGGTATCAAATTTCACCTCGCCCAGGTCCTGGAAGGGCATGGCCTTTATCCTGGCCGCCAGGTCCTTTTCGTCCATCCGGCCTTCCTTCACCTGCCGTATAAGATAGAGAAGCCGCTCCTCATCCATAAGTACCCCGTCCTTTCAGCCTGCCTGGCAAAATATAGTAGCATAAAAGGGGCCGGCCGGTATGAAAACCTTTTTTGCATATTGCGGTTTTCGAAAATTGCGCCCCTAAAAGCGGGTTTTGATTTACAATTAGCCTGTATCGCAAGAATTCCCCGGCGATTAAACTGAAGGGAGAGAACCTGATGGAAAGACTGGAAAAGGCTATTCTTGACAATTTGCGGCAAGAGCCAGAAAAACCCTGCCTGTGGTGGGAAGGAGAGTGGTGGTCCAACGGCGATCTTCTAAGCCTGACGGAAGAGCTTACATCCGTCCTTAAGGAGGGAGGGTTTAAGGCGGGCTACAGAATCGCGGCCCTGCTGCCGAACTCGCCCCTGGTGCTGGGGCTGTCCCTGGCGGCCTGGAGCCTGGGAGGGGCTATTTCCCCTCTGAACGCCAAGTCGGGAGTTCCCTCCCTCATGGGAACCCTCAAGCTGGTTGAGCCCTGCGGGGTAATCCTTGCTCCCGGACTGGAGGAACTGAAGGCTCCTCTTGAAGAGGAGGGCCTGCCCGCGGTGGTGGTGGAATCCCTGTCCAAACCCCTGCCCGCTCTTACCGTAAAAGAGACATCCAGAGAGGATGAATCACTGGCGGTAATCTTTGCCACGTCGGGCACTACGGGCCTGCCAAAGGCGGTCCCC
>CAZXOD010000188.1:0-3679 GCA_964642285.1 uncultured Synergistaceae bacterium
GTCTGGTACCTGGCCTTGAACTCCTGATAGTCCCGGGGAAGCTTTGCCTCCGCCTCTCCTAAGGAGAGGAATAGAGCAGCGGTGATCAGCAGTGCGCAAAGAAAGTATTTTCTCATCCTTAATCAACCTCCTCCTTTGAAAATGGGATAAACTTTTCATCAGTAATAAAAGAACCGTCTTCTCCGCTGTAAAAAGGATACCAGAAATATTCATTGCCCTCGGCGTCAGTTGCCACAACGACAATGTAGGGTATCCCCTCCGGCACTATGCACCAGAAAGTCAGGGCCCATCCCGCGGGAGCGTTTGCCAGCATTTCACTCCGCTTGGGAACTATTTCGAACTTATCGTTCATCTCCGCTTCATAAAGCTCTAAAGTGCAGTCTTCGGAGAGAGGGACAATAAAGAAGGCCGTATCGGATCCATGTTCACTCTGGTAGGGGGCCGCTATCTCAATCTCCCCTTTTTCCCTTTCGCTGTCCAGAAACTCCGCCACGCCCTCGCCCCCCGGAAAATCCTTTACCCTGGCTACAGGTTCCGCAAAGGACGGTACGGCGAATACCGCTAAAATCATTAAAGCCGGAATAAGCTTTGCCATTATTTTTTTCAGCATAAATAAATTTCTCCTCTCAGGTTTAATAGCTGTTCATTTTGTCGGCACAGTAAAAACATACCATAGAGGAAGCGGTTTGTCCTCTGTTATTGCACCGTGAACGGTCAAAAACGGGGTTGCTTTTAAGGGTGGGTTTTCTAACCCACCCCCTTTTGAAAAGGTCCGGTTAACCTGTCAGTGTCCCGGATGGGCGGCCGAAAAAACTTCTCTTGACAAAGTAGTGGGGTCAATTATAGGATAGTAATTAATTACTATCTTTATGAAGGAGGCGCGCCCATGGCAAATTACGGAAAATATCTGCCCGCAGAGGAGCGGCGGGCCGTGATAGTGGAGACGGTCCTCGCTCTGGCGGCGGAGATGAACCCTGCGGAGATTACCACGGCGGCCATCGCCGCCCGTATGGGACTCACCCAGGGCGCCTTATTCCGCCACTTCGCCAGTAAGGAAGCCATCTGGGAGGCTGTCATGGAGTGGTCCGCCGGAGTTCTGGCGGAAAGGGTGGGAAAAGCCGCCGAGGGAGGCGCAACGCCCATGGACTCCCTTGAGGCAGTTTTTTTCGCCCACGTTGGCTTTATCGGAGAGTACCCCGGGGTACCCGGAATTTTTTTCGGCGAGCTTCAGCGGCCCGGAAAAAGTCCGGCCCGGGACAGGGCCAGAGCGCTGATGGAGTTTTACGGCACGCAGCTTCGATCAATTTTTGAGGAGGGAAAGGTCGGGGGGCAGTTTTCGTCCGACCTATCGGTATCGGCAGCAGCAACCCTCTTCGTCGGAATAATCCAGGGCCTTACCCTCCAGTCGTTCCTCACCGGCGAGAGAGAGACGATAACTAAAAACGCCCCCGGGGCCTTTGCCCTGTTCCGGCGGGGAATAGCGAAGGTGACGGCGGGATGAGAAGGGTATGGCGGACTGTTATTTTACTGGCAGGCCTGATAGTCCTGGCAGGGTTGTTCTTGTATGTGATGATGCGGTCCGGCCCTCTTGCTCCTGTGCCTGTGACGGCGGCGGAAGTCAGAAACGCATCGGTCTCCCCCGCCCTTTATGGCATCGGCGTAGTGGAGTCGGGGGCGGTCTTCCGGGTGGGCCCCACTTCCCCCGGAAGGGTGGGGCAAGTGCTTGTACAGGTAGGAGACCTGGTGGAGAAGGGGCAGCGGGTAGCCCTTATGGACCCTGTGGACATGGACGAACGCATTTCCGCCCAGAAAGCTTCTATAGCCCGATTAGAGGCCTCCGTCCGGGCGGCCTCGGCAAGGACCGCTGAAGCAGCGGCTAAGAAGGATTACGCAGAGGTTCAGTCGAAGCGGTACGACAATCTGCTGAAATCTAACGCGGTCAGCATGGATGCCGCCGAGGCAAAGCGACGGGAGCGCCTCGCCACCGCCGCGGCGTGGACGTCGGCCGGCGCGGAGCTTCAGGCTGCCCGGGCGGATCTTGAACGGGCCGGGGCGGACCTTGGGGCTCTGCTGTCCCAGAAGGGCAACCTCGATCTGTCCGCCCCGGCGGCCGGGCTGGTGTCGGTCAGGGCCGCGGAGCCCGGCGCCACGGCGGTGGCGGGTCAGGCAGTGGTGGAGATAGTGGACATGGAGAGCATAAGGGTGTCGGTCCGGTTCGACCAGGCCATGGCGGGGGGCCTGAGGGCCGGTCTGCCCGCGAAGATTGCGCTCAGGTCAGGAAACGGCGCAGTGCTGGAAGGGGCAATGTTGCGGGTGGAGCCGGTGGCGGACCCGGTAACGGAGGAGATGATCGCTAAAGCTGTCTTCAGCACTCTTCCCGACCCGGTTCCTCCTGTGGGAGAGTTGGCGGAAGTTACCGTAAAGCTGCCCCCTCTCCCGGCAGGGGCCGCCGCACCCGACGCCGCCCTGCGGAGGTACGGCGGCAGAATTGGCGTATGGGTGCTGGAGAATGGCTCCATACATTTCAGACCCGTTAAAACTGGCAGAAGGGACCTTGAGGGGACCGTCCAGATCACCGAAGGCCTCCAGGCGGGCGAGCGGATAGTGGTTTATAGTGCCAGGGCCCTTACCGCCGGGAGCAGGGTCAGGGTTATGGACTCCCTGGAGAGGGTACGGCAGTGATCAGCCTTGCCGGCAGAGACATCCTCCACGGGTGGGGTAAATTTACCCTCACGGGGATGGGCCTTGGGCTGCTTATAGGCGTGACCCTCACCATGGGCGGCGTCTACCGGGGTATGGTGGATGACGCCGGAGTGCTGCTGGACAACAGCGGGGCAGACCTCTGGGTGGTGCAGCAGGAGACCCTGGGCCCCTATGCCGAGCCGTCCAGCATCTACGACGACGCCTGGAGGAGCGTGGCGGCTATGCCGGGAGTGGAGGCGGCAGCAAACGTCACCTACCTGACCACCCAGGTCCGGAGGGGGGAGGAGGACGTCCGGGCCATGGTGGTGGGAGCGGACCCGGGGATGCCCGGGGCACCGGGCCAGCCGGGTTACCTCCTGTCGGGAAGGCATATTGCCCGCAGCCATTACGAGGCGGTGGCCGACGAGGCGACCAGGTTCAGGACGGGGGACGAGATAAAGATCAGGCGAAATGTCTACAGAGTGGTAGGCATTACCAGACGCATGGTCTCCTCCGGTGGAGACCCAATGATCTTCATCCCTCTGAAGGACGCCCAGGAGGCCCAATTTCTGAAGGACAGCGACGCTATTACGCAGCAGCGCCGCCGCACGAACGCCAATCCTTCCCTGAACCCGCCGGGGGCTCCTGGCGTTCTGGAGAGCGTCATCGCCTCCCAGAGCTCAAACCAGTACGTTAACGCCGTGCTGGTCCGCCTTCAGCCCGGCGCCGACCCGGAGGAGACCGCCGCCCACATCAGGCGGTGGCTGAGGCTGGAGGTTTATACAAGGGAGCAGATGGAGGAGATTCTGATGGGAAAGCTTATAGCCACGTCGTCCCGGCAGGTGGGGATGCTGCTGGCCATCCTTGCCCTGGTCAGCGTGGCCATAGTGGCCTTCATCATTTACACTCTTACCATGGGAAAGATCAGGGAGATAGCGGTGCTGAAGCTAATCGGCACTAAGAACCGCACCATCGTATTCATGATCCTTCAGCAGTC
>CAZXOD010000189.1:0-3645 GCA_964642285.1 uncultured Synergistaceae bacterium
CCTTCTTGCAACGCCTGTGGCTAAAGCGTTGAAAAGCGCAGTTGAGCATACGCAGGAGTTAAAAAAACTGAAAGACTCATAAGGCACATAAAGAGCAATGCGGGACAGCTGTGCAAGAGGAGACGCCGGGCTATCTGACACCGATAAAATTTCGCACCCCCTGGCCACACTCTCTTCAGCCAGGTCAACCAACAACTTTGAATATCGGGGCAAGGTTATTGCCATCAAAAGATCTCCCTCGTTAAGATCCATTATTTGTTCCACCGTGCGCCCCTCATCCTCCCTTATCACATGAACTCCAGGACGTATCTGGGCGAGAATAAAGCTCATGAAAGAAATCGAACCGTAGGAGCTTCTGGAGCCCGCAAGAAAAATCCGGGGAGCTTTACACAAAACAGAAATTGCATCTTCAATGACATGTTCATCGTTCATTGTCAAAACGCGGGAAAGATTCTCCAGATCCACCCTCAGAGACTCTTTGTATCCTAAGGAGCCTTCGGGCAGCTTTGAACTCTTAAAACGTTCTGTAGGAGCCATCTCTCTACGTACCATTTCGCGCACTGCCTTACGAAAATCGTGGTAGCCTTCAAAACCAATTTCGGATGCGGTCCTGGTAACAGTAGAAGGGCTAACTCCCGTTTGACGTGAGATATCTTCTAAGGTCATGATGGCCACACTTTCAAGATTGGAGAGGAAAAAATGTCCCACAGCCAGTCTGGATCCCTTGCTTTCTTTACAAAAATTAGAAATACTCCTGAGAAGATCGTTCATTCAGGCATCCTCCTCTAAGCATGCTATCACTCATTTCAAAAATAGCAATTTATTTTTATAAAAGTAGATTTAGGCATGAAATCTTTCATTTGGACAAAAACATAATAAAAGCGCCGGGATCGCAGCCCCGGCGCTTTTATTGAAACATAATATTCTTACTCGCTGCGGCCGCACTAAAACCGCCGGCCTTTTTGCAGCGACCCATTATTTGCCTAATAGGTCTCCTTGAAAACTTCGAAATGAGCCCTGGGGTGGTCGCAGGCGGGGCAAACCTCGGGAGCTTCCTTGCCGGTGTGGACATAGCCGCAGTTGTTGCACTTCCACTCCACCTCTTCGCTCTTCTTGAACACCGTTCCGTTGAGAATGTTGGCGTGCAGCTTGCGGAATCTCCTCTCGTGTCTCTCCTCGGCCTCGGCTACCTCCCGGAATACCAGGGCCACTTCCTTAAAGCCTTCCTCTTCGGCGATGTTGGCGAACTCGGGGTACAGCTGGTCCCACTCTTCATTCTCGCCTTCGGCGGCCGCGAGAAGGTTCGCCGCTGTATCGCCCAGGGCCACCGGGTAGTCGGCGTTTATCGTCACCATCTCCCCGTTTATGTCCTTAACCAAAAACTTGAAAAAGCGCTTTGCGTGCTCCTTCTCGTTTTCAGCGGTCTCCATAAAGATGTTGGAGATCTGGACATAGCCTTCTTTCCTTGCGGCTGAAGAGTAATAGGTATACCTGGTGCGGGCCTGGGACTCTCCCGCGAAAGCCTTCATAAGGTTTTCCGCGGTCTTTGTTCCTTTGAGCGACTTCATGTTTCTACCTCCTGAAAAAAGGATATGGGATCCGCAGCTCCATTCGGATAGCGAACCCGAAATAACACATTTAATAATAATACCACAAAATGAACCTATTTCTTTATAATAATCGCCTTTTCCGGGCACAAGATAGCACAAAGGCCGCAGAGGACGCATTTTTCCGGATGAGCGGCCCTGACCGTGGAGGCCCCGGGGGAATTATTCTCCTCGCAGTACTCCCAGACGCCCCGGGCGCACACCTCCATGCACGCGCCGCATCCTCTGCATTTTGCGGCGTTCACCTCTATTTTTTTCTTCGCCGCGCTGTTGAACAAACCCATGAGCAAGCCTCCTCCGGCCCGCAAATTTTCCCGCCGGCTCTTACAGAATTTTACACCAGAAAGGACGGTGCCCGAAAGAAGAGATTGGCCTGACGGGCGGTATTTGTGAAATTGGTCGTGGTATAATTTGAAAAACAAATCCCCGCGGGGAGAATTCCGTATGTGGAGGGCTTTCCGTTGAACAAAAAAAATTACTCGATCCTGATTTGCGATGATTCGGCAGTGCTCCGAAAAACCCTTGCCTATATACTGAAGGACTGGGGAATAGAGACAATCCATGAAGCCAAAAACGGGGAGGAAGCCGTGGAGCTCTATCTGAAACACCGTCCCGACCTTGTTTTTATGGATATTGTAATGCCAAAAAAATCAGGGCTCGAAGCTCTGTCGGAAATCCGCGCCCAAGACCCGTCGGCCCGGGTTGTAATGGCATCCTCCACAGGGACAAAGAAAAACCTCATGACAGCCATTGACGAAGGCTCCCTGGATTTTATCCAGAAACCTTTCGAAAAGGAGGCTGTTCATACTGTCCTTCGAAGAATTCTGAAAGGGGAGCTCGACTGATGTTCTCCAGACACTTCGGCCAGTTTCTTCTCAGCGAAAGAATCGTCGCCTCCGGCGATCTCTCCAGGGCTATGGCCAGGCTGGAAGACGCCCGCCCCCTGGTCGGAATCCTCGCCATAGCGAAGGGCTACATGACCCCCGCCCAGGTACGGGAAGTGGGCGCAGCTCAAAAAAGAGAGGACAAGCGATTCGGAAGGATAGCCATCGAAAAGGGCTACCTCACCGCTGAAAAGCTGGAAGAACTTTTGTCCGCCCAGAAAAACGAGCACGTCCTCCTTGGCCAGATACTGGTGGAGGATCGTATCCTCTCCCACGAGGGATTTCTGCGGGCACTGGAGCTTTTCAGGGAAAAATCAGGGCTCACCTCCGAAGGTTACGAAGCCATGAGGGGCGGCGACGCCGACAGGGCGGTTGCATCCATCCTGACGGGGCAGCCCGGCGGGAAAAACCCCCTCATAAAGGTCTGGGCGGAGATTTTTGTCCGGAATATAATACGTTTTGTGGACCCAGCCGCAGCCCTCGACCCCCTGGCGGAAAGGGACATGAAGGGCGCCGTCGCCTTCGTCCAATCCATGAAGGGAGACAGGGATCTGACCACCTTTATTTCGGCCAAAGAACCGGTCATGGCCGATCTGGCCCGCCGATACACAGATCTGGCCGACGGCGCCCTCGATGAAATGGCTCTGGAAGCCATAGGCGAATTTCTTAACGTAAGCAACGGCCTATACACTGTGAACTGCTCCGACAGGGGGATAGAGCTCGACCTCCTGCCCCAGGAGCAGACGTCGAACGACGACCCGAGAATCTGCAGAAAACCCGACGCGCTGCTGCCCCTCCTTCTTCCCGAAGGGATTTTGTGGGCGGGGATATGCGGCGCTTAAACGGCGTTTAAACGACAGTTTTAATGAGAGGAGGTGAAAAAATGAGCAAACTGGCAGGCAAGAAACTTCTGCTCCTGGGCGAAAGGGACGGCGTGCCCGGCCCCGCCATGGAGGCATGCCTCAAGAACAGCGGAGCCGTCATCGAATTTTCAGCGACGGAGTGCTTCGTCTGAACCGCCGCAGGAGCCATGGATCTGCAGAACCAGCAGCGCGTCAAAGACGCCGCTGAAAAGTTTGGAGCCGAAAACACCATAGTAATCCTCGGTTCCTCCGACGCCGAAGGCGCGGAGATTTATGCCGAGACCGTAAGCA
>CAZXOD010000190.1:0-3641 GCA_964642285.1 uncultured Synergistaceae bacterium
TACGGAGTTCAGTTTCTTGCCGCAAAGGGAGTTTTCGGCCCCGAGCCTCCTATCAACCGCCTGAGATCCTTTCTTCAGCGGCTGGTACTCCTTGGCCTGGGTCCTGTGACCTTTACCGGAGCCCTTTGGATAGTGGAAATCCGGGAGCCCAGGATCGCCTGGCTTGCCGCCATCGGCGCCTTTTGCCATATCTTCGGCGGGGCCGCGGCGGCCCTCATTGCGCCCTTGCTGCGCCTCGACCGGCCCGGGGCGGGGGCTTTCTTCTGCTGCGGCTTCTTCACCAACGTGGGAGCCATAGGAGGGCTTGTGGTCTTTCTTTTCCTCGGAGAGGAAGGCTTTGCCATGGTGCCCGTCTTCAAACTTTTTGAGGAGCTGGTCTACTACGGCGTGGGCTTCCCCGCCGCCAGGCTCTACGGAGAAGGCGGCGCGGAAGGAGAGAGGGAAAGCCTTGCGAGGCGCCTGCTTAAGGACCCCTTCTTTCTTGTGGCCGTCGCCGGCCTTGCCCTGGGGTCGGGGCTGAATCTGTCGGGCATTCCCAGGCCCGCCTTTTTCTCCTCCCTGAACAGCCTGCTCATCCCCCTGAACACGGTGATCCTCCTCTCCTCCATCGGCATGGCCATGAAATTCGGCAGAACAGGCCAATATCTCAGAGAGGGGCTGGTAATCCTGGGCCTGAAGTTTTTGGCAGTTCCCGCCGTCTGCGTGGCCCTTGCATGGTTCGCCGGGCTGGGCGAACCTGCCGGAGGGCTGCCCCTGAAGGCCGTCCTTATTCTGTCGTCCATGCCGGTGGCCTTCAACTCCCTGGTGCCCCCGTCCCTCTACGGGCTGGATCTCGACCTGGCCAACAGCTGCTTTCTCATATCCGTGACGGGACTAGTCCTCCTCCTTCCCGCCCTTCATCTCCTCCTTGACCTGATTTAGGATTTTCCGTCCCCTGTCAGCCTTCAATGGGGTATACTTATAATATATATTCGACAGGCAGGTGCGGAGCTTCATGAAAGGATACGGCGTCTCCCCGGGCATAGCCATAGGCAGAGCGGTAATTCACTGGAAAGAACAGATCGACATCCACCAGGAGTATGCGGAGGACCCTGAACGGGAGCGCATCCGGTTCAGGACGGCCCTGGAGTTCGCCGGCGAGCAGATGGAGGCCACCCACACCAAAATTCTTAAAAACATAAGCCCCGGCGAGTCGTCCATTTTTAAATCCCACGGAAGCATGCTTAAAGACCCCGACTTCGTCGGCCGCATCGAGGACATGATCCTAGACAGGGGCGTCAACGCCGAATGGGCGGTAAAGTGCGTGGCTGACAGCCTTATCCAGATTTTCGAGAGCATGAACAACGACTACATGAAGGCCCGGTCCGACGACGTTAAGGATATCTCCGACCGGGTTATCAAGCTCCTTCTTCAGGTGGGGGGCATCGACCTCTCCAGCCTGGCGGGGCCCTCCATCATCATCGCCGGGGAGCTCACCCCTTCGGATATCTCCCAGATGGACAGGGAGATGACCCTGGGAATGGCATCGGAAAAAGGGGGAAGAACCTCCCACACCGCCATCCTGGCCAGGACCCTTGAAATACCGGCGGTCATGGGCGTTAAGGGACTTATGGACGAGGTGGAGAACGACGACCTCGTAATCATAGACGGCGAGGCGGGGCTGGTCCTGATCAACCCCGACGAGAAGACGGTGGAAGAGTACCGGGAGCGGCTTAAGCAGTACGAACGGTTCAGGGAGAGTCTTTCGGGCATTATAGGCCTGAAGACCGTGACCCTTGACGGGGTGCAGGTCGAGCTTGAGGCAAACGTGGCCTCCCCGAAGGACCTGGACGACGTTTTCAATAACGACGGCGAGGGAATAGGCCTGTACAGGACGGAGTTTCTTTATTTCGACAGCTCCCTGCTGCCCCCGGAAGAAGTGCAGTTTGAGCAGTACCGGCACGTGGTGGAGGCCATGCTGGACAGGCCCGTGGTTATCCGCACCATGGACATAGGCGGGGATAAAAAGCTGGACTACCTCTCCATTCCTGAAGAACAGAACCCCTTCCTGGGCTACAGGGCCATAAGGCTCTGCCTTGACCGCCAGGAGATCTTCAAGGTTCAGCTGAGGGCAATCCTGAGGGCGAGCGCCTTCGGCAACGTCCGCATCCTGTTCCCCATGATCTCCTGCCTGGAGGAACTCAGGGCCGCCAAGGCCATCCTGGAGGAGACCAAGGAAGAGCTGAGGTCGCAGAAGATCCCCTTCGACGAGGGGGTGCAGTCGGGGATCATGGTGGAGGTGCCCTCGGCGGCAATTTTGTCGGACCACTTCGCCAGGGAGACGGATTTTTTCAGCATCGGCACCAACGACCTTATCCAGTATACGGTGGCGGTGGACCGGGGCAACGAAAAGCTCTCCCATCTCTACTCCCAGTACCACCCTGCGGTGCTCCGGCTGATCAAGACCGTCATCGACAACGGCCGGGCCGCCGGCATCCCCGTGGGCATGTGCGGCGAATCCGCCGGCGACCCCAAGCTCATACCCATTCTGCTAGGCATGGGGCTCAACGAGTTCAGCATGAACCCCTCCTCCATCCTGCAGGCCCGCTGGATTATAAGAAACCTCCGGAAGAGCGACCTGGAGGAGGCGGCGCGAAAAGCCCTGTCCCTGGGCACGGCGGAAGAGGTGGAGGAGTACTGCGCCGGGCTGCTGAAATCCCTCGACCTGGGCCGATGAGGGACGGTTTGACGTAGACCCATGAACGGAACTGAAAAGACCGCTGACGAGTCGACAAGTCTGCCCGATATGCTCCGCCCCCTCTTCTGGGACGCGGACTGGGAGGCCTTGGATTTCGACATAAACAGGACCGCCGTGATCGAGCGAATTTTAAACTTCGGCGATGAAAAACAGCTGAAATGGCTGCTTTCCGTCACCGCTCCCGGGGAAATAAGGGCTGTAGTCGCCACAAGCCGCAGGCTGAGCCGAAAGACGGCCCGGTGCTGGCAGAATTACTTCGGCCTTCGGGAGGAGGAGATGGAATGTTTTGGAATGTTCTCGACAAACCCAGACAATCTCTTCTGAAGCGGCTTACCGAAAATCCTCCCCTGGAGGGCGCCTACCTCGCCGGGGGAACGGCCCTGGCCCTCATGTTCGGACACAGGCTGTCAGAGGACTTTGACTGGTTCCTGCCCGGCTCCTTCGACCCAGGAAAGCTCCCCCTCCTTCTTGAAAGATTCGGCGAAGTCGCCGTGGCGGAGACTCATACGGGCACATTTCACGGATGGATAGACGGAATAAGAGTCTCATGGCTTCACTATCCGAACCCCCTGCTTGAAGAACTAACAGAGACGGAGGATCTGCCCGGGCTCTTTTTCTCCTCCCCCCGGGATACAGGCCTGATGAAATGGGCAGCCCTCTCCGACCGGGGCGCCCGCAAGGATTTTATCGATCTGTATGAACTGAGCCGCCAGAGAGTCGCCCTGGAGGAGCTCTTTCTGCTGCTGCCCCGGAAATTCCCCGGACGAAGGCTGAATCTCTACCACATGATCAAGAGCCTGAGCTATTTCGACGACGCCGAGAAGGATCCTTGGCCCGTCATGCTGAAGGAGATCAGCTGGAGCGCCCTGAAGCGATATTTCCTGTCATCCCAGGCAAAACTCCT
>CAZXOD010000191.1:0-3614 GCA_964642285.1 uncultured Synergistaceae bacterium
TCGGAACCTCCGAGGGACGGAAGAAGCCCGAGGCGGTATCCCAGTTTGCCGGGTCGCCGTCCTTAACGAGGGCTGACAGAAGAGCCAGGCCGTTGGCCGCCCCCTGCTCCGCCGTCTGTCCCGGCATAAACAAAGACTTCCATAAACCCTCGGGATTAAGTCTATCCGCCCGGCCTTCCAGAAACGTTCGAAATTCCGCCGCGGCGGCGGCCATCTCCGCCCTGCTTCCGTATCGCCGGGCCAACTCCTCAAACCGGCTCTCCGTTTCGTCGGCCATAGCGGGCCCCGACAGCCGGAGAAGGGCGGCGGCTATCAGCAGAATCAGGAAAACCATTTTTTTCCTCAAGATTTCAGCCTCCTGTCTTTGTCAGTTATGATCAGCTATTATACACTCTTTAAAGGCTTTAAAAGACGTTCTTTTCCCATTTTTTGACGAGCGGGAGAGAGGATTTTGAGGTAAAATCATTGAAATCTTTTTTACCAAAGGCGTGAGCAGGATAAAAGAAAACACAGGGCCGCTGCCCGAGCCTATTTTAAGAGCATTAAAATCTCTGGAGCCCCTTCTGGACTCCATGGAGCACGGCCTTGTCCTTCTGGATCGGGATATGAAGCACCTCTGGGCGACTCCTTCCACCGCCCGAATATCAGGGAAGACGCCGGAGGATCTGCTGGGACGTACCTGCCACTCCATCCACCAGAATTCACCCTTGCCGTGCGGCGACTGCCCGGTAATGGACGCGTTTCTCACTGGAGAAACAAACGAAAAAACCACCTATTCCTCCGACGGGCGAATTTTTTTATCCAGGGGCATCCCGGTGAAGAATGACGAAGGCCAGGTCATCGCAGTCTTCGAATCCCGCCGAGAGATCACCGGGGAGAGAAAAAGAGAACAGGAGCAGGAAGAGCGGGAATCCCACTATAGAGCTCTAGTTGAAAGCGCTCCCGTGGGGATTTATAGAATTTACATGGACGGAAAATATGTTAGGGCAAACATGAAACATGCCCGTATTTTTGGGTATTCGTCCCCCGAGGAGTTTTTGAATGAGATCAACAAGACGTCGGCCGCCTCCCACTACAAAAATCCCGAGGGCAGAAAGAAGGTAATGGAGGAAATTTTTTCCAACCCGGGAGCATGGCTTGCCCGGGATGACGTCTTCGTAAAAAAGGATGGTTCTTCTTTCGACGTCCACCTGTACTACAGAAGCATCCTCTCCCCCAGCGGGGAGCCTATGTTCATCGATGGATTTATTGAGGATACTACAGTCCTAAGGGAAGCGGCAAGACGCCTGGAGGAGAGCGAAAAGAGATATCGGACGCTGGCTGAGGATATGCCAATTTTACTTGCCACCTGCCTTCCTGACGGGACCATTCTTTATGCCAACAACTCGTTCAGGCAGTGGTTCGGCATGGACTCGGAGGGTATTCTGGGCCTGTCCTTCAGGGATCTTCTGCCGGAAGGTGAAACAGAAACGGTAGAAAAGGCCTTTTCCTCCATCTCCCCGGAAAATCCCACCTGCGACCACGATGTAAAGCTTTACGCCCCCGACGGGTCCATGGCCTGGCAACGGTGGGTGAACCGGGGTTTTTTCGACCCCCGTGGAACATTGCAGTTTATCCAGTCCGTAGGGGAGGATATTACCAACAGAAAGGCGGCGGAGCAGGAGATCAAGGCCGCCAGGGATGAAGCGGAGCGGGCCAGCGCCGCCAAGTCGGAGTTTCTGGCCCATATAAGCCATGAGATCCGCACCCCCATGAACGGCGTAATGGGCATGGCGGAACTTCTTTTGGATACGGACCTGGGAGAGCACCAGAGGAATCTGGCCTCCATGATCCACGACAGCTCGGAAAGCCTTCTCGTTGTGCTGAACGACCTTCTTGATTTCTCCAGAATGGAGTCGGGAGCCTTCCGCCTGAAGACCATGCCCTTCCCCCTTCAGAAGCTTATCTCCGACATTGTAAACCCCTTCTATGCCCAGGCTGAGAGAAAGGGACTCGCCCTCAGCAGCAGCCCGGACCCGGATCTGCCCCCCCTGGCGGTGGGCGACCCCATAAGAATAAGGCAGGTATTAACCAACTTTTTGAGCAACGCCTTAAAATTCACTGAAAAAGGCTCCGTCTCTCTTACCGTGAAGGTTCTTGAAAAAGACGGGGATAGCGTAAAACTGGATTTTTCCGTCTCCGACACCGGCATAGGCATCGGGGAAGAGTTAATGAGGCAGCTGTTTACCCCCTTCCGGCAGGGGGAGTCCTTTCTGAACAGAAATTACGGCGGCTCTGGCCTGGGGCTTTCCATATCTAAAAAACTGGCGGACCTCATGGGAGGAACCCTGGCGGTTGAAAGCTCCCCCGGAAAGGGCTCCGTCTTCAGCCTTATTATTTCCCTGGCTACGGCCGAAAGCGTCCAAAAGCCCGCCGCGGGGGAAAAAACACGGGCGCCCGCCCTCTTTCCGGACGAAAAACCGGGCCGGGGGCAATCTATCCTCGTAGTGGACGACAACAGGGTCAACAGGGAGCTTGTCCGCATGATTCTGGAAAAAAACGGCTTTGTCGCCCACCTGGCCTCCGGGGGCGAGGAGGCCCTTAATCTTCTGTCAAAAAATTGCTGCTCCCTGGTACTCATGGATATTCAGATGCCCGGCATGGACGGGTATGAAGCAACGGCTGCCATCAGAGATCCGTCATCAAAGGTTCTGGACCGGGACGTCCCCATAGCGGCCCTCACCGCCCACGCCATGAAGGGGTTCGCCGAGGAGTGCGTCAGGCGGGGCATGAACGACTATCTGCCAAAGCCCTTCTCCTCCGGCGAGCTTCTGGAGCTGGTCGGACGGTGGGTTCCCGACTCCGGCAACTCATTAGTTGCCGGGGCTGAACCTCCGGCCAGGCGGGAGATTCCCTCCGATGGCAATTCTGTCTTCGACCGGGAGGCCTTTTTCGCGAAACTGATGGGGGACAGGGAAGAGGGCCTTATGCTGCTGGAGCTGTTTCTTGAGGCTATGCCGGAGGATCTGGAGGCCCTGGGCAGGGCGATAGAGGCCGGGGACGCCCCTTCCTGTGCCAGAGCGGCCCACACCATAAAGGGAACCGCCTCCAACGGCTGCGCCCAGGAGCTGGCAGCCATCGCCATGGCGGTTCAGATCGCCGCCGAGAGCGGCCGGATGTCCGACATTCCGGAGCTTTTCGTCAGGCTTCAGTTCCACTTCTCCCTGGTGGAGGAGGCCGTCAGAAAGGAGCTTGAGTCCTGAAATTCCCCCCTGGCACGCCTTATTTGCCGGGAAAGCGGGCTTTATAGAAGGCCATCAGGGAGGCCAGCCTCCTTGCCACATCCTGCCGCTGGTGGGAAAACTTGTCACTGACGCGGTCCAGAGCCTCCTCCACTTCCTCCCTACGGACCCTGACCGGGGGAGCGGGCGCCCTTTTCGAGGCTTTAGGAACGGGAGGGGAAGTCCTGCCCACGGCTACCCTTACGGACGTTACTTTTAGGCCCCCTATGCGGGCGGCCTGTTTTGCCAGGGAGGCCCCCCTCATGGATACCGCCTTCGCCGAGGAGGGGCTGTCAGCCCTTATGAAGAGCTCCCCTTTGTCTATGTCCTCAGGAAAGCTCTTTTTTGCCAGAA
>CAZXOD010000192.1:0-3569 GCA_964642285.1 uncultured Synergistaceae bacterium
GCTGGTCTCCCAGCCGGACTCCCAGGACGGGGCTGGAATAGGTCATCCAGTACTCGTCAACCCGGCTGTAAAAGTAGGAGTCGTCCACCCTGGGACCGCTGAAAGAGAAGGAAAAAGCTCTCTCCTCCTCTTCGTCAAGATAGCCCGAACCTTCCCACTGGAAGTACCCGGAAGTGCCTCCGTCGCTGCTTTTAGTCGCCGATGCGGAGAGGGTTGTGGGGAGGATGTGATAGGGCTCCGGCTTCCTTCTGAGGGAGGATATCACCTCCAGGAGAAAAGTTGCCGACGCTACTTCTTCTCTTCTGCCGGCTTTTTCCGCCTCCGCGATCACATTAACGGCCAGCACTGTACCCGCAAACCGGGGGCTGACTCTCCCCGCTACGGTAATTTCCGTATTCTCACCGGGACCCAGCGCCACCTCTGAAGGCAGGACGACCGCCGTTGAGCCTGAGTCCGAAGGCCTGGCCCTCAGATGAAAGACTCTTGAGTTGTTTCCCGAATTCATCAGCCTAAGGCCCAGGTTGAACTCTTCCCCGGCGATAAGCGTGTCGGGCTGAGATTCAGCCATGAGATCGGACCGCTCCACCGGCAGAACCACCATATCTATTTCATCGGACCCCCGTATGGCGGGGTCCCTGTCCGCAATCACAGTGTACGTCACCTTGTAGCGTCCTTCCGCCGCGCCGATGGGTATCTGGACCGAGAGAAGACGGGAGGTCTCCTGCCCGGGGCCAAGGACAAAAGACATGGCGGGTATGAGCAGAGACCATCCCCTGGGGAGGGATACCTCCTCCCGGAAGCGAAATTCTCTGCCCGACCTGTTGGTTACAAGAAAGCTCAACACATGAATCCGCTGGGGTTCCGATACTACCTGCAGGGGGGATATGAGCCGGACCTCCGCTCCCATCTGAACCCTGGCCGGGGCCGGCGCCTGCAGCGCAGATAAAAGAACAGAAACCGCAAACACAACACGAATAAAAACCCGTACTCTGTTCATGGCAGCCGCTCCCCGTCTATTTCAGGTCCATAGCGTAGTTTGCGCCGAATACGTTGTCGTCTCCGTTGTCCGCTACGACGACAATCTGGTACCCTCCCGGGGCAAGCCCGGAAAGATCCATGGTAAAGCGGGCGCTGCATCCCGGGTAGATTCTCTGGCGGCTGCCGTCGACGGGGCCGCTTGACTTGCCCTTGCTGTTAAAAAATTCGGCCCAGACGTGGGGAGTGACCAGCCGTTCTCCCTCGTTTGCCACATCGAGCCGGAGCATCGGCTTGCCTCCTTCTTTCACCAGGCTTTTGTCAAGAAAGCGGATTTTAACCTCCCCGGCCCTGCCTATATTCGCGATCATCTGAATACCAAAGCGGGTGATCGTCATTACGCGGAGATTCACATCGTCTCTTTGTTCCACCGGGGTGAGAAGGCTTTTGGGAATGGGCTCCACCATAAGAAGGCTCCAGTAGGTTCCCTTAAGCGCAGGGTCAGGCGGAACCGACAGAGAGTAGTGCACCTTCAGACTTCCTCCGGCAGGCACCGATGCCTGTCCGGGCGAAACGGAGAACCAGGGCGCGTTGGACCTGCCTGAGGAACCCGCCTTATCAAACTGGTTTCTTCCATCGGCGTAGTGAAGATAGTCGACAAGGTAGATCCTTACATCCCCGTCCTCGTTTCCCTCGTTTTCCACCGTTATCTCACCCATGGCCCTGCCCCCCGGCTCCAGGCTAAAATTATAGGTAAGGTCTCCCACTACGTTCAGTGCCGGTTCGCCAAAAGAGGGTACTGGGGTAGCGAAAAAGAATAATACAGCCGCGAAAATAATAGCTTTTCTGATCATCGCAGGTTCACCGCCTTAAACAGCAGTTCCCCCCGCAAGGACCCTGAAGGAGTTGCCGGATTAATACCGTCAATCTTTACTTCCAGAGGTATCTGCATCCTGTCTCCGGTGCCCGTGAATAGTGCCGCTTCTCTGGCGCCCACGGGAACAAAAACCAGTCCGCCATCAATCCATCCCGTACCCTGTCCTGCCCCGCCCCTCCGAACCCAGACCCGGATGCCCTCAGGCATGTTCCGGTCGCCCAGGCTTGCTACGATCTTCCAGAGTTCTCCTCCCCTGACCCCTACTACAGAGAGAAGAACGTCGCCCCCGCCGCTCCCTATGGCGGGCGACGGGGACGACCATAAGCTTCCGCTTCCTCTGAGAGCCCAGGTTCCTGAAGCTATAAGATCCAGGGCCCTGCACGGGCCGGCCGTAATCAGAAAAAAGAGCGGGAAAAGGGCGAGAGCCGCAAACAATCTTATGATTCTGTTCATAACGGGCCCTCCTTAAAATCTGCTATCTGCTTCTTTTCTCCTGCTTTGCGCCGCCTCTTCGGAAGTGAAAGGCCGGCGGGGGCCGGACACTTCCTTTAATCACGCCGCAGCTTCAACCGTTCCGCCGGGCCCCGGCATCCATTATGATGACTGGTCCAGAATGGTAAGCTGCACAATAGTTGTTCCGCTATTCCTGGATGCATCAGCTCCGGCGGTAAGTTGCACCGTTCCGGTGCCTTTGCCCTCACAGACCTTCTTGATGTTTTTCACGAGGTCCACATCGGTGGTAGAGAGCTCCTTCTCTCCCAGAGACTGCCCCACGCTGTCGGGCCGGGTGAGATTCATCTTGAGGCCCACATGGGGAGGAAGGGCACTCTCCAGTTTACCTACTATCTTTCTGAGACTGGAGCCTGTGGCAGTAGCCTTATACTTAAATGTCTTGGCCGCGCCCGACGTCTCACCTCTGCAACCGATGTAAGTGCATAGGCTCAGCACTTTGTCTTCAATATCTATGGTATTCTTGGGAACTACCGACCAGTTGATTGTCAGCGTATCAAAGTTAGGAGTCTCAGGACATCCGGGATCCCCTGGAGGACAACATCCCGCCGCCGCTACCCCAGCTTCTTCCGCAAACGCCGCTCCAACGCCGAGTGTTAAAATAACTACCGCAAGGATCAGTACCAAACGTTTCACCACTTCCACCAGCCTTTCTTTTTTCGATTTTCTCTCTCTTCCCCGCCGGCCTAAAAAAGGCGCACACAACAACAGCTCATCCCAAAATTCGGGAAAATATCCAATATATTCGTACTATTTTTTTCGCAATTGTAGCGACTGTTTGAAAAAAGCTAGGGCAGTTAAACAACATCCAAAGGGAAGAAATATCGGAAAGTTAAAGAAGTGAAATCGCTAAAGCGGAGCATTCGTAGAAAAGCTGATCAAAGGCTGCTGCAGTTCATAAAAAAATCCTGGCACTACAATCTGTGTGAATTCTTTCTCTTAGTGGGTGCACTATAAACCAGAATCCGATCTTTGTCAACCCATTCCATCAGTTCTTAAATATAGAAATTTACCCTCAATTTCGTGCATGCATTATTGTATAATTTTGTAGTGCAAAACTGATATGGCTTTGTTCCGTCTTAAAATCACTCATTGACAAGCCTTCCCCTTCATGGTATTTTCTGCCCATGAAAAAGGTCGACGCAGTTTCCGGGCAGCAGCTGAAGAATATATCCATGTGGTGGTGGCGGACTTAGAGCCCGCCGCC
>CAZXOD010000193.1:0-3523 GCA_964642285.1 uncultured Synergistaceae bacterium
TGGGCTCCGGGGGCCTTGTGGTCATGGACGAGGAGACCTGCATGGTGGACGTGGCGAAATTCTTCCTGCAGTTTACCCAGAATGAGTCCTGCGGAAAGTGCAGTCCGTGCAGGGAGGGCACCAAGCACATGCTGCTTCTCCTTGAGAAGATCTGCGACGGCAAAGGAACCATGGAGGATCTCGATATCCTGGAGAATCTGGCCAACATGGTCAAGGAGATGTCCCTCTGCGGCCTTGGTCAGACAGCGCCCAACCCGGTGCTGACAACTCTGCGGTATTTCCGGGACGAGTATGTGGCCCACATCCGGGATAAGAAATGTCCCGCAGGCGCCTGCACGGCCCTTCTGGAATACCGGATTATCCAGGAGGCCTGCAAAAAGTGCGGCATCTGCGCCAGAAATTGCCCTGTCAATTGTATCCCCGGCGACCGCAATACGGGATACGTTATCGAGACCGAACGGTGCATCCGTTGCGGAACCTGTTTCGATAAGTGCCCCTTCGGCGCTATCGAAAAGAAGTAGTTCCCGAGGAGGATCGACATGAGTGATATTACGCTCGTCATCGACGGAGTTGAATGCAGGGCGGCGAGAGGAGACACTATTCTCGAGGTTGCCCGGAAAAACGACATATACATACCGACCCTCTGCTGGATGGAAGGACTCACTCCCATCGGCTCCTGCCGCATGTGCGTGGTCGAGGTAGAGGGAAGCCCCAAGCTGCTCACCGCCTGCACCAGCCCGGCGGAGAACGGAATGAAGGTTCATACCCATACGGAAAAGCTTAAGAAGTACCGTCTTCAGATTCTTGAGCTTCTCTTCGCGGGGAGGAACCACTTCTGCATGTTCTGCTCCCAGACGGGGGACTGCGAGCTTCAGAGCTTGGCCATTGAACACGGAATGGACAACGTTAGATATCCATTCCTCTACGAGCCCTTCCACAATGACGCCAGCGACCCCCACATGCAGATTGACCATAACCGGTGCATCCTGTGCCTGCGGTGCATCAGGGTCTGCGCCGAGAAGGTGGGCGCTCACACCCTTGACCTGGAAAAGAGGGGCTGGGGAACGAACGTTACCTCCGATCTCGGCAAACTTTTCGGCGAGAGCGAATCCTGCATCTCCTGCGGCGCCTGCGCCCAAGTGTGCCCCACCGGAACCATAACCCTCAGAGACTTCGTCTACCGCGGCCGGCGGACCGACTGCGACGACGTGGTGGAGACCATATGCCCCCTCTGCTCCCTCGGATGCAGAATAAAGGCCTACGTCCGCACCGGAAGCATCGCCCGGGTGGAAGGCCTTTCTGGGGACAGCCCCGACGGCGGCCAGCTATGCTACAGGGGCCGCTGGGAGCTGCCGAAGTCCACGGAGAGAGAGCGTCTCTCGACGCCCATGATCCGCACCGGATCCACCTTCAGGGAGGCTTCCTGGGAAGAGGCCCTGAGCCTGGTGGCTTCAAAGCTCGGCCCGGCATCAAAGGCGGGGAAGGCGGGAGCGCTTCTGTCGGAGCTTTCCACCGACGAAGAGCTAACCGTAGTCTCCTCTTTCTTCAAAGATACGGTCAAACTTGACAAAATAGACGGATATTTCGGTAACACCCTCCGGGGCTTTGTAAAAGGCTTCCAGCCCTTCGCCGACCAGGGCATCCGCCCCTTCACCGGGGCCAGCAGCATACTCAAGAGCGACGCCATCGTCCTCCTTGGGGCCAACCCTCAGGAAGAGGCGCCCGTCTCGGCCAGCTACATCCGGGTGTCCACTATTATCGAAAGGGCAAAGCTCGTTAATATTTCCCGGGACAAAAACCCCTTCGACGGCATAACCGACACGGACGTGAGAGCCCAGTCTCCCGAGGAGATCGAAAAACTGCTCCTCTCCGTGAGAGAAGCACTTGAAAAGGGCGAAGAAGACCTGCCCGGAGAGGCGGGGGAGATCGTCCGTATTCTCAGGGGCGCCGAAAGGCCGATTTTCGTCATCGGCTCCGCCGTTGCCGAATACCCGCAGCTGGTAGCGGAGGCGGTAAACCTGGCGGTCGCCTCGAAGGCCTTCTTCGACGACGGCCTGGGCGTGGTTCCCATGCTTAGGGGCGGCAACTGCCTCGGCGGGCTTAACACCGTCATAGGCGACAGCGACTGGCTCAGCGGGAACGACCTCGACTTCCTCTACGTCCTCTCCACGGGCATGATCGACGAGGACAAACGGTCCCTGGAGGCCATGAACAGGGCGGGATTCGTCGTAGTCCACACTCCCTTCATGGTTCACCCGCTGGTAAACATGGCGGACGTGCTGCTCCCTGCTCCGGCCTGGTTCGAAAGAAGCGGCCACTACTGCACCATGGAGGGAGAGCGGCGCAGGATGAACATGGCAGTGCCCCCCAGGGGCGATCTTAAGGGACTGTCCGTCATAATGGACGAGCTGGCAGGAAAGCTGGGACTCGCTCTTCAGCCCGCTTCCGCCGCTCCCTGTGACGACATCTACGAGGCCAAGGCGCCGTCGTCCGACGCCAAAACAGTCTCGCTGAAGGAGGTTCGATGATCATGGCTAAGCCGAAAGTAGCGTCAGTATGGCTTGAGGCCTGCGCCGGCTGCCACATGTCCTTTCTTGACATAGACGAGAGGATTGTGGATCTCCTCGGAAAAGTGGAGCTCACAGCCACGCCCATCACTGATATTAAAGAGTTTCCCGAAGTAGAGGTGGGGGTCATCGAAGGCGGCCTCGGCAACGAGGAAGAGCTTCAGATCGCCAAGGATCTGAGGGAAAAGTGCAAAATACTCATCGCCTGGGGCGACTGCGCAGTCTTTGGCGGGATCAACTGCATGCGCAACTTTATGCCCGCCCAGCAGGTGCTCAGAGAGGGCTTTGTGGAAACTGTCAGCACGGTGAATCCCGAAGGGGTTATACCGGGCAAGGATCTGCCGGCCCTTCTTCCCAAGGCCATCCCGGTGGACAGGGCGGTGAAGGTGGACGTCTACGTCCCCGGCTGTCCGCCGGACGCAGACACTATTCTATACGTCTTCAGCGAGATTCTGGAGGGGCGGATTCCCACCGTTCCCACGGACATCATGCGCTACGACTAGCGGAGGCAGCGAGTTATGGAGAAAACAAAGAAAAACACCATAGTGGTTAACCCCGTTACCCGCATCGAGGGCCACGGCAAGATCACCGTGGACCTTACCGACGCCGGGGCGGTTGATAACGTCCGTTTCCATGTAACCCAGTATCGCGGATTCGAGGTGTTCTCGAAGGGGCGGGATTTCCGGGAGATGCCCGTGATAACCCCCCGAATCTGCGGAATTTGTCCCGTAAGCCACCACCTCGCCTCTGCCAAGGCCTGCGACGACATTCTGGGCGTTACCCTGACCCCCACTGCCGCCAAGCTGCGGGAGGTCATGCACATGGCCCAGGTGATCCAGTCCCATGCCCTCTCCTTCTTCCACCTGTCCAGCCCCGATCTGCTCTTCGGCTTCGACGCCGATCCGGCGATCAGGAACGTGGCCGGAGTGGCCCAGGAGTATCCCGATCTGGCGGTG
>CAZXOD010000194.1:0-3478 GCA_964642285.1 uncultured Synergistaceae bacterium
AACGGGAAAAGCATCCGTTTGGTCGCCTGCTTAGCTCTGCATAAGCGATCGACACGAACAAGAAAATCGCTTGTTCGGTCGCCTGCTTATGTCATCCCGAACGGAGCGGAGCGACGGAGGGATCTGCTCTTGACTCTTCCCGCCTCGTGCTTCCCTGTAACCCCTAAACCCCCCGCTCGGCCATCATCAGCTCTATCTCCTGTTCGTTGAGCCCCACCATGGCCTCGCCCAGATTTTCGGAGAGAGTCGCGATTAAGGCGGCGTCGCCGTAGTTTTTCACCGCCTCCACAATGGCCCGGGCCCTTTTTTCCGGATTGCCCGATTTAAAAATGCCCGACCCCACAAACACCCCTTCGGCACCCAGCTGCATCATCATGGCAGCGTCGGCCGGGGTGGCAATACCGCCCGCCGCAAGATTCGGCACCGGAAGCTTCCCTTCCTCATGGACAAATTTTACCAGGTCGAAGGGCGCCCCCAGCTCTTTTGCCGCATTGAACAGTTCATCGCCGGACAGGGATTCCAGACGGCGCATTTCTCCGTTAATCAGCCTCATGTGCCGGACTGCCTGAACAACGTCGCCGGTACCGGGCTCCCCCTTGGTGCGTATCATGGCCGCGCCTTCGCCAATCCGCCTCAGGGCCTCGCCCAGATTCCTTGCGCCGCAGACAAAGGGAGCGGAGAAGCAAGTTTTGTCGATGTGAAAAGTATCGTCGGCGGGGGAGAGGACCTCGCTCTCATCGATAAAATCTATTCCCACGGCCTGCAGAATCTGCGCCTCCACAAAATGCCCGATGCGAACCTTTGCCATTACGGGGATGGACACCGACTCCATGATGTTTTTGATCATGGCCGGGTCGCTCATCCGCGACACGCCGCCCGCGGCGCGGATATCCGCCGGAATGCGCTCCAATGCCATAACCGCGCAGGCCCCCGCCTTTTCCGCTATTTTTGCCTGTTCGGGGGTGGTCACGTCCATTATCACGCCGCCTCTGAAGCTTTCAAGCATCTCCTCAACCTTAACAAATTTTCTGGTCATATCCATCTGCCTCCTGAAGGGTAATTTGATGATTCCAGTTTTCAGGATAATCCAATCTGGCAATATATAAATACCCAGATCGTGTATAATTAATAGGACCAAAAAGGAGGCGCGGCATGATTACTACAACACTGGATCCGGCGAACCCCCGGCCCATGTACCAGCAGCTGTATCAATTTATCCGCAGGGAGATAGAGAGCGGGCGCCTGCCTGCGGAGGAGAAACTGCCCTCCAGGCGAAAACTGGCTGCCCACCTTAAAACGAGCCTGGCGACGGTAGGAACGGCTTACGCCCAGCTGACAGCGGAGGGATACATCAGGTCGGTTCCGAAAAGCGGTTTCTATGTTCAGTCCTTTGCCGTCCACAGTTTCCCCGACGGCCCTCCCGCAGCCCTTCCGGAAGCGCGGCCGGGAACGGAGCCTCCTGAACGCTATAAATATGACTTCCAGACCAACCTGGTGGACACTAACCTTTTCCCCTACTCAATCTGGGCCAGGCTGGCCAGAAAAGTGCTGTCGGAGGGCGGCGAGGACATCCTAAACAGCGCCGACCCCCAGGGCGCCCCGGTCCTTCGCCGTGAGATATCGAAGTACCTTCACGACTTCAGGGGAATAAACGCCCATCCCGACCAGATAGTGGTGGGCGCCGGCTCGGAATATCTTTTGGGCCTGCTGATTCAGATTCTGGGAAGGGGGAAGGTTTACGGGGTAGAGAACCCGGGCTACCCAAAAAACAGCAAAATTTACCTGGGCAACGACGTGGAGATTATCCCCATCTCTCTGGACGATCAGGGACTCAGCGCGGAAGAGCTGGAGAAAAGCGGGGCTGAAATAGTCCACATAACCCCTTCCCACCAGTTCCCCCTGGGCATGGTGATGCCCGTAAGCCGCAGGGTGGCCCTGCTCCGGTGGGCGAAGGAAAAGGGCGGCCGCTACATACTGGAGGACGACTACGACAGCGAATTCCGCTTCGCCGGACGCCCCATTCCCGCCCTCCAGGGATTGGACCCGGAAAAAGTAATCTACACCAACTCCTTCACCAGGAGCCTGGCGCCGTCCCTGAGGATAAGCTACCTGGTCCTGCCCCCCCGCCTGCTGGCCGTGTACCGGGAAAAATACCTCTTCTACTCCTGCCCCGTGCCCGGCTTCGAGCAGCACACCCTGTACCGCTTCATGAGCGGGGGCCATTTCGAGCGGCACCTCAACCGCATGCGCAACGCCTATAAAGAGCGTCGGGATAGCCTGATCTCAGAGGTGATGAAAAGCAGCCTGGGAGAATGCGTTGAAGTTATCGGAAGCGACGCCGGACTTCACTTCCTTCTGAAGGTGAATAACGGAATGAGCGAGGAGCAGCTGACGGCAACGGCAAAGGCGGCAGGGGTAAGAGTCTACGGAGCAACGGAATACTGCGTCCAAAAGACCGGTAAATGCCCCCGCAGCACGGTAGTTATAGGATATGCCGGCTTCCCGTCGGAGGATATCAGCCCCGCCGTCCGGAAACTGGAGGAAGCCTGGGGCGGCTGACTGGGCGGATGGCGTTAGCAAGAGGGCATAAGCGTGTTATAATAAGTGACAGCTATAACGACAGGCTAAATGCAAGCTTAATCGGAGGTGTTTGTCGTGAAAATAATTGCCATTCGTGAGGTCAGGAAAAACCCTGCGGTCCTTTACAGTGATTCTGAGTACCGGGTGCTGACATCCAATAACAAACCCAAGGCCCTATGCTTTCCTTTGGATGAGTCGGAAAATATAGAAGAAATAGCAGCAGCTTTCCGGCAGGCGCGGACCATGACGGCAGTAGAACGAGTCCGCTACTTTGCGCTGGAGAAAGAGCTGGACGGTCTGTCCATGGAAGAAATAGACAGAGAGATATCTGCGGCCAGAAAGAAAGACGAAGATTGAGCATTCCGCTGCGCATCGTAATTGATACCAATGTTTTTGTATCCGCGCTAATCTCGCCCTCTGGAAAGCCGGCTTCCGTGCTGAACCTTGCCCTTGGCGGATCCATCGTGCCGGTAGCGGATGCGTTGATCTTCGCGGAGTATTTCGATGTACTCACACGACCCAAGTTTGGTTTCCCTAAAGAACTTCTGTCTCCCCTTGCCTCTTCGCTAAGGCGCTTTTTTCAGCCTGTAAGTCCCGTGCCTCTCCCGCGGCCTAAATTTCTTCCCGATCCTGAGGATGAAAAGTTTTTAGCGGTTGCCTTGGGAGCCGGAGGCGTACCGCTGGTCACTGGAAACAAAAAGCATTTTCCTGAACCGCTGCTGCAAGAGTACGGCATTCACACCGTTCCCATTCTTAATCCTGATGAATTCCTTGCCCTCTATTTCGGTAAATCGCCGGTTTAAAGGAATAAAAACCAACTGCCCCTGCTGTCCAGAAACTGGAGGAGGCCTGGGGCGGCTGACTGGACGGGCATATCGTACGGAGTTCCACCGAAACG
>CAZXOD010000195.1:0-3464 GCA_964642285.1 uncultured Synergistaceae bacterium
GAAGCATGCCGCCTAAGCGATCGACACCTGATCGCCTGCTTTGCTCTGCATAAGCGATCGACACCTGTGTCGCCTGCTTGTGTCATCCCGAACGAACGTGAGGGATCTGCATTTGACTTTGTTTTTGCTTTTGCCTTTGCTTTTGCCCTTAACACCGTTTATGCACCAAAACATAACCCAAACCTCAAGGGGTGATTAAAATCAAACAGGCCGTCCTTATCGCCCTTGGCGACGAACTCCTCAGCGGAATCCGCCGGGAGGGCAACTGCGCCTGGCTTGCCGAAAAACTCAGCCGGGCCGGATGGAAAGTACAATGCATCGAAATAATCCCCGACGGAAACAACTCCCTCACTCCCTGCCTCGAAAAATGGATCGGCAAGACCGACCTCCTCGTCCTCTCCGGGGGCCTCGGCCCCACCCATGACGACTGCACCCGCCGGGACATAGCCGCCTTCCTCGGAGTTGACATTGAGCCCGCTGACGAAGCCTACGACAGAATCCTCTCCCGCTACCCCGAAGAAATGCAAAAAAACCTCCAGAAATCCAGGGACACCCAGGGCGTAATACCAGCAGGCACAAGGCCCGTCCACAACCCCGCCGGCTCCGCCCTTGGCGTGGCCCTTGAAAAGCGCGGCACAAAAATCTGCGCCTTCCCCGGCGTCCCGTCTGAATTCCGGGCCATGGCCGAACAGGAACTTGAAGAAGAAATGCGCCCTAACAGCGGCATAGCGGCGTCCATTCAGATAGCCGGTTGGGCCGAAAGCCTTCTAAAGGACCGCCTCGCCCCCGTAATACAAAGGCCGGAACTTCACATAACCATCCTGCCTTCTCCCGGATTGATCGAGTTTTACATCAGGGGCAAACCCGAAGACGTAGCCCGGGCGGAGGAGGACGTAAAAGCCCTGGTCCCCGGCGACTGCCTCCCCCCTGAGGCAAGATCCCTTGCCGAAGCCGTAATACTCGGGGCAAAACAGAAAAGACTCTCCCTCGCCTGCGCCGAATCCTGCACTGGGGGAATGGTAGGCGCGGCCCTAACTTCCATACCGGGAAGCTCGGAGGTTTTCTTTGGGAGCGCGGTGTGCTATAGTAACACTGCCAAAAAAAGCATACTCTCAGTAAATGAAATAACCCTGGAACACGAAGGCGCCGTAAGCTCCTTATGCGCGGCTGAAATGGCCGAAGGAGCCCTCCGCCTCTACGGAACGGACATCGCCGTATCCGTAACCGGGATCGCCGGCCCCGACGGCGGAACTGACGAAAAGCCCGTGGGCACAGTCTGGTTCGGCCTGGCGGATAAAAAAGGAGTCGAGACCATAAAGCGGGTCTTCCCCGGCGACAGAGAGATGGTAAGAATAAGGGCAAAAAATTTCGCCCTGGACAAACTATGGAGAAAAATAGCGGAGACGGCATAGTGAACGAAAGCCTTGTCAGAGCCTTTATCTGC
This sequence comes from uncultured Synergistaceae bacterium, assembly GCA_964642285.1. Classification (GTDB taxonomy): domain Bacteria; phylum Synergistota; class Synergistia; order Synergistales; family Aminobacteriaceae; genus Aminivibrio. Next base: position 1,445 of record CAZXOD010000195.1, read on the forward strand.
CTCCCTCTTCCGGAGGAGCTTAAAAAAAGCATCGGGGCGTGGATCGCGGTCGCAAAAGCCGAAAATTCCGGCCTAAAATGGGTGGGCGACCATCAATACCACATCACCCTGAAATTTTGCGGCGACCTTGCCCCGGAGCGGTTGAAAACGGTGACGGAAAAAGTCGGGCAGAAGCTTGAAGCGGCCCCGCCAGGCAAAATCCGCCTGGTTCCGGCCCCGCCCGGCGCCTTCCCGAACCCTGGCCGGGCGCGGGTACTCTTTTTGGGCGTAAGGGGCGAAACGGAAAAATTGAACCAACTCGCGGCCCTGATTGAATCCGCCGCCGTCGAAGCAGGACTCCCAAAAGAGGCCAGGCCCTTTCACCCTCACATCACCCTGGCAAGAACCAGGCGCCCTGAGCCAGTGAAAATCCTCCCCTTTGAAGGAGACAAAGCACCGGCCTGGACCGCCGAAACCGTCCTTCTAATGCGGAGCGAACTGCGCCCTCAGGGCCCGATCTACACAGAACTGAAACAATGGCCCCTATGTCCTTTACGTCATCCCGACTTATGTCATCCCGAACGAGCGAAGCGAGGAGGTCGCGCAGCATCCCGTAGGGAGATCTGTTTCTGACCTTAAAGCCTAAAATAAAGAGACAACCACACTCAAAAAGGAGATGAACCTGTTGGCAAAAAGAAAAACCCCTCAAACCAGGGAAGACGTCCTCGAAATTGCCATTGACGACATAAGAAGCAAATTCGGCGACGGCTCCATCATGAGACTGGGAGAATCCTTCAAAACCGAAGTGGACGTCATATCCAGCGGAATCCTCCCCCTCGACGTGGCCCTCGGCATCGGCGGCCTTCCCAGGGGAAGAATAGTCGAAGTGTTCGGCCCTGAAGGCTCCGGCAAAACCACGGTGGCCCTCCATGCCGTCGCCTCCGCTCAGAAAGAAGGCGGAATCGCCGCCTTCATCGACGCGGAGCACGCCCTAGACCCCCGCCTCGCCGCTAACCTTGGCGTGGACGTCCAGTCCCTCTATATAGCTCAGCCCGACAGCGGCGAACAGGCTCTCTACGTCCTCGACACCCTTGTCAGGAGCAGCGCTGTGGACATAGTGGTGGTGGACTCCGTCGCCGCCCTCACCCCCCAGGCTGAAATCGACGGCAAAATAGGCGACAGCCAGGTAGGCCTCCAGGCCCGCCTCATGTCCTACGCCCTTCGCAGGCTCACCTCCGCCATCTCCAAAAGCAACTGCGTAGTAGTCTTCATAAACCAGCTCCGGGCCAAAATAAGCACCGGCTACAGCCAGGGTCCCCAGGAGACCACCACCGGAGGCCGGGCCCTTAAATTCTACAGCTCCGTAAGAATTGAGGTAAAACGGGGCAAATCCATCACCAAAAGCGACGACACCATAGGCCACGAACTCTGGATGAAGGTAGTAAAAAACAAACAGGCTCCTCCCTTCAAAACAGGCCACTCGTCCCTCATATACGGCAAGGGAATCCCAAGAGGAATGTCCATCGTGGACATGGCCATAGACTTCGACGTAATGAAAAGACGGGGCTCATGGCTGGCCTACAAGGGCGAAACTATCGCCCAGGGCAAAGAGGCCGCCGCCCAGTACCTTGAGGAACATCCCGACCTAATGAAGGAAGTAACCGACGAAGTACTAACCCGCGCCTCCGCCGGCCTCGACCTCTTCCCGCCCCTGCCCGCGGACCTGGAAGAAGACGAAGATGAAGAAAGCGCCCCCCTCAACATAGAGGAAGGCATACTGGAACTGGAAGAAGAGGAAGAAAAATAAAAAACCACCCGGGGCGGCTTTGCCGCCCCAAAGGAAAGCGGCCAGGAGCATGCCGCCTAAGCAATCGACGCTTTATTTTGTCATCCCGAACGGAGCAAAGCGACGGAGGGATCTGGTTCTTGGAAGGCGGCCAGAAGCGTGCCGCCTAAGCGATCAACACAAACGGAAAACCGTCCGTTTGGTCGCCTGCTTTGCTCTGCATAAGCGATCGACTCAAACGGAAAACCGTCCGTT
>CAZXOD010000196.1:0-3438 GCA_964642285.1 uncultured Synergistaceae bacterium
GTCCATAGCGTCTTCCCAACTAGTTCCGTCCTTCCAATAACCACCAGCTTCGGTTACGTAGTAGATCGTCTTTCCCGAGGCGGACGAGGCCGCGAGCAGAGCAAGCAGAATAAAACAGGAGCGCACTACCTTTTTGAACCACTTTAGTTTCATCGACACAACGTTCATTCCTTTCCCATGGTGGTTCTCTAAATGCAGCTGTAGCCAGGATCCGTACGGCGAGGTGCGGTTCCTCATTTCACAGAGAAAGGAAGGTTCAGATCACATCTCTCTTAATAGAATCAATACTATAAATAAACGGAAAAGGCAAGTATTTTGTAGGGGGCAAGGATTCCCCCCTTGACAAGGGGGGAATATTTTCCTACAATCTCTCAACATATCTGAAAAGGCGATGAACCGGCATGCCCGTTTTTAAAAATCCGGCGACAGAGAGTGGCGTTCAGCGGCTGAAAGGCGCCTCCGTCGGGGAAAAGGGGCGTAAAGGCCGGGGAGCCGGAATGGAAAGGCGGGTCCTTAAAGGCGCCGCCGGAGTACATTCCCGGGGTGGACCTCCGTCACAGGGTCCGAGTGGGGCGCTGAAAACAGGGCGCCCAATCAGGGTGGTACCGCGAGTCACGGCTCGTCCCTTTATGGGGGCGGGCCTTTTTTTATTTTCGTTCATATTTCAGGAGGTGCGGGAGATGTTCAGAGGAACGGGTACTGCAGTGATAACCCCCTTCAACGGGGGCGGCGTGGACTACGAGAGCTTCGGCCGGTTTTTGAACTGGCAGATTGAGAGCGGAGTGGATTTTCTGGTAGTGCTTGGCACTACGGGGGAGAGCCCCACGGTGACGGGGGAAGAGCGGGAGGAGATTATAAAATTCGCCCTTAAGACGGTCTCGGGAAGGGTCCCGGTGGTTATAGGCTCTGCCACCAACGACACGGCAAGCACAGTGGCTCTCTGCCGGCAGTCGGAGAAGCTTGGGGCGGATGGCCTTCTGGTGGTGACCCCCTACTACAACAAGCCCACCCAGGAGGGGCTCTACCAGCACTACAAGGCCGTGTCGGACGCCGTTAACATCCCGGTGATCATCTACAACGTGCCCGGCAGGACGGGGTGCAACCTTCTGCCGGAGACGGCGGCCCGGCTGAGCGCCCTGCCCCATATGGCGGGGATAAAGGAGGCGGCGGGGGATATGTTCCAGGTGGACATGCTGGTGCGGCTGATAAAGAAGGACCGCCCCGACTTTGTCATCCTCTCCGGCAACGACGACCAGGCCTTCCATCTTGTAAACTCCGGCGGCGACGGCGTTATCTCCGTGCTTTCGAACATGATGCCGAAGGAGACGTCGGATATGATCAGGCTGGCCCTGGCGGGGGACACAGGGGGGGCGAGGGCGCTCCATCAGCGGATGCTGCCCCTGATGAAGAACCTCTTCGCGGAGGCCAACCCTATTCCCGTGAAGTACTGCGTTGCCCGGCTGGGCTACTGCAAAAACGAGCTGCGCCTTCCCCTGGTCCCCGCGTCGGAGAAGTGCGCCGCCCTTATGGAAGCAACCATGCAGGAGTGCGGGGTGAGCCTGTGAAGTACGGCCTCGCGGGAGCTTCAGGGAGGATGGGCGGGGAGATAAAGAAGGCCTTCGCTGCCCACGACCTGTGCTATACCATGAACAGCGGCGGTGAGGAGATGAAGGGTAGGCCCGACGTGCTGGTGGACTTTACCCTTCCCGGGGCCTTCGACCAGGTGATGGCGGCGGCGGAGCGGTTCGGCTGCCCCCTGGTCACGGGGGTGACGGGCTACGACGAGGAGCATCTGGACCGGCTGAGGACCCTGGGCGGGGCTGTCGCAGTGGTGCAGAGCTACAATTTTGCCGAGGGGATAACCCTGCTGAAGATGATTTTGCGGGATTTCGGCGCCCTCTTTGACGGGTGGGACGCCGAGATTGAGGAGACCCACCATAATAAAAAGAAGGATATACCCTCCGGGACGGCGGTTCTTCTCCGGGAGGCCCTGGGGAGGGACTGTCCATCCCACTCCCTGCGCATCGGCGGAGTGCCCGGGGATCACTCGGTGGTCTTCGGGAACGAGGGGGAAGTGATCACCCTGAGCCACAGGGCCCTGTCAAGGAGCGTTTTCGCCCTTGGGGCCCTCAAGGCCGCCGAGTTTGCAGCCGCCGCGGCGCCCGGATTTTATTCCTTTGAGGAGGTTCTTACATGCGGACGGAAGAAATAATCAGACTCATCAAGGAGTCGAAGAAGAAGACCCCCTGCACAGCCTGGCTGTCGGGGGATCTGGAAGGCTTTGCCCCGGAAGGAGCCGTCTTTGTGGGCGGGAGGGATTTCGGCATTCTGACGGGGGACAGGGCCGAGATCGAGAGGATACTATCAGAAAATTCCTCTAGAATAAAAGCCTTCCACATGGAGACTGCCGCCCGCAACTCCGCCATCCCCCTGGCGGACCTGACAAAATACGAGGCCAGGATCGAGCCGGGGGCGGTAATCCGGGAGATGGTGGACGTGAAGCCCGGAGTGGTGGTCATGATGGGCGCCGTGATAAATATTGGCGCCGTCATAGGCGAGCGGACCATGATCGACATGAACGCCGTGGTGGGAGGCCGGGCCCAGATCGGGGCCGACTGCCACATAGGGGCGGGAGCGGTGGTGGCGGGAGTTATCGAGCCTCCCAGCGCCACGCCGGTGGTGATAGAGGATAAGGTCCTGGTGGGGGCGAACGCAGTTATCCTGGAAGGGGTAAGGATAGGCACGGGCGCTGTGGTGGCCGCGGGAGCGGTGGTTACTGCGGACGTGCCCCCTCGCACGGTGGTGGCGGGGTCCCCTGCCCGGGTCGTCAAGGCCGTGGACGAAAAGACGGAATCGAAGACGGAGATTGTGCAGGACCTCCGCAATCTGAAGTAGGCTGCGGAGGAGAGGACCGGAAGTGATAGTACAGAAGTACGGCGGCTCGTCGGTAGCCACCGCGGGAAAGATCCGTTCCGTCGCGGAAAAGATAGCTAAGCGGGTGAGGGGGGGCGAAAAAGTGGTGGCGGTGGTGTCCGCCATGGGAAAGACCACGAACTCCCTCATAGCCCTGGCGGAGGAGGTGTCCCCGGAGCCCATGCCGAGGGAGCTCGATATGCTGCTCTCCACCGGGGAGCAGGTGACGTCGGCGCTGCTGGCCATGGCCCTTTACGATATGGGGATACCCGCCCTCTCATACAACGCCTTCCAGCTGGGGCTCACCGCCACGGGCAGCTTCAACAACGCCCGGATCACCGACCTCAGCGTGACCAGGCTGAAGAGCCAGCTCCACCGCCGAAGCGTGCTGGTGGTGACAGGCTTTCAGGGCATTACCCCCGACGGGGACGTGGCCACCCTGGGAAGGGGTGGGTCGGACACGTCGGCGGTGGCCATCGCCGCCAAGTGCGGCTGCCCCTGCGAGATCTACAGCGACGTGCCGGG
>CAZXOD010000197.1:0-3372 GCA_964642285.1 uncultured Synergistaceae bacterium
CGGGCGGGGGAGATATTCTCCCTTGTAGCCGGAGCCTGGCGAAAGAAGCTGATCATCGACGGCGACGGCCTTTACTGGCTTGCCCGCGGAAAGGGCGGGGTTGATGGAGAACGCGCGGTTCTTACCCCTCACGAGGGTGAGGCCGCCGTCCTCTTGGGAATTGCCGCCGGTGAGGTGAGGCAAAACCGGGCCGCCGCCGCCCGAAAGATTGCGGAACGGTGGGGGCCGGTGCTTTTGAAGGGAGCGGGGAGCATTGTCGACGATGGCAGGAGGGCCTTTGCCGTAGCGTCGGCAAACCGGGCGCTGGCCGTACCGGGCTCGGGAGACGTGCTGTCCGGGGTTATCGCCGCTTTTGCCGCCGCCGGTCTGCCCATGTTTGAAAGCGCGGCCCTGGGCGCCTGGGTTCACGGTCAGGCAGGCGCCTCGCTGGCCGCCAAAAGCGGCCCCGACGGCATTCTGGCCGGCGAAATCGCCGATGAAATACCGGTAATACTGCGCGAAATGAGGAATGTGCGGATTTGAGAAAAAGAAAAGTGGACTGGCAGAAGGAGTTAGAGAAGACCGAACGAATTCGGCGGAGAGGGTTCGGCTATACTGTGGCCGGTTTTGGCCTGGCGATGTTCTGGATGTTTGGGGCGAAGCATATGGGGGGGGAGTTACCCGTCGGCCCCATAATTCTCTCATTTATTTTTATCGCGGCGGGAATGCTGGTATTATTCCTGGTTTTTGCCAGACACAGAAGAAGGAAGAAGCGCGATGAATAGCGCCGTTCCTGTTTTTGCGTCCTACTGCGTTGCCGCAACCCGGTCCGAGGAGGAGACCCGCCGTCTTGGCGCTCTGCTGGCGGAAAGCCTCCCGGGAGGCATAACCATCCTCCTGAAAGGCGATTTGGGCGCCGGCAAGACGGCCTTTGTGCGGGGCTTCTGCGAGGCCCTGGGTTTTTTAAGGGTACGTAGCCCCTCCTTCACCCTCGTTAACCGCTACAGGGCAGGGGAGAGGGAGATTGTCCACGCCGACCTGTACCGGCTCGAAGGGGAGGACGTGGGCGACCTTGACCTTTCGGGCGAGGAGACGGGCAGTTCGGTTCTTTTTGTAGAATGGGCGGAGAGGTCTGAGTTTTCCTCGGACAGGCCACTGTGGACTGTGAATATTGTCGCCCCGGACATTCAAAAATTTCCGGAGCGGCGTTTTTTTTCCTTCCGGTCTGAGAATGTTCAGGGGGAAGAGATTCTGGCTCCCCTTCGAAAAATAATTGAAGAGAGGTTCCCATCATGAGCCCAAGAATTCTTTCCCTGGACTGCACCAACATGGGGTGGACCTCCCTGGGCCTGGCAGAGGGAGGAGAGGTCAGAGGGGAGCTTAACGTCGAAATCGGCAGAGCCCAGGCCTCCCTTCTGCCCGAACTGGTCAGGTCTTTTCTGGGAGCCTTCGGTTTTTCTGTAAAGGATGTGGATATGTTCGCCGCGGCCGCGGGGCCGGGGTCTTTTACGGGGATTAAGGTGGGGCTCGCTTTCGTCCAGTTTCTTGCCTGGGCCTCGGAAAAGAAGGTTATTCCTCTTTCTTCTCTGGAATCCATAGCCTTTGCCGCCGGAGCTGCCCCGGAGACCCGCGTCTGCCCCCTGCTTCGGGCGGGAGGAGGCAAGGTATGGTCTGCGGTATACTCCTCCTCTGACGGAATTACCCTTCCCCGGAAGGTTATGCCCGAAGGCATTTTTTCGGGCGAAGAGCTTATGGAAGAGCTTTCAAGCTTTGCTGACAGAGAGCTGGTTTTTTTAGGGGATTTTCCTCAAAAACTGACGGCACTTTTCCCTCCGCCGCCCGAAGGCCCCCTTATTTCAAAAATTTATCCAAGAGGCGCGTCGGCAGCCCTGTTAGCCTGGCTTCACCGGGGCAGGGCCGTGGATCCCGCCGATCTTGAGGCAAGATATCTGAAGGAGCCCGATATTGGCAGATGAGCGGGGTTGCTAAAAATATATCGGGATATTTTTATCATTTTCATCTAAAAACGAGATCAAGATAAAAAAGATAATAATGAGAGCGGGCTTGAACTCCCCGCTGCTTAAAGATATTCTTTTATCGGAGCCTTTGCGTTCAAAATAGCCTTGGCGCCGGTTGAAAATCCCGTAGGAGGTGACTTTTTTGCCAAAGAAATACGAAGTTCTGGTGAACAATTCGTGGTGTAAAGGCTGTTCTCTGTGCGTTCATATTTGCCCCAAAAAAGTCCTCGAACTTGACGAGGTAAAAGGCAAGAGCATTCCCGCAAGACAGGACGACTGTATCGGATGCAGGCAGTGCGAGAATATCTGCCCCGATATGGCTATCACCGTTAAAGAAAGGGAGGAAAGTTAGGATGTCTGGAGTAGCCTTCTGGCAAGGAAACGAAGCAATTGCTTACGGTTCTCTCGCCGCAGGATGCCGGTTTTTCGGAGGATATCCCATCACTCCTTCTTCTGAAATCGCCGAGATTATGGCCGATGAGCTTCCCAAGATCAACGGAAGGTTCATCCAGATGGAAGACGAAATCGCCGGCATCGCCGCTACCATAGGCGGTTCCATCGCGGGGATGAAATCCCTCACCGCCACTTCCGGCCCCGGTTTTTCGTTAAAGCAGGAAAACCTTGGTCTGGCTTACATGGCAGAGATTCCCATCGTGGTTGTTGACGTTATGAGGGGCGGCCCCTCCACAGGTCTACCCACCAAGACCGCCCAGCAGGACGTTATGCAGGCCCGCTGGGGCACTCACGGCGACCACGGCACCATCTGCTACGCTCCCGCGTCGGTGCAGGAGTGCTACGATATCGCCATCAAGGCCTTCAACGCCGCCGAGAGGTATCGTCAGCCCGTCCTTATCATGAGCGACGAGATCATCGGCCACATGAGGGAAAAAGTTGTCACTCCCAAAATTGACCCCTCTAAGCTGGTCAACCGCAAGCGGCCCACGGACGTTCCCGAAAAATTTGTGCCCTACCGCCCGGACCCCCAGGACGACCTGCCCTGCATGGCCTCCTTCGGCGACGGTTACCGCTGGCACATCACCGGCCTTACCCATAACGACTGGGGCTTCCCCACGAACAATAACGACGAGATCGAAAAGAAGATGAAGCGCCTCATGAGCAAGATCGACCGCTTCAGGGACGACATTGTCGAGTACGAGACGTTTTACGAGGACGACGCAGAAGTCCTTGTCCTGGCCTACGGAAGCGTGGCCCGCTCCAGCCTCAGGGCCGTGAATGACGCCAGGGTGAGGGGCTTTAAAGCCGGCTTCTTCAGGCCCGTTACCCTGTGGCCCTTCCCCGATAAGGAGCTTGAGAAGCTCGCCAGGAAAGTGAAGACCATTATCGTTCCCGAACTTAACTGCGGACAGATGGTTCT
>CAZXOD010000198.1:0-3278 GCA_964642285.1 uncultured Synergistaceae bacterium
TTACGTCCTCCTCCCTGATGGTGCCGGTAGTAATTGAAGAAACCAGGGATCTCGGAGTGGTGGCTGGGGACGGTGAGGGAGGGCTGTGGCTTCTCTACGTTCCCGAGGGAAGAGATTACTCCGAGGGAATGACCATAAGCACCGCCATGGTCAGCGAGGCCCTGCCTCCCGGAATCCCTGTGGGAAGCCTGTCGTCCCATACGAGAAGGACCGGCGGCTCTTACTATGAATGGAAAGTCGTCCCCGGGGCAAACCTGAACCAGCTCTACGCCCTGGAGGTTTACGGCGGGGCAGACGGCGGAGGCCCATCCAGGTGATTTACGCCGGGGCGTGGTATGTGCAGGATTTTCTTTGGGTGCTGGCCGCGGGGAAAGCCCTCATGCCCGAATTTTTTCTCATGACCCTTGTCTTCATCTCCCTTCAGAATGAGTCCAAGGGTGTTGAAATTCTGTGGGCCTCCTTTTTGGGCGGCATACTCTGGGATCTCAGATGGGTGGGTTTCCCCGGGCTGTCGTCCCTTTTCTATGTGGTGACTATTCTAATGTCGAGGTGGGCCTGGTTCTCCCTCCCCCAGTCGGGGCGCACTCCGACTCTTTTCGGCGCGATCCTGTGGGCCGCCTTTTTTCCCATATCGGTGGTCCGGATCTTCATGGGCGGGGCCAGAGGCATCGGTATATTGACAACCTATCTGCTGCAGCAGAGCTACCTGCTTCCCCTTGTCCTTCTTGCGTCGCTGGCCTACGGGTGGAAGCTGAAAAATTCCGATGTCTGACCTCCGCCCCCTTCACAACGGCAGACTCAGAATTCTTAGGGCCGCCATACTTCTGTCCCTTGCGCTGCTTGCCGCAGGGCTCTACTACTTTCAGGTGCTTCATTCGGACACTTACGTGCGCCTGGCCTCCAACAACCGCCTCCGGCTTATCCGGTTTCCTCCGGTAAGAGGAGAAGTTTACGACAGAAACGGCGCCCTGCTCGCGGTTAACGTCACCACTTTCGATATAATGGGCTATCCTCTGGATATTGAAAAAGAGGACATGGTGGAGAGGCTGGCGGTCCTTCTCTCCCGCCACGGAATTCCCTTTACTGCGGATGATCTCTCCCGCTCCATAAAGCGGCAGTTCTGGGCCCCTTACAGAGTGGTGAGGCTGGTGGGCAATATAACCCTTGCCCAGATGGCCGACCTGGTGGCAGACCCCGAATTCCCCAGGGAGCTCTTCCCCCTGCCCGTGTGGCGGAGGACCTACCCCGCGGGGAGCCTTGCTTCCAACATCACCGGGTACGTGGGGGAGATAAGCGAAAACGAGCTGAAGCAGTTCAGCGCCGATAATTATGCGGCGGGCGACCAGATCGGCAAAAATGGCATCGAACGCCAGTACGAGGAGCTGCTCAGGGGCACTCCCGGCGAGGAGTCGGTAGAGGTGGACGCCAGGGGCCGTAAGGTAAGGACCATTGACGTGAAGCCCGCCGGAAGAGGCCGGGACCTTCATCTGACCCTGGACCTGGGCGCCCAGAGGCTGGCGGCGGACCTTATGAAGGGCTACAGGGGGGCCATCGCTGTAATGGACGTCGAAACAGGGGAGGTGCTCGTGCTTTACTCCTCTCCCTCCTACGACAACAACCCTCTGGCCTGGGGGGTGTCCTCCAGGGAGTGGAACGCCCTGATAAACGACCCTGAAAAACCCATGCACGACAGGAGCATCTCGGGCGTCTACCCTCCGGCGTCCACCTTCAAGGCCCTTGTGGGGCTGGCGGCCCTGGAGGAGAAGGAGGCCTCGCTGAACAACACGTTCTTCTGCTCCGGCGCCTTCACCCTGGGCAACAGGACCTTCCGCTGCTGGAAAAGGTCCGGCCACGGCAGGGTGAACCTGCTGACCGCCCTGCAGGACTCCTGCGACGTCTACTTCTACCAGACGGGACTTAAGCTTGGCATAACAAAGCTTATGAAGTGGTGCTCCCTCTTCGGCCTCGGCGCTCCCAGCGGAATCGATCTGCCCGGAGAGTCGGGGGGAACCATAGGGGGGCCTGACTGGAAAAAAGCCCGTCTCAAAGAATCCTGGTATCATGGCGATACGGTCAACTACTCCATCGGGCAGGGTTTTTTGCTCACCACCCCCCTGCAGCTGGCCAGGCTCTACGCGGCAATTGCCAACGGGGGCAGGCTCGTGCGCCCCAGGCTGCTCTACTCAGGGGAGCAGGACGGGCCCATGTTGCCTGTCAGCGATAAAAATCTGGATCTCATCCGTAAGGGCCTGAACTACGTCGTAAAACGGGGGACGGGACGCAGGGCGGGAAGCTTCGGAATAACCGTCGCCGGCAAAACGGGAACCGCCCAGAACGCCCACGGCCCCGACCACGCCCTTTTCGCGGGGTACGCTCCCATCGACGGCCCCAAGTACGCGGCGGTGGCGGTGATTGAGGCGGGGCTTCACGGAAGTTCCGTGGCCTCCCCCATGGTAGGGGAGATACTGTCCTACCTGCTGGTCCCCGAGGCGAGGGGAAAGGTCCAGTGACCGGGGTAAGAAATTCGGCGGGCTTTCCCGCTGCAAAATCCTTAGGAGGTGCTGTCATGTCCGGTGAAGACTCGGCGGGCATTGTGCTGAAGGGAGCGGGATACGGTATCCGGATGATCTTTCCGGAGGAGGGCGCCGAGGACGGCCTTCTGGCCGAACTTGAAAGGCTGTTCAGCGAATCCGCCCTGCTCTCGGGCAGCCTGGGAATAGTCCTTGATTTCCAGGGCCGGAAAATATCCAGGTATTTTATTCAAAAACTCCTGTCGGACTTTGTCTGGGGCAGGAGAATGAAGGTCCTCTCCTGGATAAGCCTGGACGGAGAGACCCAGGACGACCTCAGGTACATGGGGGTGGCCACCGGGGAGCCCGTGCAGGAGAAATCCGGCAGAAGAGAGAAGACCTCCGGGGGTTCCCTGCTTCTTAACAGGTCCCTCAGGTCCGGGCAGAGAGTGGAGCACGACGGAGACGTAATTATTATCGGACACGTCAATGACGGTGCGGAAGTTATGGCCTCAGGAAACATCTGCGTCTGGGGCAGGCTCAAGGGCGTGGTCCACGCGGGCCTCGACGGCGAGTCGGACCGCACCGTGGTGGCGGGGCAGTTCGAGGCAAAGCAGGTAAGAATCGGAGGAAAAGTAAGCTCTTCCCTGGGAAGCGAAATGGAATGGTGGGGAAAACCTGTTATTATTGCACTGGAGAACAACTCCCTGGTAGTAAGGGAGTTGCAACTATAAAAGGCATGTACGCCGGAGGGAGATCATCGGCTCC
>CAZXOD010000199.1:0-3273 GCA_964642285.1 uncultured Synergistaceae bacterium
GTGGGACAGGGTGGTTATGTCGATGCCGAACTGGGAAAGCCTCCACCTCACCGGCAAAATCTGCAGCTCCGGCTTGCCCATTTCCACGTCGATGCCCGCGTCCACTATTCCGGGCACATGGCGGATCCGGTCACGTATTTGTTCCGCGATCCGGTAGAGGGTCTCGAGATCCTCTCCCTTTACCACCAGCTGAATGGGCTTTCCTCCGCCCATGTTCTGCCGGAATCCGCTGACGGAGCCGTCCACTCCGGGCATGGCGTTTACGAAGGGACGGATCGTGTCCGCCATTTCCATAGTGGAGGGGCGATCCGGGTCATCTTTAAAATAAGCCTCTATGGTCGCCTTGTGGGTTCCCTGGTTCCTTCCCGAGGCCCCCACAGTTGAAACGATATATTTCAGCGAGGGAAGTGTCTTCCTGATATGGTCCTCGATTTCCTTCGCCCTCTCCTGGGAAACCAGCACCGGGGTGTTGCTCGGCAGGGTGATGCTGACCGTCATTACACCGCTGTCCGTGCGGGGCATCATCTCCGAGCCGATAAGGCCTCCCAGCCTGAATGCCCCGAAGGTAAGCCCCAGGAAAAGAACAATGGTGACGACCGGGTGGGCCAGTGCACGCCTGAGCAGCGAGAGGAAAAGCTCCTCGAAGCCGGAATAGACCCAGTCCCACCATCCGCACAGGATGCGGCCGATCCTGGGAATTCCCGCGTCAGGGCTGAACCGTGCCGCCATGGACGGCGTGAGGGTCAGGGAGACCCACAGGGAGAAAAGCGTGGCATAGACTATGGTCATGGCGTACTGCACCAGGAACTGCCCTGCGATTCCCTTCATGATGGCAACCGGCAGGAATACGCCGAGGTTGGTGGCGGTTCCCGCGATGACCGACAGGGAAATCTCAACCGTTCCTTTTTCCGCTGCCTCCTCGGGAGAGTATCCCATGTCCCGGTAGCGGTAGATGTTCTCGATAATGAGGATGGAGTTGTTCACCAGGACGCCCATGGAGATGGCAAGGCCCAGGGAACTCATGATGTTCAGGGAATAGCCGTGCATGGCCATGGGCATGAACGTGGCGAAGAGGGCTACGGGCATGGCGACGGACACGATGAATGTCGCCGAAAAACGCTTGAGGAAGAGGTACAGGACCACAACTGTAAGCAGGATACCGGACCCCATGTCACGGAGCACGTTCTTCACCGATGATTCTATAAAGAGAGTATCGTCAAAGGGTACCTCCGCAGTAAAGTCAGGCATGGTCTTCAGGATACTGTCAAGCTCTTTTTTCACGAGCTCGCCCGCCCTCACCACGTCGGAATTGGGGCGGGCGCTGATCCGCAGCTGGACAACGGAGTTCCCGTTCACCCTGGCAATGGAACGTACGTCCTGCTCGCCGTCCACCACAGTGCCCAGGTCGCGTACCCTCACCGGGTTTCCGGAAGAGGTCGGGATCATAATGTTCTCCAGGTCTTCAGCCCTGTTGAACTCTCCGATAAGCCGGAGCCACGTCTCGTCTTTCTCCTGGGTGATGTAGCCGGAGGGATTGGTGATGTTGTTGGCGGCAACCACCGCTGCCAGCGTCTGGATGCTCACGCTGTATTCGCTCAACGCGACAGGGTCCAGAAGTATCCTGATCTCCCTGTCCCTGCCTCCCGTCACGCTGGTCTGTCCTACTCCCTCCACCCGGGAAAGGCGGGGGACTATTGTGTCCTCGATGATCTTCTTCGCTTCTTTTTCCGGAAGCAGGCTGTTGAAGGCAACGATCAGGAAGGGCTGGGCGTTGATATCAACCTTTCTGAAAATGGGCTCGTCCACGGCATCGGGAAGCTTGTTCCGTGCGGATTTTACCTTGTTGGAAACGTCAACGAGTGCCTGGTCGACGTTCACGTCCACTTCCATCTCCAGGATGACGAAGGAGTTGCTCTCAGCCGAATAGCTCGTGATCTTGTCCAACCCCTCCAGGTCGGCGATGGAGTCCTCCACAGGTTTGGTGACCAGCTGCTCGATTTCGTTGGGGCTGGCGCCGGTGTACCTGGTCTGCACCACCACCACGGGAATATCTATCTTTGGAAGAAGGGCTACGGCAAGCTGATTGTAGCTGCTCACCCCCAGCAGAAGGAGGACAAGCACCGTCGCCCAGGTGAATACCGGGCGCTTTATGCAGAAACGTACAAGGCCGCCCATGACTAGTTACCGGCCAGACTGACAGTAGTCTCTTCCGATATTTTTACCAGGGCGTTGTCATAAAGAAGATTGAAGCCCCTGAGGACCACCAGATCCCCCTCCGAAAGCCCCGCGTCAACGGCCAGGGCGCCGTTTTGGCCTTCTCCCGGGGTTATCTCCCGAAGTTTTGCCCGGTCGCCCTCCACCACATAGACATAGGCTTTATCGCCCCTCCGCTGCACAATCTCGGAGGGGATGACAATCAGGCCCGTCCTTTTCTCCACCATGAACCGGGCCTCCACGTGAGTTCCCGGAAGCACGTCCAGGCCGTCCAGGCAGACCACCACCGGGTAAAGGCCTGAGCCCTTGGCCGCCTCGGGGCTGATCCTCTTTATGGAGCAGGCGGTCTTCTTCCCGTCGCTCTCCGCCACTACCGGCGTGTCCCTGTTCAGGCTCATGATATCCCTGCGGGAGACCATGATCTCCGCCTCCAGGTCCGTGAGGTCGATGATCGTCAAAAGAGTCTTGCCGTCGGTTACCACCTCTCCCGGCTCCACAAAACGGCTTGCCACAATGCCGTCGATGCTGGCCCTGATCTGGGTGCGGGCGAGGCTGGATTTGGACGACTGAAGCTTTGCCTCTTCATTCTTCATCTTTGAATAGGCCTGCTCCACCTGGGACTGGGATACCCCTCCCGACTTATGAAGCTCGGAAAGCCTGCCGTACTCCCTTACCGCATCGTCGTAGCTGGCTCTGTTAGCCGCGGCGGAGGCCTGAAAATCCTGGGAGGAGAGGGTCAGCAGCACCTGCCCCGCCTTTACCTTGTCCCCTATCTGTACGTGGACTTCCCTGACTATCTCCTTCACGTAGGAAGTAACTGCCTGGCTCTTGCCGGCCTTGGCCTGGCCGTAGTAGCTGCGCCATACCTCCCAGTCCTGCCTTGCGAGCCTAATAACATCCACCGGGATGGGGACTTCTTCCGCCTGTTCCATGGCGGCGGTGTTGGCGGAGGCCTCCTGCAGCTTTGCGTTAACCCGCACCGCCATAAAAACGCCCCCGGCAAGAACCAGAAGAACCCACAATACTACGCTGAGCCTTGAAAAAATTGACTTTGCCATA
>CAZXOD010000200.1:0-3241 GCA_964642285.1 uncultured Synergistaceae bacterium
AAACTTGTTCGTCAAATGGCGGATCACTCGATCGGCGTTGGCCGGCGAGGCCCCCTGGCCCCCCGTCTCGTCGTGCATGGAGCCGGTGATGCGGAAGATATACTCCCCTCCGAAGGGTGGCAGGGGCGCCATGACCTTCTCGTCGGGGTCCACGGCGAAGGGTTTGAAATCCTCCGGTGCACAGCGGGGGAGAGGTCGCCCTCCCAGCTCATCCGTCGTCGGGGCGCGAAAGGAGGCGGTCTCCTTCAGCTTGGCCACGGCGGCGTCCGCCAGGAGCACCACCGGGGTGCGAAAGCGGTCCGCCAGGGCGAAGGCCTTTATGGTGAAGTCGTAGCAGTCCTGCACCGACGAGGGGCTTAGAGCTATGATGCCGTGGTCGCCGTGGGTCCCCCAGCGGGCCTGCATCACGTCTCCCTGGGCGGGCTTTGTGGCCATGCCGGTAGAGGGGCCCGACCGCTGCACGTTTACCACTACGCAGGGAACCTCCCCCATGACGGCCATGCCCAGGTTTTCCTGCATGAGGGAGAAGCCCGGGCCGCTGGTGGCGGTAAAGGCCCTGGCCCCCGAGACGGAGGCCCCTATGATGGCCGCCATGCTGGAGAGTTCGTCCTCCATCTGGACATACATGCCCCCCACTTCGGGCAGCCTCCTTGCCGCCGTCTCTGCTACCTCTGAAGAGGGGGTTATGGGGTATCCCGCGTAAAATCTGGCCCCCGCCGCGATGGCGCCCTCGGCGATGGCCTCGTTTCCGGAGATGAAGATGTTCCCTTGCGTTTTCATGAAGTCCTCCTTAATAATTTTAGGTAAGGCTTATTCCCTGAGGGCGGCCTCTTTCTCCTTTTCCTCCGACGCCACGGGCAGAAGCAGGATGCCGCCCATGATTAGGACCGCTCCGGTTATGGAGAGGGGAGAGAGGCGCTCTCCCAGGAGCAAGGCCGACAGTATGCAGGCGGTGAGGGGCTCCGCGAGGGAGATGGTGTAGGCGTCCCTCATAAATATCTTCCCGAGGCCCACCGTAAAAAGACACATGGGGAAGGCCATGGTGACGAACCCCAGAGATAAGGCGATGGCCGCACCCCGGGGGCTGAAGAGCCAGGATGAGTCCAGGATCAGCAGTACGGGAAGGCCTATCAGGATGGCCGCCCCCGTTGTGGCGGTGGTGGCCTCAGTGGAGCTTACAAATTGGGCCTGCCGCTTTAGACCAAGGCCCATGAAGGCGTAGAAAAAAGCAGCGGCGAAGGCCAGCCCCGCGCCGCCCAGGTGGATCGATGTCTCCCCCGTATGGCCGCCCAGCACCAGAAGAGAACACCCCAGGACCGCTACGGCAGTTGAAAAGCCCCATCTTGCCGAAAGGGGCTCCTTTTCCGCCGCCGCGCCCAGGACTCCCGCAAAAACTGGAGACAGGCCGATGGCGATCATAGTCCCCGCTGAAACGCCGGTGAGTTTCAGGGCAGTGAAAAAGGAGAACTGAAAGCCCATAATTCCCGTAACGGCCACCAGCAGAGCCCGTCCGTTCAACCTTTTTATAAAGTTCAGCCCTCCGGGCCTGAAGGAACACCATGTCAGTAAAATTGCTCCCGATACCACTATGCGGATCGCCCCCATGGTAAGGGGCGGCGCTCCCGGGGGGGCGAAGGCCTGGAGGACTCCCGTAGTTCCCCAGCACATGCTCGCAAAAAGAACCAGGGCCGCTCCCGTGAGGCGGTCTTTATTCGTCTTCATTTTTTCAGCACCTTCGCGGATTATGTGTAATAGATGAACAGTTCGACGGCTGCTCGTGGGCGAGGGGGCCGTCAATTGTCTTTAACTGTCTTAACACCCCTGTCGGCCAGCCAGTCCGACGCCCTTTCCACCTGGTTTCCCTGAAGAATAATTTGCTCGCCCTCCACTGACCCTCCGCAGCCAAGGGCGGTTCTTATCTCCTTCGCCAGGGGCTCCATGTCGAAGGGAGCGCCCCCCCGGAAGGATATGACCGTTACGGTCTTGCCGCCCCGTCCCTTGGTCTCCCTGGACAGAACCGCCCTCGGGGGCAGCCTGGCTTCGTCCCTTTCTTTTTTCTCCTGAGCAGGAGGGGGCGGGGCCGGGGAGGGCCGGGGAGTTTCTCGCCCCAGCAGCGCGCCCAGAGAGACGCTCAGGGGGGAGTCGTCTGCGGTAATTGGTATGCGCTCTTTCCGGGATTTTTCTGCCATGATCTGATTCTCCTTGTCGACGGACATCGTTGCCATTCATTGTAAAGCAAGGAAGGATAAATTTACAGGAGAAGGGGTGGTAATGGTAATATGTTCTCATGCCGTTATTTCGGACGGCCCCTGTACGAATGCCGGCAACAAGCCGGAACAGTGGGCGCCGGCGGCAAATTTAAAGGCAAGGCAGGTATTCATTCCTGATGAGATGGGTCGGATGGGTTCTTCTCTGCATATGCTTTTTAATGGCTTATCTGTTGCGTCTTTCCGCCGGAGTTCTCCGCGTTCCCCTGGAGGCTCATTTCGCCCTCTCCGCCACGGCGTTCGGCGCCATGTCGTCCATGGTTTTTTATGCCTACACCCTGATGCAGATCCCCGTAGGGGCTCTGGCCGACTCAAAGGGAGTCCGTTTCATCGTGACGGCGGGAATGACCGCCGCCGGGGCCGGTGCGTTTATCTTCTCCCTTGCCCCCCAGCCGTGGCTCCTCTTCGCGGGAAGGGTCCTGATGGGCATGGGAGTGGCGGTGGCCTTTATAAGCTCGGTGCTGTTCATGGCCGACAACTTCAGCGGCGAGCTCTTCGGCACCCTTTCGGGGGTAACTTCCTTTATCGGCAACACCGGAGGAATCCTCGCCCAGGCGCCACTGGCCTTTATGATCGCGGCCCTCACCTGGCGGACAACCTTCTCCATCCTGGGCGGGGTGTGTTTCGCCCTGGCCCTGGGATGCTACCTGACCATCCCCTCCGGAGGAGGGGGAGCACCCGTATCAATCGCCTCCCTGGCCGCGGGGGTGCGGTCCGTACTCAGTAAATGGAGGATATACCCGGTCTGCGTCAGCTACACCGCCACCTCCGCGTGCAGCCTGGCCCTCTCCGGCACGTGGGGGGTTTCATGGGTGACTTCCGTCCTTTCCCGGCCCGACGGACCCTTCTTTGTATCCCTGCTCGCGGCGGGGACCATGTGCGGGGCGGTGGCCGCCGGAAGGCTTTCGGACATCATGAGAAGCCGCAAAAAACCCCTGATGCTGTTCGCCGGAGGTCAGGCTGCGGCGTGGGCG
>CAZXOD010000201.1:0-3239 GCA_964642285.1 uncultured Synergistaceae bacterium
GATCTCTGTAAACTTGTTCCGCAAATCCGAAACAGGTCGAATATTAATCATCGTCCCAGCCTCCTTCACTGTGATTGAGATTATTATTTGGCGTTATTTTATCATAATTACGCCATCCGCCCTTATCTATAGTAATTTGAGAGGGGCAAAAAGTATAGAACCCTTTGACGGTAAACTCCCGCAGCGTTTTAGTGGCCTAAATGCGGAAGCGCGTGGCTTAATCGTTATTCACCCAGTAGCCCACGGCGATGTGGGGAGCCTCACAGGCGAATTGTTTCCATTTTGGAAACAGTTGCCTCGCGAACACCAGTTCGCCTGACTCGAAGATATTTCTGAGGTGTTTGCTAACCGCGGGTACCTTTACCCCAAATACCTCCGCCAGGGCTTTCTGCGTCAGCCAGACCGTCTCATCTCTAAAACAGACATCCACCTTCGCCGCTGCCGTCCGGGGCGGTATAGAGCAGAATTTGTTGGTCCTCAGCCATAGGTGCCTCCCGGTGTACCGCGTGTAATTGTAGTGAATACCAACACGCAGCCTCTTTGGTGTGCAGAAGGCAACAAAATTGGCGTATGGAATAAGCAGCCAGATGTTTCGGTCATTATACTATTATAAAAAAACCCGGGAATCCGCCTGAATAGCGAACTCCCGGGATTTGTTATTTACTCCCACTCAATAGTTGAGGGCGGCTTGCCCGTCACGTCCAGGACTACCCGGTTGACACCCTCCACTTCCTCGCAGATGCGGGAGGACGTCCGGCCTACTATTTCGTAGGGAATGCGCACCCAGTCCGCCGACATTCCGTCCCTGGACTCCACGGCCCGGAGGGCGACGGTTGAGAAGTATGTCCTGGCGCCGCCTGACACGCCCACTGTCTTTATGGGGAGGAGGACGGCGAAGGCCTGCCACACCCCGGCACTTCCCTCCCAGGATGAAATTTCCTCACGGAAGATAGCGTCGGCCCCGCGGAGGATGTCCAGCCTCTCTTTGTCCACCGCGCCAAGGCACCGCACCGCCAGGCCCGGGCCCGGGAAGGGCTGTCTGGAGACGATGGCCTCGGGCACGCCCATTATACGGCCCGCCTCCCGCACTTCGTCCTTGAAAAGGTCCCTCAGAGGCTCCAGGACCTTCAGTTTCATATCCTCCGGCAGTCCTCCCACGTTGTGGTGGCTCTTTACGAGTCGGCCGCCCTTTCCGCCGCTCTCTATAATATCGGGGTAGACCGTCCCCTGAAGCAGCCACGTTGCGTCGCCGAGCCTGGAGGCTTCCCGCTCGAAGACTCTTATGAAGGTCTCGCCGATGATCTTTCGTTTTTTCTCCGGTTCGGCCACGCCCGCCAGAGCCCCCAAAAATTCGTCGGCGGCGTTGGCGTAGTGAACCCGCAAGTTCAGACGCTTGTAAGCTTCAAGCACCTCTTCGGCTTCGTTAAGCCTCAGGAGGCCGTTGTTTACAAAAATGCAGTCAAGTCTGTCGCCGATGGCCTTTGACGTAATGACGGCCGCCACGGTGGAGTCCACTCCGCCGGAAAGGCCGCATACAACCCGCTCCCCGCAGGTCTTCTGCCGGATTTCTTCCGTCATGCCCTCTATCCAGTTTTTCATATCCCACCGGGGACTGCATCGGCACTCCTTAAACAGGAAGTCCGAGAGCCGGCCGGCCTCAACTTCGCCGTCCGCCGCCAGAACAGGCCCGTCAAAAGGAAAAGGCGTCTCCGACGCCCCTGACAGGATGATTCCTACGGGATTTCGGGCCTTCACCTCTTCGGCCGTGGCGCCGGCGGGCAGTATTTCGCTGTGGACCTTGAGTTCCCTGACTTTTCGGGCCAGATGCTGGGTATATCTGGAGTCAAAGTCTATGATTACTATGTTTTCCAAAACTCATTCCTCCCTGTTCTCAAGGGGATTGGTTGCGTATTTATCTTAACAGAAGGGGCGTCTGTCCTCCAGGGGGCGCTTTACGCGATTGAAAGGCAGAGGGCGTTATTCGTCAAAAATTTCCGATTCAGCGTAGGCGCACAAAAAGTGATAGACGGCCCCGTGATGCTCCTGCACTCTGCAGGTACGCTCTTCAGGGACGGGGATCCAGACGTCCGCAAGAGGGGCTATTGCACCGCCTCCCTCTCCCGTAAGGGCCATGCAGGACGCCCCAAGGGCCCTGGCTGCCATCATGGCAGTTCGTACATTTTCAGCGTTGCCCGAGGTGGATATGCCCAAAACCGCATCTCCGGGCCGGGCATAGCCCATAACCTGCTGGGCAAAGACAAGGTCGTAGCCTATATCGTTGCCCACCGCCGTAAGCAGGGCGTTATGGCTGCCAAGGGAGATTGCCGGCAGGGCGCCCTGGAGTCTTTCCGCCAGAGCCAACCCTTCCGCGCCAAAGAGGGCGCCGAATTTTTCCCGTGTTTCCCTGGGGAGAGGGCGCTTCAACAAAAAGCCTTTCATCAGTTCTCCGGCTATGTGGCCGCCGTCGGCGCAGCTGCCGCCGTTGCCGCAGACCAGGAGCTTGCCGCCGCTTTTGAAGCATTCCGTAAGAAGTTTAGCACCGTTCAGTATCGCCTCCCCGCAGGGCTCAAGCCGGGAGTTTTCCTCAAAAAACTTCTCAGTCAACTGCCTGGTTCGCTCCTTCATCTCATTCCCCGCCTTTTTAAAAATAATACACCCGCAGAGATAAAGTATCTACGTCCGGGCCCTAAAAAAGCCCCCCGGCAGATCCGGGGGGCTTTCAGGTTCATATTTCGCGGCCTTGGGCCTCTTCTAGTACATGTCCTCCATGCCGCCCATTCCGCCCATGCCTCTGGGCATACCGGCGTCCTTCTTCTCGGGCTTGTCTGCAACAATAGCCTCGGTGGTGAGGACCATGGCGGCGATGGAGCCCGCGTTCTGCAGGGCGCTTCTGGTGACCTTTACGGGGTCGATGATGCCGGCTTCCACCATGTCCACGTACTCTCCGCTGACCGCGTTCAGTCCGTGGCCGGCCTTGAGTCCGCGGATTTTCTCAACCACCACGTCGCCCTGGTAACCCGCGTTTTCGGCGATAAGGTGCATGGGAGCGGTGAGAGCCTTCAGCACGATGGAGGCGCCGGTGCGCTCGTCGCCGGAGAGGGAGGCGATGAATTTCTCAAGGGCGTCGATGCAGTTCACGGGGGCCACGCCGCCGCCGGAGACGATTCCCTCTTCAACGGCCGCCCGGGTGGCGTTGAGGGCGTCCTCGATGCGGTGCTTCAGTTCCTTCTGCTCGGTCT
>CAZXOD010000202.1:0-3195 GCA_964642285.1 uncultured Synergistaceae bacterium
AGAGCCCTTGACCGTCCCTGAACAGGAGATTCTGGCTCAGCCTGTGACAGTGCAGGAAAAACCTCCCGTCAAGGCGGCAGCGCCGGAACTGCCGCCCCTGCCTCCCCTGGAGGACCCGAGAAAAAAAGCGGAAGCCCTATGGAATGAGGCCGCCGCCCTTCAGCAGTCCTTTAAATATGAAGAAGCCCTGGAGCTCTACCGGAAGGGCCTCACAATCTCCCCTGACGACGGGGTAAAGGCTCACGCGGAGAAGCTGGAGGTCTTCATCCCCAGGGCAAAGGCCCGGGCCGAGGAGATATGGAATCAGGCCGCGGGGCTGCAAAATGCTGCTAAATACGAAGAAGCCCTTAAAAAATACCAGGAGGGCCTTGGCATCTATTACAATTCAAAAGTAGAGGACCACGTGGAAAAACTCAAGGCCTTCATAGCCCGCCAGAAAAAATAACAGCCCGGCAGGATGGCGGCGTCTCTTTGGGACGCCGCCTAAATGATTGACGCCTGTGTCGCCTGCTTTGCCCTGCATAAGCGATCGACGCCTGTGTCGTCTGCTTATGTCATCCCGAGCACAGCGAGGGATCTGCCCCTAGGTTTCCAATTCCGCAAATTCACCCCCCGGGGACTTGCAAAAAAACGCCTCCAGTGATATATAAATATATGAGCATATAAGCATGTATTTATCCAGGAGGTCAACCATGAAATCTGACGCTGAAAAAGACGAACTGCAAACACACCTTGAGACCGTCGCCCGGGAGATGCCCCCCGAGGAGACTCTCTACGACCTGGCCGAACTCTTCCGGGCCCTGGGGGATACAACGAGGATCAAAATACTTTCGGCCCTGTCCTTTTCGGATCTGTGCGTGGCGGATATAGCGACTCTTCTCTCCATGAACCAGCCCGCCATCTCACACCAGCTGCGGGTTCTCAGGCAGGCCCGGCTTGTCCGGGTAACCCGGAAGGGCAGATCCTCCATCTACGCCCTGGATGACGAGCACGTCAGAGCCATCTTCGACCAGGGCTTCAGGCATGTTCGCCATATTACGCCGGAAGGAGGGGATATCCATGGCTAGCTCAACAGTCCTTCGTCTCTCTCTCGCGGGTCTGAACTGCGCCCAGTGTTCCGCCAAAATAGAAAGATCCGTGTCGGAGCTTCCCGGAGTATCCTCGGCTGCTATCGATCTTGTCACGGGCGGCATGAAAATCGCACTCGACGGCGATGACCGGGCGCCGGAGATAATTGCGGACGTCAGACAGATAGTTGAGGCCATCGAACCAGGGGTCTCCGTCCATGAGCAAAGGCCCGAAAAATCCTCCATGAACCTGCCCTGGGGGGATATAATCCGGCTGACCGCCGGGGCCGCCCTGTGGCTTGGCGCAATCTTCCTCCCCATCGGAGAGACAGCACGGCTCTCTCTCTACATCGCCGCCTACCTCACGGCGGGCATAAATGTAATCAGGGCGGTATTCCGCAACCTTAGAAGAGGCTCCATATTCGACGAGTTTTTCCTTATGACCATAGCCACCGCGGGGGCCTTCGCCATCGGCGATTTCTCCGAAGCGGTGGCGGTGATGCTGTTTTACGAATCGGGAGAGCTGGTCCAGGACCTGGCCGTAGAGAGGTCTCGCCGGTCGATCCTCTCCATTATGGACATCCGCCCCGACAGGGCTAACGTCCTGGAGGACGGCGCGGTGCGGACGGTCCCCGCCGGAGAAGTCCTGCCCGGCCAGATAATCCTTATCAGGCCCGGAGAACAGGTACCCCTTGACGGCGAGGTGCTGGAGGGTTCCTCCTCCCTTAACACAGCCTCTCTTACGGGAGAATCGGTTCCCTCCGACGCGGGCCCCGGTTCAGAGGTCCTGGCGGGCAGCGTAAACCTGGGAGGCGCCCTGACCGTCAGAGTTACCAGGCCTTACGGCGAGACAACCCTCTCGAAGGGGCTAAGGCTCATCGAGGAGGCCCGGGAGAGCAAGGCGCCCACCGAGCGGTTCATCACGGCCTTCGCCCGCTGGTACACCCCGGCGGTGGTAGTCTTGGCCGCCCTGATCGCGACTTTGCCGCCCCTGGCGGGCCTTGGGGACCTTCGTACATGGGGCTACCGCGCCCTGGTATTCCTGGTGGTATCCTGCCCCTGCGCCCTCGTGATCTCCATTCCCCTGGCGGTGTTCGGAGGCATTGGGGCAGCCTCTAAAAAGGGCATTCTCATCAAGGGCGGCGACGCGCTGGAGACCCTGGCGGGCGTAAAGGCCGTCCTCTTCGACAAGACAGGCACCCTTACCAGGGGAGTGTTCAAGGTGACGGAGCTTCACCCCTCCCCCTCTTTTACAGAAGAAGAGCTTCTGGAAGTTGCCGCGGCGGCGGAACGGGGCTCAAACCACCCCATCGCCAAAGCCGTGGCGAAGGCCGCTAAAAACGGCGGCGGAGAGGACGGCCTGATAGAAGAACTCCCCGGCCTGGGAGTCAGGCTGGAGCGGGACGGAACGGTTATCCTGGCGGGCAACAGCAAGCTGCTGGAACAGACCGGCGTCGCCGTGGCGGAAGGCTGGAGGGACCGGCCCGGGGCCGTGGTTCACGTCGCCCGGAACGGAGAGTACGCCGGGTTCATAGTGGTGGAGGATACCCCCAGAGAGCAGGCCGCATCAACCATTGAACGCCTGAGGGCTCTTGGAGTCGGAATGGTGGGTATGCTCTCCGGCGACAGGCCCGAAAACGCGGAAAAACTGGGCCGGGAGCTGAGCCTCGACGTCTGGGAGGGAGGCCTCATGCCTGCCGATAAGCTCGACCACTTCAAAAAGATCAGGGAGAAAGTCGGCGGAACCACCATCTTTGTCGGGGACGGCATGAACGACGCCCCCCTGCTGGCCGCCGCCGACGCGGGGTTTGCCATGGGCGGCCTGGGGGCTGATGCGGCAATCGGGGCAGCTGACGTAGTGCTGCTTAACGATGATCCCGGCGGCGCTTCCGACAGCATAGCCATAGCCAGACGCACTAAAACCATAATGCACCAGAACATTGCCTTTGCCCTGGGCGTAAAGGGCCTGGTGCTCATCATGGGGGCCTTTGGCGTTGCCACCATGTGGGAGGCGGTCTTCGCCGACGTGGGAGTGGCCCTGCTGGCGACCCTGAACGCCGCACGGATACTGAGGGCGTCGGGCGTGTAGCGGATTTCAGTAAAGCAAGGAGCCGGGGTGAGCGGGAGT
>CAZXOD010000203.1:0-3152 GCA_964642285.1 uncultured Synergistaceae bacterium
CAACCTTCCTTTTTCCGCAGGTCCCTTTCAGCGGCGATACCATACACCGGAAGGGAAAAAAATGCCACTCCCCCCGTATTTATTCCCGTAATTTCAGACAAAAAGGCGCCCCTCCCCGCCGGGGAAAGGCGCCTCTCCGCTGTCTGACCTGCGACGTCCGGACCGGTTTAAGGCTGGATGAGCTCCGGCTCGGTGACCACGCCGAAATGACGGAAGAAACCGTCCTTCACGACCTGCACCTGCACGGGCTTGACCACTTCGCCGATCTCGTCGAAGCCGCCGATGAGGCCCGTAAGGCCGTTGTAGTCCTTCAGCGCCGCGATGGCGTCCCGGATTTTAGCGCCTTCGGTGCTGTTCGCTGTCCTCATGGCCTCCACGATGATCATGAAGGCGTCGTAGGCGGACGCGCCCACCATGTCGGGCTCGATCTTGTGCCGCTCCCGGTACTCCTTAAGAAAGTCCTGCACCACGGGACGGGGGTCGTCCCGGTCGAAGTTGGTTACGATGTAGAAGCCTTCCGCATTCTCCCCCGCGATCTCCATGAGCTTCGGGGAGTCGGCGCCCTCTTCGCCTACGATCTTGGTGTCGATCCCCAGCTCCCTGGCCTGACGCAGCATGGGGCCGGTCTGGAAGTAGTAGCCGCTGGCAAAGATAACGTCAGGGTTAAGCTCCTTGATCTTGGAAAGGTAGGGCTTGTAGTCCTTCTCCGATACGGGGTAGGTCTGCTCACTGATGATCTCCAGGTCGGGGGCGAACTTCGCCTGGTACTCCTTGAACCCCTGCACAAGAGTCTGGCCGAAGTCGTTGTCGCTGGTGAGAAGAGCAACCCTTTTGCCGCCCAGAAGCTTATGGGCCGCATAGCCTGCCGCCTTACCCTCCACAAGCCCCAGGAAGCCGTTGCGGAAGCAGTAGTCCCCCGCCCTGGTTACGTCGGGGTGAATGGCGTAGGCCGCCACCAGGGGAATTTCCTCCTCCTGGAAGATGGGCGCTACGGACCTGGTGGGAAGGCTGTAGGAGCCCGCCACGAAGGCCGCTATTTTGTCCTGCTCGATGATCTTGTGGGCAAGGGCCACCGCGTCCTTGGTGTCTCCCCTGTCGTCGTAGTAGATCAGCTCAACCTGTTTGCCCAGCACCCCGCCCGCCGCGTTGACCTGGTCAAGGGCTATCTGCACCGAGCCCAGGGCGCTTGCCCCGTCCGCCGCCGCCGGCCCCGTAAGGGGAACCAGCATACCAATCTTCACCGTGTCCGCCGCCAGGGCCGCGGGCAAAACCAGAAGCACCGCCAAAATCGCCAGAACCGCCGCTTTCATTACGCGCATTTTTCCACCTCCGGACAGTTTGAGTTGCCTTTATTATTTTGGGACGGCCGCTGCCACCCCTTAAAGCCTTTTATTAAAGCCCCAGATAGGCCTCCCTCACCCGCTCGTCCTCCAGCAGCCTCTCCGAAGGCCCCTCAAGGACCATGGTTCCCGTCTCCAGAACGTAGGACCTGGCCGATATGCCCAGGGAGGCCAGAGCATTCTGTTCCACCAGCAGAATCGACAGGCCCCGCTCCCGGTTCAGCATGGAGAGCACATCGAAGACCCTGTCCACCAGAAGGGGCATGAGCCCCATGGATACCTCGTCCACCAGGAGCAGCCTGGGTTCGCCCAGAAGAGCCCTCGATATGGCCAGCATCTGCTGCTCCCCTCCGGAAAGGGTGGACGCGGGCTGGGCGCTCCGTTCGTTCAACACAGGGAAGAGGGAGTAGATCCATTCCAGCTTTTCCTCCAGGCTGCCCGCCTTTTCAGCCCTGAACCGGCCCGTCAGCAGATTTTCGTAGACGGTGAGCCGGGGGAAGACCCGGGCCCTCTCCGGGACAATCCGTATACCCCTGCCCGCCCTTTCATGGACCTTGACGGGGTTGATCTCCCTTCCGTCGAAGACGATTTTTCCGCGCCTGGCGGGCACAATCCCCATGATGCAGTTAAGCAGGGAGCTCTTGCCCGCGCCGTTGGCGCCTATGACCGATACCAGCTCCCCTTCGTCCACGGTCAGGGAGACTCCGTCCAGGGCGTGAATATCCCCGTAATATACGTGAAGGTCCCGCACTTCAAGAAGCATCCCGGGCGACCTCCTTCCCCAGATAGGCCTCAATCACCCGGGGGTCGGAACGGACCTCGTCCGGCCTTCCCTCCGCGAGAAGTCTGCCCCTGTCCAGGACCACCAGCCGGTCCGAAAGACCCATGGCTACTTTCATGTTGTGCTCAATCAACAGCACTGAGATGCCCTTCTCCCGCACCGCCAGGACAAGGCCCGACAGCCGGGATACCTCTTCATGACGGAGGCCGGAGAAGGTCTCGTCCAGCAGAAGGAGTTTGGGCTTCAGGGCCAGGGCCCTGGCAAGCTCAAGGCGCCTCTGGTTGCCCAGAGGAAGCTGCCCCGACGGGGTATTTGCCAGAGGGGCAATGCCCACCTCCTCCAGAATTTCCATGGCTTCTTCCGTAGAGGCAGCAGTATCCCACGAGCCGAGGGAACGCCAGACTCCGCCGTACCGGTTCAGCCCCAGGGCGACCTGGACGTTGTTGAGCACCGACAGGGTGGTGAAGGGCTTCACCACCTGAAAAGTCCGTCCCACTCCCAGGGCCGCCATGCGGTAGGGAGGCAGCCCCTCCGTGGAGATTCCGTCCAGGGCGATTCTGCCCCTGGTGGGCTGGTAGACCCCCGAGATGAGGTTGAAACAGGTGGTCTTGCCCGCGCCGTTGGGGCCGATGAGCCCCAGGATTTCGCCCCTTTTCATCTGAAAAGAGACGTCGTCCACCGCCTTCAGCCCCCCAAAATAGCGGCAGACTCCCTCAAGTTTAAGTATGACGTCATCCACGGCTTCCGCCCCCTCTCCTCCGGAACAGCCCCTTCAGGAAGCTTCCCTCGCCGAGGAGCCCGGCGGGCTGGAACCTTATCATCAGCAGCAGAATGGCCGCGTTGAGCAGCATCCGGTAGTCCACCAGGGGCCTGAAGATCTCCGGCAGCAGCCCCAGGATCAGCGCCCCGAACACAGGTCCCCAGAGGGTTCCCACCCCTCCCAGCACCACCGAGGCCATCATGGACACCGACATGGTGAAGCCGAAGTCCGTGGCGCTTATAAAACGCATGAGGTGGGCGTAAAGGGCCCC
>CAZXOD010000204.1:0-3117 GCA_964642285.1 uncultured Synergistaceae bacterium
AGCCGGCGCAGGGGGACGTGATGCAGGCGCGCTGGGGGACGCACGGCGACCACGGCATCATCGCCCTGGCCCCGTCGTCGGTGCAGGACTGCTACGACTTCACCATAAAGGCCTTCGCCCTGGCGGACAGATTCCGCACTCCCGTCATCCTCCTCGCGGACGCCGCGGTGGCCAAGCTTAAGGAGAACGTTCGTCTGCGGACGCCCTCCCCGGAGGAGACAGCCCCCCGGCCCGCGCCGACCTGCCCTCCGGAGGAGTACCGGCCCTTCGCCGTGGACGGTGAAAGAAAGATGACAGCCCCCCTTGCCTCCTTCGGAAGCGACTATATCTTCCGGGTGACGGGCTCCATGCACGACGAGACGGGAGGGCAGGGAGCGTCGCCGGAGAACGCCGACAGGGTCATCCGCCACCTTACGGCAAAACTGGAGATGAACCGGGACGCCATTTCTCAGACCCGGTCCTTCTTAATGGAGGACGCCCGGTGGGCGATAATCTCCTACGGCTGCTCCGCCCGATCCGCCAGGGCCGCCGTCAAAGCGGCCCGGAAGAAGGGGATCGCCGCTGGGCTTCTGGAGCTCACGGCCCTGTGGCCTTTTCCCGATGAGAAAGTTTCGGAGGTCCTGTCACGAGTGAAAGGCGCCTTAGTCCCCGAGCTTAACCTTGGGCAGGCGGCGGGAGAGGTGCGGAGGCTGAACGATTTCGGCATTCCCGTTGTGGGCGTCAACCGGGTGGACGGCAATCTGATACAGCCCGCGGAGATACTCTCCGCCCTGGAGGAGGCGCTGTCATGAAGACTTCAGCATGGAGAGACTATCTGGCAAAGAGCAGGCTGCCCACCATCTGGTGCCCGGGGTGCGGCAACGGCATAGTCCTGACCGCCATCGCCAAGGCCATGGCGGACCTCGGCCTGGACAGGCGCAAGGTGGCCGCAGTGTCGGGGATAGGCTGCTGGGGCTGGGCGGACGACTATCTGGCGGTGAACGCCTTCCACGGGACCCACGGCCGGGCGCTGGCCTTCGCCACCGGCATCAAGCTGGCAAACCCGGAGCTTAACGTAATTGTCCTCATGGGCGATGGCGACGGCGCCACCATCGGCGGCAACCATCTGATTCACGCCGCCCGTCGGAATGTGGACCTCACCGCCGTGGTGGTAAACAACTTCAACTACGGCATGACGGGAGGCCAGTACTCGGGGACCACCCCCAGGGGAAGCCTTACCTCCACCTCCCCCCTCGGCCACGTGGAGGACCCCTTCGACCTCTGCGCCCTAGCTGCAGCAGCAGGAGCGCCCTTTGTCGCCAGAGGGTCCGCCGCCGAAGGAGAGAGCCTCCGGAGGCTCATCCGGCAGGGAATGGAGAAGAAGGGATTTGCACTGGTGGAGGCCCTGTCCGTCTGCCATACCCACTTCGGCAGGAGAAACGGAATCAGGACTCCCGCCGAGGCCTTTCAGTGGCTGCGAGAAAACACGGTTCGCCTGGATAAAAAACTCCCTGAGGAAGACAGATTTGCCCTGGGCGTCTTCGTCGACCGGAAGTCGGAGGACTACGGCGCCAGGTATCTCAGGGCCGCAAAAGAGGCGGGAGGAGTGAAACCATGAGCAGACATATAGAGATCATCTTCGCCGGCGTGGGCGGGCAGGGACTGGTCACCGCGGGGGGCCTTCTCGGCGAGGCAGCGGCCCTGGAGGGGCTTAACGCCTCTCTCTCCTCCACCTATGGCACGGAGGCCCGGGGGACTTTCACCAAGTCGGACGTCATCATAAGCGACGGCGAGATCGACTTTATCGAGGCGGTGGAGCCCGACCTGATCGTCTGCCTGGCCCAGGCCGCCTACGACTGGTACGCTCCGGACAAGGACGGGAAGTACCTGCTCGTCTACGACAGCGACGCCGTCGTCTCCTCAGGGGAGGGCTCGCGCCGGGAACAGGGGCTTTCCCTCGCTTCCCTGGGGGCGGCAAGCATAGCGGCCCTGGGAGCTGCGGCAGCCATTACCGGGGCCGTGGCGGAGGAGTCGGTGCTGGAGGCGATAAAAAACAGGGAGGCCTCCTCCCAGCCCCTCAGAAAGGGGAGCGAAGAGGCCTTCAGAAAGGGTTTTGCCGCAGGAAAAGCCCTTAACCTGTAAGTCCTGTTACTGCGAAAGGCTGATTCTGGGGGCGGAGGCGCTAAGGAAGTCTGTCCGGCACTTGCCGCCGCAGAACCTTCCTATCAGCTCCTCCGCCTCTTTGCATATTTGAGCCGCCTCGTCCCTGCCCACCGGGGGCAGGGCGTCCACGTTAAATATAAAGGTTCTGGTCTCCGGCAGGGTAAGAGTGTGGTTCGCCTGCCGCCAGCACCAGCGCCTGGTAAGGACCTCGTCTCCCTCCGCAAAGATAAACTCCCCAGGAAGAGGGCTTTCCCGCTCAGTCTCCCCGAAGGGCACAAAGGACTCGTTCCCCCGGGCGGGGCGGAGGCAGATATCCTCCGTCACATCGTCCAGAGAATGACCGCCCCCGGGAACCAGATGGCGCAGGGAGAGCACGTTCCCCAGGTCCACCAGGGCATTGATGGAGGGCAGCTCCTGCCCCCTGGCGGCCCGCCTTGCCATGGCCTCAACGGACGACCGGAACTCGGCGGGCTTCATCCCCAGCGTTCTGAAGGCCTCCCGCCAAGATGCGATGCGGGGATGGTCCGCCGGGTTGCCATCGCCCAGCTCCTTGCGAAGAGACTCTTCCGCCTCCCGGAGCAGGGCGATCAGCTCCGTCGGCGAGGGGCCGTTACTCAGCCCCCCGGCGATCACCACTCCCCTGACATAGTCGGGGAAAGCGGTAAACACCGCCTCGTCGATAGAATAAAAGAGCTCTTTCATGAACCCACTGCCGTCTATACGGCCGCAAAGGCCTTTTTCAGGTCTTCGATAAGGTCCTCAGGGTCCTCAAGGCCAACGGACATGCGGATAAGGCCCTTGGAGATGCCGGCGGCCGCCTGCTCTTCATCGGTGAGGGCGGAGTGGGTCATGGAGGCCGGGTGCTGAATCAGGGATTCGGCGTCTCCGAGGCTCACCGCCAGGGTCCAGAGCTTTGTGGACTCGATGAACTTCTTGCCCGCCTCGTACCCGCCCTTCAGCTCCATGGCTATCATG
>CAZXOD010000205.1:0-3063 GCA_964642285.1 uncultured Synergistaceae bacterium
CCGATCTGAAAAATTTTCAGGGATTCAACGAGGTGTACAAGGAGTTTTTCTCCGAACCCTACCCGGTGAGGACCACGGTCCAGAGCGTCCTTATTGGAGAGATGCTGGTGGAGATTGACGTAATAGCCGAACTCGACTGACGCATAAAGGAAGGCGGAGAGGGCTTAAAAGCCGGCCCGCTCCGCCTTACTGTTTATTGAAGAAGTTTTTCCCTTACATAGGGATCAGGCCTTTGGCTCTCTCATCGCTTACAATAAATCTTTCTGCAATCTTCCTAAGATCGTCGGCGGTTTCACTTACCTTTGTCGCGCTGATGGCAACGCTGTCCATGGCGGCGGCTGTCTCTTCCATGGAGGCGGCTACGTTCTGAATCTGCTCATCGGCAGCTCCCATCACGGACGCAGTTTCATCTATCAGGGCAAGAGCTTCCTGCGACTGCTCCGCCTCTTTTCCGGTGGCGTCCATAATATGCCGGATATCTTCCGCCGAGCTCCCTGCGGCCTTCATTATATCGTCCAGGGCGTCTCCCGCTACCCGGGCTATGGCCACTCCCTCTTCCACTCCCCGGCGGCTCAGCTCCATGGACTGAACGGCTGATTCCGTTCTCTCAATTATCCTTGTAACGAGCTCCGCCACTTCCCTGGCTCCACTCTGGGACTGCTCGGCGAGGGTGCGAACCTCCTCCGCCACTACGGCAAAGCCCCTGCCTGCCTCTCCGGCCCGGGCGGCCTCTATGGCAGCGTTCAGTGCTAGCAGGTTGGTCTGATCCGCAAGGGAGGTTATGGTAGCTCCGACCACGCCTATCCTTTCAGAGCTTCTGCTAAGTTCGGAGATAATCTTTTCGGTATCGGCTACGGTGTTTCTGATATTCTCCATATGGCCTATCGACTGGGCTACGGTATCCTGCCCTCTTGCGGCCGCCGCGGCCATGCGCCGGGAATTTTCCCCGGCATTGTCGGCTGTTTCCCTGGCGGAGACGATGGAGGCGTTCATATCCCGAACCCTGCCTGCGGCCTCCATAGAGCCGGCCCGTCCTTTATTGACCTCTTCCGCAAGGTGAGCATTGCTTTCGGCTACCTCATTGGTGGTGCTGGTAACCTCCTGGCAGGATGCCGCAGTTGTCTCCGACAGGTCTGAAAGGGTTGCCGTCTTTGTCTGAATGTCGGTCATAATCCCGGAAAGGTTTTCCAGGAGGCCGTCCAGGGCTCCGCCTATGGCGGCGAGTTCATCTGCGCCCCTCAGGTTGGCTCTGACGGTTAGATTGTTTTCTCCGCCCGCCTTCGAAGCGGCAAGAATGCCCGCCACTGAGCGCCGGATGGTTCGAATAGTGGTAAAGGCAAGAATAAGCGCCGCAAAAGCCACAAACAGAGCAGTGATGATAATTGTAATACTTGCCCTGTCCATTCTCGTCTTGTTATTCAGAGCGGTCGCATCAGCGCCGATATCCAGAAGTTCGCCGATATCGTTTATGCCTCCCCGCACTTTTTTAAAAAGAGGGTCCTCTGTCTCAGTTATGGGACGGGGGGGTACTTTGCCGGAACGAACTTCCTCTATCTCTTTTTCGGATAGCGCCGCCCACTGGGGAAAATCCTTGTTCAGGGCCGCAAACTCTCCAAAAATGGATTCGGCGTTGCCCTCAAACTGGTAAACTTCCCATATTTGTCTGCTGACGGAGAGAAGTTTCTCCGCCTTGGAGAGCCGATCTTTAACCTGATTCACATTTTCTCTGAAATCTTTAAGATCCCTCTCAAATTCAGGGCCCGGCCCCCTTGAGAGAATGGCGTGCTTGGCGACCAAAGCCTGATAGAGGTCCCGGTCGCCATTAAGAACAAGGCTTTGAGCAATGAATGCTTCATCGTAAATGTGCTGCATAAGGTTAGAGTAGACGGAGCTGGATGAGAATATGGAGAACGCAGACGCACCTATAATACCTATAACTGGTACCAGGGCCATAATCCAGAGACGGGTCTTTAAGGTAAGTTTGTTCATTGTCAATTCTCCTTTTTAGTAATGTCGGAATATCTTATAACAAAACTCTCCTCATGGGAATAGTGCGGCAATTATCTGTGAATTTAGGGAGATTGACAATTGCTTTACTTAAGGATATTCTTCATTGAAAATTCCGCTCTGAAAGGAGGTTCCTGCACTATGACCAATGCGAAGCTGAAGAATTCGGCGACGCCATTCGCATTTGCGATGACGATGACTAGCGGCGACCCTTCTGGGGCGGTCGGCGCCTAGTTTCACGCGCGCGGAAGCTTCAGCCGGGGGTCTTCGTATACGAAGGCTCCCGGCTTTTTTGTATATCCGGGGAGCCGGTCGGTATGTGGAAAGAGGGAGAGGGCGTAGTGCTCAAGTTCGGCGGCACGTCGGTATCAAGTCCGGAGAAGATCCGCGCTGCGGCGCGGAGGGCGGCGGTGGTGGTCTCCGCCATGGGCGGCGCCATCGATGAGCTGATTGGGCTTGGAAGGGCCGTCCGCGCTCTTCATGAGGAGTTCGTAGAGAAGAAAGGAGCATTTCAATGGGCGTAGAATCATCTCTGGGGCTTCGCTTCATAGGTTTTGGCAATGTCGGGCAGGGGCTCGCGCGCATCCTCGTCAGAAAGGAGCGGGAGCTTGCCGAGCGGTGGGGGCTGTCCTGCCGCGCCGTGGCGGTGGTCACCCGCACGAGGGGAGCTGCCGTCTCCCGCGGCGGATTGCCTCTGGAGGAGTTGCTCGCGCGAGTCGATAGAGGCGAGCCCATCGGCCCGGACAGGATTACCCCGGTTGAGGCGTCCCTGCTGCCCCAGACTGACATAGTGCTGGACGTCACCCCGACCAACCTGAAGACCGGCGAGCCGGGACTGTCGGTCACCCGCGCGGCGCTGGCCTCTGGCCGCTCGGTGGTTACGTCGAACAAAGGGCCCGTGTCGCTGGCCCTGGGGGAGCTTCAGGCCCTTGCGCGCGAAAAGGGCGCCCACTTCCGCTTCGAAGGCTCGGTGATGAGCGGCACGCCGTCGCTTAACCTCGCTCTTGAGTCCCTGGCAGGCTGCAGATCGGAAGAGCACACGTCTGAACTCCAGTC
>CAZXOD010000206.1:0-3031 GCA_964642285.1 uncultured Synergistaceae bacterium
TGCCCCACGTCGGCCACTACGGGCCAGTCTTCCCGGGCGGCCGCCTTCACCCTTTCCATGATGGCGGCTGGGACGAATGCCCGGTCGTCAGGGTCTGAGATAGGGTAGGCCTCTCTCCATCCGGCTATGGTCGATGCCCACGAATCCCTGTAGACAGGGGGCGTTTTTTCAGCCAGGAGCTGAAGGATTGCTTTTGCGTCGCCCAGAAGGGAGACCTGGCTTGGCACAATTTTGTCTATCTCCGCCTCGTCGATGTCGCCGTGGATGAGGACGGCGCCTTTCGCGAAGCTGTCAAGCCTTCCTGTAGTGCGGTCGCTGAACCGGGTCCCCAGGGCGAAGATTACGTCGGCCTCGGTGAGGGCCAGGTTGGCCCAGGGGGTTCCGTGCATTCCCGCCATTCCCAGGGAGAGGGGATGGTCGTCAGGGAAGGCGCTCTTTCCCATGAGGGTGTTGGCCACGGGGATGCCCCGTTTTTCGGCGAAGGCCAGGAGAAGGTCCGACGCCCCCGATGCAAGGACTCCGCCTCCCGCCAGTATGACGGGCCGCTCCGCCCTGCCCAGAAGGTCCGCTGCCTCGCCCGCCCGGGAGAGGTCTGTCCTGGGTTTTAGGCGATCCCCGCCGAAGAGGGTGCGTTCCGGATAGAGAAATTCTCCTTCAGTTCTCTGGATGTCCACTGGCAGGTCAATAAGCACCGGGCCGGGCCGGCCCGAGACGGCTATTTCGAAGGCGCCCTTCAGGGCTTCGGGCAGCTCTTCCACCGACCGCACCAGAAAGCTGTGCTTTACCGCCGCCAGGCTGCTGCCAAAGGTATCCGACTCCTGGAAGGCGTCGGTGCCTATCAGATGGGTAGCCACCTGACCCGATATGGCCACGAGAGGGACAGAGTCCATGAAGGCGGTAGCCAGTCCGGTGAGGATGTTGGTGAATCCGGGGCCGGAGGTGCAGATGCAGACTCCCGGCTTTCCCGAGGCCCGGGCGTACCCATCCGCCGCATGGGCCGCCGCCTGTTCGTGCCTCATAAGGACGTGGGTGAAGGGGGCGTCGTGGAGGGCGTCATAGAGGGGGATCACGGATCCTCCCGGAATTCCGTATACGCACTTCACTCCCTCAAGGGCTAGGGCCTCCACTACCATCCTGGCTCCGGTCATCTTCATGGCGCTCTCTCCTCTCTCGTACTTTTGCAAAATATCAGGCGTCGGGGGCGGACTTGGCGTCCATCCAGGGCATCATGGCCCTGAGTTCTTTGCCCACTGCCTCGATGGGGTGGGACGCTTCCTGCTGCATCCACTTTTTCATTCTGGGGCGGCCGCACTGGTTCTCAAGGATCCAGTCCTTGGCGAAGGAGCCGTCCTTCACTTCTGCAAGAAGTTCCTTCATGGTCTCCCTCACCCGGCAGTCGATAACCCTCTTGCCGGCGGTGAGGTCGCCATATTTGGCGGTGTCGCTCACGGAGTAGCGCATCCATCCCATGCCGCCCTCGTACATGAGGTCGACGATGAGCTTCATTTCGTTTAGGCACTCGAAATAGGCGATCTCCGGCTGATATCCGGCCTCCACAAGAGTGTCGAAGCCCGCCTTGATAAGCTCAGTGATGCCGCCGCAGAGGACGGCCTGCTCTCCGAAGAGGTCTGTCTCTGTCTCTTCCGCGAAGGTGGTGGAGAGGATTCCCGCTCTGCCGCCGCCCAGGGCGCAGGCGTAGGCCAGCCCCAGGTCTCTGGCCTGTCCGGTGGCGTTCTGCTCCACGGCCAGAAGGCAGGGGACGCCCCGTCCCTCGACAAACATGCGGCGCACGAGGTGGCCGGGCCCCTTGGGAGCTACCATAAAGACGTCGTTGTCCCTGGAGGGCTCTACCTGGTTGAAATGGACGGCAAAGCCGTGGGCGAAGGCAAGGGCTGCGCCCTTCTTGAGGTTGGGGGCGACGGATTTGCGGTAGACGTCTCCCTGGACGTGATCGGGCATGAGGAACATAACCACGTCGGCGTTTTTGACGGCGTCAGCCACGTTGTGGACTTTGAATCCGTCCTTCTCGGCCACGGCGCGGGATTTGCTGCCCTCGTGGAGGCCAATCACCACGGAGACGCCGCTGTCCCGCAGGTTCTGGGCGTGGGCGTGTCCCTGGCTTCCGTAGCCGAGAACTGCCACCGTTTTCTCCGTCAATACCTTCATGTTTGCGTCCTTGTCGTAAAGCACTGTTGCCATTTTTTCCAGCTCCTTCGCGTTGTATGGTTTTTTAAGGTTTGAACTAGTTTGCTCCAAGGGCCAGGGGGCCGCTTTTTACCGATTCAGCCAGGCCCAGGCCCTTAACCTTTTCAAGACAGTCGTCCAGCAGGGCGCCGGGGCCCATCATCTCAAGCACCAGGGTGTCGCCCCGGTCTCCGGCCACCGAGTAGGGGTAGGCCTCCATGGTTTCGAAGAGGGCTTCCCGCTGCTCCGGGGAGGGGTTGAATTTCAGGAGCATCATGCACCGCTCCACTGAGCCGGGGACGCTGAGGTCTTCCACCGCTACGGTCTCCACCATCTTGCGGATCTGGCGCATGGCCTGGTCTGCCTGCCGTTCTCCTCCGCCGATCACCAGGGTGTACCGGGCCACTCCCGGCCGCTGGGTAACGCCTGCAGTTACGCCTCTGACCTGAAAGCCCCGGCGCTCCATAAGCCCAGAAATACGTCCAAGTACCCCTCGTCCGCCTTCCGTTAAAACCCCTATGGTTCTCTCCATCCCTCTCATCTCCTTCCATGATTTTCGCTCTCATAAAAAAAGGGACCCCCGCCAGTTAGTGCGGGGGTCCCTCGAATCGCCTTCGTCCGGTTACACGACGAGCAGCGCTCCGGGAGGGGCCCCGCAGCGAATAATAATAATGGCGATTATTATAGAAACAGCTTTGGCTGAAAGAATTGAAACTGCCATTTTCTTCACCTGCGCGCCCTCCTTTGCATCGTCATCGTGTGATACCATGTTCCCTGATTTACTGCTCTCAGGTTGCGGGCAATAGTACAGGGCTTTATGGCGGGTGTCAAGGCCCGGAGTAATGAA
>CAZXOD010000207.1:0-2998 GCA_964642285.1 uncultured Synergistaceae bacterium
GACAGACGGCGGGGCAGGGGGCGGCCAACGGCCTAGATCTTCTGTCGACCCTCGTTAAGGACGGCGACCCGGCAAACTGGGGTACCGCCTCAGGCTTCTTTCGTCCCTCGGAGGTTCCGAAGCCCCTGGCCGCGGCGGACGCTGTGTATATGACGGCCATTTTTCTTATGCGTATGGAGGATGAGAGAGCGGGACCCCTTGCGGCCTGGCTCATGACAAGATTGTTGGATTCTCCGGCGGGGAAGCATTTTTTTGTTTCCACCGGGCCCGCGGAGTACGAAAGGCTTACCCGGGAGATGACCGCCAGGGAGCTGCTGCCGTCCTTCGGAGTCTGGCCGGGGAGCGAAACAAGAGGCGTATTGCCCTTTGCCGCCCCGGTGCGGGGATGGATAAGCTACGGCGCTGCTTTAACCAGGGAGATGGTGTTTTTGGATGGCGCCGGCAGGCCCGCGTCCAACGGCCGTTACGCCTGGGACAGGAAGATGGGCAGAATTTATGAAGTGGCGGAGGAAAGGCGGAGGATTTTTCCCTGGGATTAATAAGGCAGCCCGGAACGGAGCGCCGTTCCGGGCTGCTGCAGTTTACTGTTTGGGCAGGTATTTCTCCGGATTAATGGCCTTGCCGTTTATAAGGATGCTGAAGTGAAGATGATTGCACGTGGACCGACCTGTCCGCCCCACCTTGCCTATAGGCTGGCCCCTGCGCACCCAGTCTCCTTTTTTCACCAGGTTGGAGCAGTTATGGCTGTACCGTGTTACAAAACCCTTGCCGTGATCGATAGTCACCGTATTTCCAAAGCCCCTTATAACCCCGGAAAATATGACCCTGCCAGATCTGGCGGCCAGGATGGGCGTTCCCGCTCTGGCGGGAATGTCGATGCCATCGTGGAGCCTCCCGCCCCGTTTCCCGAAAGGCGAGGTTACCCTGCCCTCCAGGGGCCGGATCAGGGGCTCCAGGCCGTCCTCAAGGGTAACGGCAGGTTTTTTTGGAACTACGGGAACCGTGACGGGCGCCTCTGTCCGAAGCTCCTTGACCAGAGTCTCCCCCCGAAGGCGCGCC
Organism: uncultured Synergistaceae bacterium; assembly: GCA_964642285.1. Classification (GTDB taxonomy): domain Bacteria; phylum Synergistota; class Synergistia; order Synergistales; family Aminobacteriaceae; genus Aminivibrio. Next base: position 1,060 of record CAZXOD010000207.1, read on the forward strand.
CTGTGCTCAGCCAACGCTGATATAAGATCGGAATCTGTCCTGGGGATGAGGATTTTTTCACCGGGCCGGATGGTCTTATTTCCTGTGGTAAGCTCGTTTGCCCGCTCAATGGTTTTGGGCGATACTCCGTATTTTTCTCCTATTGAATCCAGAGTTTCGCCACCCCGGACCGAGTATTCTACCCAAGGGAGTCCTTCCGCGGAAGAGGGAGAAGAAGAGAAAAAGACAAAAACAATGGATAAAAGAACCAACAATGTTCTAAAATTAAGCAATCGTCGCCGCAAGGGCATACAACCGCCTCCTTTTGCAAGGATTAGAATCATAAGATTCATGTATGCTAACTTACGACCTCTCGGCATATCTCCGTATATTTACTGATTTCTATTTTAAAATAATTCTTGGTGAAATATCCACGCAGTTTGCCTAATATTTCTGTTAGAGGGCGTTTTTGTGTATATTGTGGACAACTTATACACAAAAACGCTACGGGAGGGCTTGTTCGTTATCCTTCAGGGTTTCAAAGATATCAGCGAAAATATCTTTATTCCTGATAAAAGCCTGAAGGACCGAGGGAGAGAAGTGGCCGGGCATTACTCTGCCGTCCCCCAGTGTGATTATCTCCACGGCCTTTTCATGGGTAAAGGGGGGTTTGTAGGCCCTGTAAGACCTCAGGGCGTCGTAAACGTCAGCAATGGCGGCGATCTGCCCCTCCCAGGGTATTTCGTCGCCCTTCATTGCATGAGGATAGCCGCTGCCGTCCCACTTTTCGTGATGGGTCAGGCAAATCCTTCTTGCCATGGCCAGCCAGGAGGCGTCCCCCAGGATAGAAGCCCCCCATCCGGGGTGCCCTTTTATTACGTAGAACTCCTCCGCCGTAAGGGGGCCCGGCTTCGATAAAATTCTTCTCGGAATCTTGAGCTTTCCTATATCGTGAAGCCTTGCGAAGAGGGCGATCTTTTCCTGTTCCTCCCGGCTTCTGCCCAGGTCCTCCGCCAGCGCGCGGCAGTATTCCCCGATTCTTGAGATGTGATTCTCCGTCTCGTCGTGGTAAATCCCCGTTACAAACTGAAGTTTTTCCGCCAGGTAAGAGTAGGAGGCCTCGATCTCCCGGCGCATCTTATGGCCGTGGATGAGCCCCCCCAGGTAAGATGCCACTGGTGCAAGGGTTTCGATGAGGAAGTCGTCCCTCCTTGTATCGGTGTCAAAGGAGACCTCAAGTACTCCCTCCTCTTCTCCGCTTTGGAAGAGGGGTACCAGCAGTTCGCTTTTAACGGAGGGATGAACGGGCCAGGCGGCAGGGTGGCGGCTTATGTCCTCAACCCAGAGTGGGGCGCCGGAGGTCAGGCATTCCGCGGCCGCTATCCCCTTTCTGGGGATGACGAAGGGTTCCAGCTCCCCGTTGTAGCCGCTGGATTCAAACAGCCTGAAGTATTCCCCCTCCGAGGATGAGATGAGGACTCCAAAGGCGCCGGTGTCCCGCTTTATGGTATGCAGGGTGGATAGAATGGCTCGCCGGGAGTCGCCGCCCATGGAGAAGGACTTGGAAAATTCCAGGGTCCTAGACCACAGGGTCTCTCTGGTGACCAGGCGGTTGTTTACGTTTTCCAGCTCCTGGTTCATGGCCTCCATCTCCTCGTTGAAGGCCGTGAGCTCCTCCTGCTGCCGGGAAATAACCTGGAATAGGTCCTTAAGACTCCCGGTGAAGGAGTTCATCTCCTTCACAAAGGTATCCTCAAGGCCGGAAAAGCGGGAGGCCATAGTGTACATGGCTTCGGCGGCCTTTATATGGTCGGTCCCGTCCAGATCCGACAGGAGTTCCCCCATCTCGTCGGACAGACTGCTTATCTCTTTTATTCCGCGGTATATCCCCCGCCGCCATACAAGCCATATAAGGATGACCGCCGCAAGAGCCGTCACAGTAGTGGAGCCCGAAACGGCG
>CAZXOD010000208.1:0-2988 GCA_964642285.1 uncultured Synergistaceae bacterium
TCGCCCTCTTTACGCTGCTTCTTTTCTACGTCCAGATGAGGCGCCGCCGCCCAGCGCTCTAGGGGAATTCATATAAGAGAAGGGGGAGGACTTGGGTCCTCCCCCTTCTCTTATATGTGGATTTTGTTGCTGTCTACTTCTCCCGTCCGTCCAGGATGTCGAGGACGGTCTGTTCGATGGCGCCCATGTTGGAGGCCACTTTTGCCGCGTTGGTGATGGTCTCCTCGATGTCGGCGCCCACCACGCCCTGAGCGTCCATGGAGACTCCCTGGGAGGCTAGTACGGCGGCGTGGTACGCTTCTATCGCCCCCGTTCCCACCTTGAAGGCGCAGGACTCCTTAGCGCCGTCGCAGAGCATTCCCAGCAGGTTGGATACTACGGCGGATACGGCCGCTTTTGCCTTATTCATGTCCTGCGTCATCAGCCAGGTTATGCCGGCGGAAGCTCCCGCCCCGGCGGCGAAGGCGCAGCCGCAGGTGGAGCTGAGGCGGCCGGTACGACTCTTCACGTAGGCGGTGGCAAGGTGGCTTACCAGAAGGCCTTTGGCAATCTGGCTGTCGGTCATATTTTCGTGGCGGCCGTAGAGCACCACGGGGATTATGGCAGTGATGCCGTGGTTGCCGCTTCCTGCGCTGCTCATGACGGGCATGGGGATGCCGCCCATCCGGGCGTCGGACGCTGCCGCGCTCCAGGCCTTGATTCTGGTTCCCAGGTCGGCTTTGTAGGCCTCCGATGAGACTGCCTTTATGGAGCGTCCCACTCCCAGGCCTACGCCGTCCTCAAAGCCCTTTTCGGCGATGGCAAGGTTCATGTCCACGCCCTTCAGAAGAAAGGCCTCGTCGGAGGCGTCCATGTCGTCGGCCAGTTTCATTACCTGATCCCAGTTCATGGAGGTAATGATCTCGGCGGCAGAGCAGCCTCCGCCGCCCGGGCCTTCGGCGGCGCTGAAGGCAACGACGCCGTCGCGGGTCACTTCCACGATGTTGGCGTGGCTCTTTGCAATGGTGCAGGTCGCGCTGTGCCCGCCTCCAGATACCTCGGCCCTTACGTAGACTCCTCCCGCGTTCCGGTCTACTCTTATGGTCACTCTTCCCTCGCCTAGCAGTTTCTCAGCTTCCCGGGCGGAAGGGCCGCTTTCTTTAAGTACTTCGAGTCCCCATTCGGACTTGCCCGAAACAAGAGCAAGGGCGGCGGCCACGTCGTTTCCCTTGAGGCCGTCAGTTCCGGGGATTCCTACGGTGGCTCCGTTTTTAAATACGTTGGAGCTCAGGAGAACGTCGACTTTCTCAGGCTTTTCTCCAAGTTCCTCTCTTGCCCTTGCCACCGCCAGCGCGACCGCCACCGGTTCGGTGCAGCCCAGAGCCGGTTTTACTTCTTCACGCAGGAATTGCTTAAGGGTTATTGACCCGGTACACCCCATTTTACCGTCACCTCTGCTTTCAGACTATTTCTTGGTAGCGAATACGCAGTCCCTGATGTGGTAGAGGTATTTCTCCGGGGTATGGGGATCCACCACGCAGCCGGGGCCGAGGATTACGCTGCGATGATTGTTGTGCGCCCAGGTATCCTTGACTTCCTTCTCGATCTTGCCTTCGGCGTTCTCCTCAAGAAGCACCTTGAGGTGGCTGAGGCCGCCGATGAAGCACTTGTCGGTGAGTTTCCTGGCCTCTTCCATGGAGGGGCCGTCGTCCTGGTCGTGCCAGTTGAAGGCCTGCACGGGGTAGTCCATGAGTTCCTTAAACATTACCTGGGCGCCGTGAATGTGGAGGATGTTGAACCAGGTTACATCCTTGAGGGCGTCGAGGACCATTTTGTCGTACTTCTTGACGAAACGCTCGTTCTCCTCCACGGAGAGCTTGTCGTAGCAGGACATCTGGGTGGAGAAGAAGACTCCCTCGGCGCCGCCCTTCATGCTGGCCTTAAGGTAGCCGATGGTGGTCTCGGTGATGGACTGAAGGCCCTTTTCGAGCTTCTCGGGGTGCTCCCTCATGTGCTGGAGCATGACGGCCTCGCCTGCCATCTTCATGGCGTTGGTGAGGGGGCTGAAGGCGGTCTGTACCAGGGGCACGTCGGCGGGCTTCTCCTCCATGCAGAGGCGAAGGCCTTCCAGGGCGTGGAGGTACTCTCTGTCGGTTCCGCTCAGGGGGCGGAGGTTAGTCCAGTCGTCCGCCTTGGTGACTGCAGGTACAGCGGCTACGGTGGCTACGTCGAAGCCGGGGGAGAACTTCAGGGATACGCCCCAGTCAATGGTGGCCAGCATGCCATAGGGGGTAAACTTGATGAAGTCCAGGTCATACCTTCTCTGGTACTCCAGCGAGAGCTCGGCGAGCTTCGTGGGGTGGTGGTCAAGGTTGGGGAAGTGTCTCCAAAGGCTGAAGGGCAGTCTGTCCGTCTCTTTTCCCGCAAGGGCCGCCTGAATTCTTTCACGTCTGTTCATGGTGCATATTCCTCCTCGGTTTGTATAGTATCTCCGGCTGCAAAATTCGCTCTCTTGATGCGTTCTGCGCCGGGAAGAATTTTCAGCCTGCTGAACAGCAATTCGCTCAGGCTGTTTGTATCTTTTCTGCGAAGGTATTCGATCAGATTTTCATGGGATTTTATTCCCATCCTCATCTGATCTTCCTCGTAAACCCACTGGTGCAGGCCGCACCTGATCTGGTAGGAGATGTTGGTGAGGATTTTTCTGGTCCACCTGCATCCGTCCCCGGCAAGGGAGTACAAAAACAGGTGAAACTCCATCTCCAGTTCGGCAAATTCAAAAGATTGTTCCTCTCGGGACAGATCCGAATTCAGAATCCGCTCAAGCTTTTTGTTTATGAGGACCGCCTTTTTCAGGTCGCGGTCGCTGGGGCCGCCCCGGGAAAGAATGGACTGGAAGAGATTATATTCCAGAAGAGCCCGGATTTTGTTTATCTCCTGCAGGTCTTCCGCAAGAAAATCGGCCACGAACCAGCCTCTGAACTTTATCGCAACCACAAGGCCCTGTTC
>CAZXOD010000209.1:0-2979 GCA_964642285.1 uncultured Synergistaceae bacterium
GAGTTCCCGCCAGTATGGCCTTCATCTTAAAATTCCTCCTGAAGTTTGGATATTTATTTTTTTATGCTTCCGGAAGCATTGTACATCAGAAAAGGGACGGTTAAACGGTTTCTTTGAGTTTAAAAGAGGGTGAAGCCTTTGATATATGCTGCCCTTTGAATTTTAGGGTAAAATTAAAAGACGCTCTGGTCAAAGAAAAAAGAGAGCGTATTTAAATCAGGAGGACAGAGAATGGAAGCTGGAAAAATGGAACTGCGCCCCGTGGGGAGGGTTCACTCTCCCCTTAAGAGGCGGGAGGATTGTCCCAGTCAGGGATGCGAGAACGCCCCCGGGGCGGAGATAGAGATTTTCGATGAGTTTTTGGACTGTCTGGACGACCTGGAGGCGGGGCGGGAGATTTTGATACTGACCTGGCTCCACCTGTCCGACAGGGACCGACTGAAGGTTCATCCCAGGGGGAACCCTGACGTTCCCCTGAAAGGGGTCTTCGCCACTCGCTCGCCGTCCAGGCCCAACCCCATCGGCCTCCACAGGGTGCTGCTGACGGAAAAAAAAGGCGGCCGTCTCAGCGTGGAGCCTTTGGAGGCTCTGGACGGCACGCCCGTAATCGACATCAAGCCCGTAGTTAACGAGCGGTGAGATTTTGCGGAGAGCAGACGGATTTAGCCTGACGGCCGCTGATTGACCAGGTCAGGGTGATTCATGGGGCGTCTGGAAAACAATAGTGGCCTTCGCTCCGCCGTCATTCTCGAACCGTATATCGCCGCCCAGCTGCTCGGCAAGCATGAGCGCCAAAGATATGCCGAATCCGGTCGTATCTCCGGGTTGGAAGTTTTCCGGAAACCCCGGGCCGTCGTCGCTGATGGAAAGAGAGACAGTGTTGCCGTTCCGGGCGCCATGCAGGGTGACGACACCCGTTTTTCTTCCGGTGAAGGCATATTTCGCCGCGTTGGTGGTAAGCTCGTTGACAATGACCCCGAGCGGAAAAAGTTCGTCTCCACCGAGAATTATAGGCTGGAACAGCTTTTCAACCTTTATTTCCGTAGAGTGGGCGTATAGAAAAACAGCCCGCTCTGCGATATCCCCCAGAAATTCGCCCATATCCGTTTTTTGGGAGCTGCCGGCTCTCAGCATCCTGGTATAAAGTCCGCTCATGCTGTAGACCCTGTCAATGGCTTCATTAAGGGCGTTCTGGGCTTCCGCGGAGCTCATTTCCTCCATCTGCATCTGGAGCATGGCTATAACCGCGTTCAGGTTGTTCATGATCCGGTGGTGGGTCTCCCGGAGCAGGGCGTCTTTGCGCTCCGTCTCCAGGCGCAGCCGCTGGATTATTTTCCCTACGAAACGGTACTGAGTAAAGTAAAACAGCGTAATGATAATGGCGAAAGCCGCGCAGGTGTACGCGGTAACCATGGCAAGGGACATGATTTTTTCCGATTTTAAAAGATCCTCGTTCATTTTTCCTTCGAGGAGAAAGGGGGCGTCCGGCAGCGCCGCGCGGCGGGCCCCCTCCGCAATCGCAGGCGCTTCGTCGCCGGCCGGGAGGAGGCTAAAGCTCCGCGCCTCTGGGGGGAGGTTTCCGAACATGAACGCGGCCTCAAATATGCCCTGGTCGTAGCCCAGAGTCCTTCCTTCCTCTACTATAGGCTGGGAGACGGCGATTTTAGCGCCGCCGGAGCCCGGAACAAGGGCGATGACCGGCAGCAGGTCAGGCAGTGCGGCAAACAGCTCCTGATCTCCGTAGGAGCAGACCAGCCTTCCGTCGGGAAGAACTCTCCGGGCGCCGATCAAATCCTCTATGATTCTGGCGCCGTCAGCGTACTTGGGCTCCGTAAAGGATGCAAGCTCCTGGAAATCTACCTCTCCAAGGCTGTACTTAAGCAGCTGCTGCCGGATCACCGTTCTGCTGGTGAGCCCCGTGATTTCCGAACTGAATCTGCCCAGATTGTAGTTCACATGCACGGCCCTCAGTTCCACCGCTCCGGCAAGGCGCCCTTCCATCTCCCTCGACAGCAGGATATTCATCGGAAACATAAATGTCGCCGCAATGAGGAGCACAGATAAACCTCCGCCCAGGCCGACAGTCCTGAAGAACTGGGCCTTTAAATGGTCCAGCATTTAATTTCTCAGCTCCTTGATATAACGGGGATAGATTGCGCGTCGTCTCTCATGGGAAAACGCCCCTGTTGGGTTTTTACGTTTCCGCGGCTCAAGGCCGGTCCCTTATTTCTCCATTACCCGCAGGCACGCGTCCCTGAAACATTCGCACAGGGTCGGGTGGGCGTGGACCGTATGGGCCACTTCTGCCGCTGTCATCCTCCGGGCCACCGCAAGGGTAGCCTCTCCCAGCAGCGATGCGGCCTCGGGCCCCATGATGTGGACTCCCAGAAGGGTCTTGTCTGAGGCCCGGGCCACCACCTTTATGAAGCCGTCTCCCTCTCCCAGGGACAGGGCCATGCCGTTGGCGGCGAAGTAGGCCTTTGCCTCCACCACGTCCTCGCCCCTCTCCCGGGCCTCTTCCTCAGTGAGGCCTACCGTCCCTACCTCGGGGGTCATGAAGACGCAGGCGGGCACGGCGTCGTAGTCTACTGTGTAGCTCCCGCCGGTCATATCGCTGACGGCGGCCAGGGCGTGGTACTCCGCCAGGTGGGCAAGCATGGCCCCGCCGGTGCAGTCCCCTATGGCGTAGACTCCCTCCACGGACGTCCTCTGGGATGAGTCCGCCTCAATGGCGCCCCTGACAGTTTTGACGGGGCCGTTCTCCAGGCCGAAGCCCTCCAGTACGGGGGCCATGCTGGAAGCCAGGATCAGGCGGTCGCACCTCTCCTCAAAGGGCTCGTCCTCCGACGTGCCTTTCAGGAGCAGCTTTCCCTCCGACAAGGACGCCTCGCTGAGGCGGACGTAGTCCATCATGGGGGTCTTCCGGCGCTTCAGCGTCTGGATGGTCTTCTTCTTGACGTCTCCGTCCATCCGGCGCAG
>CAZXOD010000210.1:0-2947 GCA_964642285.1 uncultured Synergistaceae bacterium
ATTGCTCCACAAGCCGGTCGAGCTCCGCCTTCCAGTCCTTCCCCACATTCAGAACGGCGATCCCCTGGGCGAACACTCCCAGGGGATCGCTGACCGCCACTCCGATTCTTACCGTACCGATATCCAGGGCCAGAATTCTTTTCATCAATTCCGGATCTGCCCCTCCACCATGGATTGAAATGAAGCAAGCACTTTGGGAAGGGCCTGAACGTCCCTGCCGCCGCCCTGGGCCATATTGGGCCTTCCGCCCCCGCCGCCGCCCAGCATGGAGGAGGCCTCCTTTACGATCTTTCCCGCCGAGACACCGGCCGCCACGGCCTTTTCGTCGGCCATGGCCACCAGGATGACGTTGGAGTCAACCACGGAGGCAAGCAGCACCACAAGGCCGCCCTCTCTGCGGCTGTTCTTCATCCTGTCCCCCAGCTCCCGGAGTTCATCGGCCGAAAGGCCGTCGAAGGAGCCGAAAACTCCTTCCGGGCCGTTCTTCAGGGCAAACCAGTGAAGCTTGTCCTGCAACCCCGCGCTTATGGCGTTGAGCTTTTCCGCATCCCTAGCCCTCCGCAGGGCCTTCACCTCGGCCTGAAGATGCTCCACTCTTTCAATGATGACGTCTTCATCGACGGAGAGCATGCCGCTTATATCTGACACAAATCTCCACGTCTTCTGGAACATCCTGATAGCCACAAGGCCCGTTACGGCGGTAATCCGCCTGGTTCCCGAGCCTATGCCCTCCTCCCGGATGATCTTGAAGGGCCCTATCTCCCCTGTGGCGGCCACGTGCAGGCCTCCGCAGAGCTCTGCAGAAAAGTCAGAGATGCTGACCACCCGGACGGTATCATCGTACTTCTCGTCGAACAGGGCCTTAGCCCCCGCCTTCCTGGCGGACTCCATGTCCGTATGCTCCACTTCCAGGGGGGTATTCTCAAGAATCCGGGCATTGACCTCCATCTCTACCGCGATAAGCTGTTCCCTCGTCAGAGGCTCGAAATGGGTGAAGTCGAACCTCAAGCTGCCCTCTCCCACCAGGGAGCCCGCCTGGCGCACATGGCCGCCAAGCACCCTCGAAAGGGCTTCATGAAGCAGGTGAGTGGCCGTATGGTTGCGCATGATGGCGTTTCTGCGCTCCACGTCCACTGAAACCTTAACGGAATCCTCCGGGGCAATCCGCCCCGAGAGCACCTTCACTTTATGGACTGTCAGCCCTCTGTGAACGGTGGTATCGGTAATCTCCGCCCGGCCTCCGCCGGAAGTGAGAAAGCCTGTATCGCCGATCTGGCCGCCCTTCTCGCCGTAGAAAGGCGTGGAGTGAAGGATAACCTCCCCCTGTTGCCCCTCCTCCAGAGAATCGACGGCCTCGCCGTCCACAATCACCGCCGCCACGACGCAGGCGGCCTCGGAAGCCCCGTACCCTGTAAACTGTGTATCTCCCAATTCCTCGTGGAGTTCGGAGTACACGTCTCCGGTCATCTCGCTCCGCTTCTGCTTGCTTGACGCCCTGGCCCGCTCTCTCTGGGCCTCCATGGCCCTGTCGAATCCTGCCGTGTCCACCGTAAAGCTCTTCTCTCCGGCAATCTCCGCCGTAAGTTCCAGGGGAAAACCGTAGGTGTCGTAAAGCTCAAAGGCCACTTCTCCGGGAAGCTCCGTCCTGCCGGCGGCCTTCAGCCTGGAGATCTCGCCGTCCAGCAGCTCGGTGCCCTGCGCCAGAGTTCTGCCGAAGCGCTTCTCCTCCACGTCTATAATCTGTTCAATGGTAAGCCTGTTGTCGGTCAGCTCCCTGTAGGGGTCGGCCATGAGTTCGATCACATCGGGAAGGAAGTCGGGGAGGAAGGGGCGCTCCACCCCCAGCAGGCGGCCAAACCGCACCGCCCTCCTAAGAAGCCGCCGCAGCACATAGCCCCTGCCCTCGTTGGAGGGCAGAATGCCGTCGGCGATCATAAAGGCCACTGAGCGTATATGGTCCGCGATTACCCGGACGGCCAGGTCAGACCGGGGGTCGTCGCCGTAGCGCACCCCGCCCATGGAACATGCCCTGTCTATCATGGGCATGAACAGGTCGGTCTCGAAGTCGGTCTTTACCCTCTGGACAATGGAGGTAAGCCTCTCAAGCCCCATCCCTGTGTCAATATTCTTCTTCGGCAGAGGGACCAGGCTTCCGTCCTTCTGAAGGTCGAACTGGGTAAACACCAGGTTCCAGATCTCCAGATACCGGTCGCAGTCGCACCCCACGGCGCACTCCGGCCTTCCGCAGGAGAACTCCGGCCCCTGGTCGTACATAATCTCGGAGCACGGACCACAGGGGCCCTGGGCGCCCATAAACCAGAAGTTGCCGTCCTTGCCGAAGCGGAAAATCCGCTCGTCGGGAACGCCGACAATTCTGCGCCAAACGTCGTAGGCCTCTTCGTCCTCCTCGTAGATGGTCACCGACATCCGGTCGGCCTCAAGGCCCATAATCCCGGTAAGAAAATCCCATCCCCAGGTGATGGCTTCTTTTTTAAAATAGTCTCCCCAGGCAAAATTTCCCAGCATTTCGAAAAACGTATGATGCCTGGCCGTGCGGCCCACATTGTCGATGTCGTTGGTCCGAACGCACTTCTGGGAGGTGACGGCTCTGGCCGTCTCGGGCTTTTCAATCCCCAGGTAGTAAGGCTTGAATGGCACCATCCCGGCAATGGTAAAAAGCAGGGAGGGGTCGTCGGGGATCAGGGAAAAGCTGGGATAGTGCTTGCTTCCCTTTGAAACCCAAAAATCAATGAACTTAGAACGTACTTCCTTGCCGGATCTCCACTGCATTTATTTTAGTCCTCCATAAATCTGCGAGATTTTGCTGCTGGTAATTGCTGTCATCCTTAACGACGCTGCGCGTCGTTAAGGATGACAGGTTCAGAACGTTTTTACCCTCTCAGTAAATTATCCCGCATTTCTCTCGACTTTGCCAGTATTTTTTCTT
>CAZXOD010000211.1:0-2909 GCA_964642285.1 uncultured Synergistaceae bacterium
ATCGAGGTAGCCAGGGCAGCCAGGGCCCGGGGAACTAAAATAAGCTTTGACCTGAACCACAGAGAATCCTTCTGGAGGGGCAGGGAAGAGGAGCTCAGGGCTCTTTTTACCGAAATAGCCTCTCTGACGGATATTCTGATAGGCAACGAGGAGGACTTCCAGCTGGCTCTGGGCATCAGGGGCCCGGAGGCAGGCGGTGCTGATGTGACTGAAAAGATCGATTCCTTCAAGGCCATGATAGATAACGCCCGCAAAGCCTTCCCCAATGCCTCCGTCTATGCAAATACTCTGCGGCAGGTCGTCCACGCCAACGAACACTTGTGGGGGGCCCTGGTACACTCCTCCGAAGGCTGGAGCGTGGCGGAACCCAGGCCCATCTTCGTGCTGGACCGCATCGGAGGAGGAGACGGCTTTGTCGGCGGCCTTCTTTACGGTCTTAACAAAGGATGGCCCGCTGAAAAGGCCCTGCGGTTCGGATGGGCAACCGGCGCCATGGCCGCCACCATGGTCACGGATTATGCCATGCCCGAGAGCGAAGAGCAGGTCTGGAGCGTCTGGGAAGGCAACGCAAGGGTAAAGCGGTAAAGGAGCCGAGCCATGAAAAAAGCAGATATCGGTCTGATAGGCCTTGCGGTCATGGGTGAAAACCTGGTGATGAACATGGAGTCCAGGGGATATACTGTAGCCGTGTTCAACAGAACCACCGCCAGAGTGAAGGATTTTGTGGAGGGAAGAGCCGCCGGAAAGAATATTATCGGCGCCTATTCTCTGAAAGAGCTGGTAGAGAGTCTGGAACCGCCCAGGAAGATAATGATGATGGTTCAGGCGGGAAAGCCCGTGGACGATACCATTGAGCAGCTTCTGCCCCTGCTTGAAAAGGGAGACATCCTGATCGACGGGGGCAACAGCCACTTTCCCGACACCATCCGCAGAACTGGCTATGTGGAAGGGAAGGGGCTCCTGTATATAGGAACGGGGGTCAGCGGCGGGGAAGAGGGGGCCCTTACGGGACCTTCTATGATGCCCGGTGGATCGGAAGCCGCGTGGCCCCATGTAAAGGAAATATTTCAGGCAATCAGCGCCAAGGTTGATGACGGAACGCCCTGCTGCGAGTGGATGGGCGGCGATGGATCGGGCCATTTTGTAAAGATGGTCCATAACGGCATTGAGTATGGCGATATGCAGCTCATCTGCGAGGCCTACCATCTGATGAGGGACTCCCTGGGTATGACTGCCGAAGAAATGCACGAGGTCTTTGCCCGGTTCAATGAGACGGAGCTGGAGAGCTACCTCATCGAAATAACCAGGGATATACTGGCCTATAAAGATAGGGACGGCAAACCGCTGGTGGACAAAATCCTGGACACGGCGGGGCAAAAGGGCACGGGGAAATGGATGAGCGTGGCGGCCCTGGATGAGGGCGTTCCCCTTACCCTGATCAGCGAGGCCGTCTTCGCCCGATGCCTCTCCGCCCGGAAGGACGAGCGGGTGGCTGCCAGCAGGCAGTTTCCCAGGGAAAGAGGCGCTTTTACCGGCAACCGGAGAGAGTTTGTGGAAAAGATCAGGAAGGCGCTGCTGGCCTCGAAGATCATCTCCTATGCCCAGGGGTATGAACTGCTCCGGGCAGCCGCGGAGGAGTACGGATGGAAGCTGAATTACGGCGCCATAGCCCTGATCTGGCGGGCGGGCTGCATCATCCGGAGCGTCTTCCTGGACAGAATCAAGGAGGCCTTCGACAGGAACCCCGGCCTGACAAACATAATCCTGGACCCCTACTTTAAGGGTCTGATAAAAGAGCTCATCCCCGCCTGGCGGGAGGTGGCGGCAACCGCTATCAAGCACGGCATTCCCGTCCCTGCCATGAGCTCCGGCCTGGCCTACTTTGACGGGTATACCACCGCCCTGCTGCCGGCTAACCTTCTCCAGGCCCAGCGGGACTACTTCGGGGCCCATATGTACCAGAGGCTTGACGCTAAAAGAGGCGAGTTTTTCCACACCAACTGGACAGAGCGGGGCGGCGATACAGTCTCGGGCGCCTACGAAGTCTGACGCTTCTTCGGGGGGCGGCGCAAAAAATTTTTATCGCTCCGCTGACGGCAGACGCCGCGAGCGGGGCGATATGCTCATTAAAGCAGTAAAGGAGGCGCGCAGATGAAAAGAGCGCTCCAAAGCTACCATACCTGGGCCTTCGCCGCAGCATTCTGTTGGTCCCTGGCCTATATGTTCACCCGCCTGGCGCTCTCGCAGTTCTCGCCTCTGCCTCTAGGCTTTCTGCGGTGCCTTTTGGCATCGGTCTTTATGGGAGGGGCGGGCTTGCTTGTCGGGATGAAACTGCCCCGGAGGAAGGATATAAAATACTTCTTCGCCGCCGGGGCCGCGGGATTTTCAATCTACATTCCGGCGTTCAACCACGGATTTCTAACTGTAACTTCCGCCACAAGCAGCGTAATAATCTCCTCAGCCCCTATTCTGACCGCCCTGCTGGCGATGGCGTTCCTGGGCGAACGGGTGGGGAAGCTCCAGTGGGCGGCCATAGGAGTGGAGTTCTGCGGAATCCTCGTCCTCTTTCTTATGAAGGGCGCTTTCACGGTAAACTCGGGGATTCTATGGCTTTTTCTGGCGGCGCTGGTGCTGAGCGTCTATAACCTTCTGCAGAAGGAGCTAACAAAAACCTATTCCGGCCTGGAGACCGCCGCCTACAGTATGATGGCAGGAGCCCTGCTGCTGGTTTTTTTCGCCCCCCAGGCTCTGCGGGAGCTGCGGACGGCAAGTTCCGGACACATTTTCAGCCTGCTGATGCTGTCTCTCTTCCCAAGCGCCATCGCCTACGCTGCCTGGTCCAAGGCCTTCGAGAGAACCCGCAACATCGCCGCCGTGAGCAACTACATGTTCCTGGTGCCGCTGTTGGC
>CAZXOD010000212.1:0-2902 GCA_964642285.1 uncultured Synergistaceae bacterium
CCTATCTTCAGCAGCGCCACGTCCTTTCTTCCCCAGCTCTTCAAAATATCGCTCGCCACTGAGAAGCATACTCCCGAGGCCACTATGCCCAGAACGCTCTTCTCCTCGGAGGGTACCTCGTAATTGTACTTTGAAAACTCCGTCTCGAAGGCGGCCCTGATCTCCTCAAGCTTGGCGTTAAGCTTGGGGTGATTTGCCTTGACGCTCGCCGGCAGGCACACCCACCGGGCCATATCCTTCTCGAACTTTACCTCGGGTTTACCGGGGGTAAAGTCCTTCAGTTCCACGTCCTGGCGGCAGTGGTCCACCCTCACGCTGGGACGGAGCATGGTGACCACGCCGAAACGCTCCGAAAGGTCGAAGCCGTCGAAGACCATCTCCTTGGCCTCCATGGCCGAGCTCGGGTCGAAACAGGGGATTTTGGCAAACATGGCGAAGTAGCGGCTGTCCTGCTCCGTCTGAGAGCTGTGAGGCCCCGGATCGTCGGCGGAGACCAGCAGCAGGCCGCCCTTAAGCTGGAAGTGGGACACGCTCATGAAGGGGTCCGCCGCCACGTTAAGGCCCACCTGCTTCATTACCGCGCACGCCCGCGCCCCGGTGAAGGACGCGGCGGCGGCCTTCTCGAAGGCCACCTTTTCATTGACGCCCCACTCCACTGCCATGGGGACGTCCATCTCGTCGGCGAATTTTGCCACCGCAGGCAGAATCTCGGAGGAAGGCGTACCCGGGTAGGCCGCCGCCACCAGACACCCTGCCTCAACTATTCCCCTTGCAATTGCCTCGTTGCCTAAAAGTATGGCTTTTTTACTCACTCTTTGCGACACCTCCATCATCCAGCTCCGCAATCCATCGGCGCAGCGGGTTGTCACCCTTAAGCAGCCTGCCGCTCCCGTCCACGAAGGCATGGCGCGTCCATCCCGAGGCAAGAGCCTTGCCATCGGAGGTCCTTTCAATGCGGCACTCAAAAATAACAGAGGAAGCTTTTACCTCTCCGACCCTTGTGAAAATGGTAATCTCGTCCTCGTACCGGGCCGGGTGCTTGTATCTGCAGCGGGCCTCCACCACGGGGAGAAAAATGCCCTCTCCCTCCCAGTCGGCGTAGGATTTTCCGTGGGCGCGACAGAATTCGGTGCGTCCCACCTCGAACCAGTAGAGATAGTTGGCGTAGTAGGCGACTCCCATGCAATCGGTATCGCCGTAGCGCACCCTGGTTGTGAAAGGATGTTCGGAGGACATGGCAAACCTCCCTTTAATGACCGGCTCCCCCCGTGCAACGAAAACCGCCTAGTTTAGAGGGTAAGTACGGTCTTTTCAGTAATTATATATAACTTTGCACCCTTGAGCAAGGAAAATTTTACCTGCACATATTCATATGGTCTTCCATAAGGCAGGCGGAAGGGACCACATCGTAGCCTTTTTGAGTCAGCTCTTCGGCCAGAGAGGCGTTCTCCGCCCCGGGCTGAAACCATACAACGGGCTTCGGGGACATTTTATCCAGTCCCGGGGCAACGGCGCCCTGCTTGTCCGCCGACAGAAACAGCGCCACTATGTCCACAGGCCCGGTAAGGGATTCTAGGCTTGCCCCGCAGGGGCGTCCGGCGATCTCCGTTCCTTCATAAGCAGGGTTCAGCGGGAAGAGGATAAATCCGGCGCCCGAGAGATAGCTCATCACCCTGAAAACGGCCCTTTCCGGCTTGGGAGAGGCCCCCACCACCGCCACCCGGCACGGCGCGCACACAAATTTCTCTAGGATTTCTTCTTTTTTCATTATGAAACACCTCCGGAGAGAAATAGCTTTTAGTTTATTATACCCTTAGCGGGAAGGGGCGTTCAGCGCTTTAAACCCGGGAAGAGAGCGTTGGCAAGAAAGGAAATTCCATGTATAATCTTGGCTGTTTCGCGGAGGGCTGTCCGAGTGGTCGATGGTGGTTGACTTGAAATCAACTGGGCGCAAGCCCCAGGGGTTCGAATCCTCTGCCCTCCGCCAGAATTTAATCCGCCGTTTCTGAAGGATTGCGATCAATCCTATGGGGACGGCGAATTTTTGTATGGAGGCTCCGGGCGGGATAAACGTAATCTTTGGCGGCGCAATGTTAAACTGGGATGAGCGCTCGCGGGCGCCGCCGTCCGTAAAAAAATGCATATATCCTGTAAAACACAGCTTAACTTAAAGAAAAAGTGGTTGTTGCAAATTTTGCACATACCACTCCGAACGTTGCAGTGATGCGCTGCTCCCTGGACATGATTCTTGCTGTCAGATGTCTAGTGAAGTGAGCTAATACTGCACAACGGCAAAGCCTCAAATCCTTCAATATATTCACCCGTCTCAATATATTAAGATGTATTTATTCGAAAATCAGCAAATCGCAGCTATTTTAGAACAACAACCGACTATGGTTTCAACCAGTCTATCTACATCTTTTTGGCTGTTGTACCTCCCGAAAGAAATTCTGATAGCTGACTTTGCAATCTCTTCCGATTGGCCCAAAGCCAGTAAAACATGAGAAGGTTCTTTACTACCTGAATTACAAGCTGAACTTGTTGATATGCATATTCCTCTCAAATCAAGCAAATGAAGAAGCTCCTCTCCGCCAACTCCAGGAATAGCGATATTTAGAAATCCAGGCAGTCGGACAGCATCATCCCCATTTACTATAACGAACGGCAGGGATTTTTTTAATCTCTCTACTGTCCTTTGCACAAGCTCTGATAACCTAGACTCTATCGCTTTCATCTGACTACAGTTTTCTTCAAGAGCATATCCCAGAGCGACAATACCAGCCACATTTTCCGTTCCCGCCCTCATGCTATTTTCCTGTCCCCCTCCGCTTAATAACGGAGGCAATTCAAGTCCCGAGCGTTTGTACAAAAAACCAACGCCTTTAGGACCATTAAACTTATG
>CAZXOD010000213.1:0-2880 GCA_964642285.1 uncultured Synergistaceae bacterium
ACACCAGGACGTACACTCTTTCCCTACACGACGCTCTTCCGATCTGTCCGCCATGGAGGAGGGCAAAACCTTCACCGACTATCTGAACCCGGATTCCCTGGAGGTTCTTCAAAATTGCGTTATCGAGCCGGGTCTTGGCAGCGCTGGCCCGGAGGAGCGATTCCAGTTTTTGCGGCAGGGCTACTTCTGTGCCGATAAGGGGTCCACTCCGGAGTGTCCTGTGTTTAACAGGACGGTGGCTTTAAAAGATTCCTGGGCAAAAACAGTACGAAAAGGCCAGGAGGACTGATCTAAAGGGAGGGCAGCCTCCCTTTTTTAATGTCTCCCGCCGGCCCGTTAATACGGAAAAACGCCGAGAGAAGCCGGAAGGTTAAGTGTTAGAATAAACGAGAACTTTGGGAGGAGGTTGGCCGGATATGGCTGATTTTGAAGAGTATATAAAAAAGTGCGCCGTGTGCGGCGAAGAGGTGGGTGAAAGGTTCAGATTCTGCCCGGCCTGCGGGTCACCGGTACCAGAGCCTGAGCCGGAGCAGCCCATCCAGCCGTCCCCGCCCGAGGCGGCCCGGGAAGAGAGGGACGAGGAGGAATACTATCCGCCCCGAACCGCTCCAAGGCGGCCTGACGTCGAAAATGCCCCTTCCCGGCCGGTAAGGATCCGAACCAATGCTGACAGCGCAGAGATAAGGTTCAGGGAGTTCAGCGCCGTGGCCCGGAAGCGGCGCAGGCATGACGACCGGAAGAGCGTGATTCCGCTGATTTTAGCGCTGCTGGTCTTTCTTGGCTCCATAGGCGGAGGGATCTACTGGTTTTTCCGCCAGGCGGAGGAACTGCCCTGGGACAGCGTGGTAGTTGAAAGGCCCGTGGTCAAAAAGTCCGGGGAAGTCCCCCTTAAGACCCCTGAAAGCGGAGGAATTGACCTGGTCGATCCTGGAGATACGGGCAAGCCGGCAGTTCTTCCCGCGGTGGGACAGAAAGATATAGAGGAGCTGAAACCTGAAAAACCTGTGACCGTCGCCTCCCCGGCTGAAAAGCCCGCTGAAGAAATTCCCGCGATTACAGGTCCTGCCAGAGGTGTGGTCATCGGGTCAGGCGTAAACCTTAGGGGATCCTCCACCATAGAGAGTCCCGTAGTGGGAAAGGTATCGGCGGGGAAAAAAGTGGAAGTGCTCGAATCCCGCACCCCAGACGACAGCGCCGAGGCCGTCACCCTGACTGACGCGGAACTGACGGCCCCCGACGGAAAGAAGATCAAAGTTGCCCGGGGCAGGGGAGTCACCGTCGCCGGCAAGCCGGACGCCTCCGGATTGGTTGCCGTTACCCTTCCCGGCGAAAAGAGCAAAACTGTTTACAGGGTTCCCTATAAGTCCTTAAGCGACCCTCATGCCTGGCCCTGGTACAGAATCAGACCCCAGGGCGGCAGCGAGGGGTGGATTTTCGGCAAATTCCTGACGATCCTTGACCCAGGGGATGAAGGGCTTTCACCCCTGTTTCTTGACAATGCCCTGGCATCCTTCGGCACCACAAGGGATCAGCTTGCGGAAGGACTGGGGAAACCCTCCAAAACCTCCTCCAAAAAGGTAAAAACGTCCGCCGGGGAGGGCTCGGAAGTCACCATGACCTTTAAGGGGGCCTCCGTGATCCTTCTTGAGGGCCCGGGGGGCAACGAGGTAAGAAGGATAGCCCTCAGCTCTCCGGAACACTTACTGGGCGGGGGGCTGAAGGTCGGCGCCGACAGGAGACAGGTGCTGTCCATTTTGGGACACCCTAACGACCTGGCTGGCGGAGCGGAGATTTACAGGGTCGATAAATCATCGGGGATAAAAATTGTTTATGAAAACTATAAAATCAAGAGCATAACCGCAGGGGCCCTGAATTGACAACGAATACCATGCAGCAGGTACCGCCTGTTCCAGGTACGGCTTTCCTGCCCGTTTGCCGGGCCGACATGGAGGCCAGAGGGTGGGAGGAGCTGGACTTCCTCATTGTAAACGGGGACGCCTACGTTGATCATCCCAGCTTCGGCGGGGCGGTCATAAGCAGGGTGCTGGAGGCCCGTGGCTTCAGAGTCGGCATCCTGTCCCAGCCCGACTGGAAGGATATCCAGTCCTACGGCGCCATGGGGCGCCCCCGCCTCGCTGTTCTCGTAACCTCCGGCAATCTGGACTCCATGCTCAACAGATTTACCGCCGCTAAAAAAAGCAGAAGCAAGGACAGCTACTCCCCCGGAGGCGAGAGGGGCCTGCGCCCGGACAGAGCCGTCATCGTCTACTGCAACGGGATAAGGCAGCTCTGGGGAGATATCCCCCTTATAATTGGCGGCGTGGAGGCGAGCCTCAGACGATTTGTCCACTACGACTACTGGGCCGACAGGCTCCGAAGGCCCATACTGATCGACAGCGGCGCAGACCTGCTTGTATACGGCATGGGAGAAAAGCAGATCGCCGAGATAGCGGGCCTCCTGGATCGGGGCGCGTCTGTAAAAAATATCCGTTCCGTGAGGGGGACCATGTACAAAACAGCCGCTCTCCCCGAGGATATCGGGGTTATAGACATCCCCTCCTGGGAGGAAGCGGCGTCGGACAGGGTGAAATTCGCCGAGGCCTTCAGGCTTCAGTACAATGAGCAGGATCCTTTTCACGGTTCCCCGGTAGCCCAGAAATCGGGGGGCCTGTGGGCCGTTCAAAATCCGCCGCCCCTGCCCCTTTCCCAAAAAGAAATGGACGAGATATACGCCTATCCTTATACCCGGACCTGGCACCCCATGTACGAAAAATTAGGGGGCGTCCCGGCCATCGAGGAAGTCCGCTTCAGCCTCACAAGCCACAGGGGCTGCTTCGGAAGCTGCTCATTCTGCGCCATTCACTACCACCAGGGAAGAAT
>CAZXOD010000214.1:0-2796 GCA_964642285.1 uncultured Synergistaceae bacterium
CCAAAGTGGTGGGGGTGTATCCGCAGCCTTTCGGCGATGGGGGCGAGGATGGGGGCCAGGAGGATGATGGCCGCGCCCGTCTCCATGAACATCCCCACGATAAGCAGAAGGATGTTTACTATCAGGAGGAAGACCCAGGGGTTCGACGTGGCGGACAAAAAGAGGGCCGACAGCTTTACCGGGACCTGGTTCGCAGCGATCACCCAGGCGAAGACGTTGGCGAAGGAAATTATCAGAAGGATGGCCCCGGTGGTGGCGCCGCTCTGGAAGAGGATGCCGGGTAGCTCCTTCCACGTTATCTCTTTGAAGACGAACTTGCCCACGAAAAAGGAGTAGATCACCGCCACCGCCGCGGCCTCCGTGGGAGTGAAGATTCCCCCCAAAATGCCGCCCAGGATGATCACCGGCGCCAGCAGCGCCCAGATGGCGGACTTGAACTCCAGGACAACTTTCTTCTTTGAAAACCCATCCGACACGGGGTAGTTCTTTTTCTTCGACACCCGGGAGACCACAATCATCAGGGCCAGCCCCATCAGAATTCCGGGAAGAAAGCCCGCAGCGAAGAGCCCTCCCACGGAGACGTTCACCGAAACGCCGTAGATCACCATGATGATGCTGGGGGGGATTATGGGCCCTATGGTGGCCGCTACGCTGTTCAGCGCGGCGCTGAAATCAAGCTCGTAGCCGCTCTTCTCCATGGAGGGGATCATGATGGAGCCTATGGCGGAGGCATCCGCCACCGACGAGCCGCTTATCCCGGCGAAGATCATATTGGCCACCACGCAGGCGTGGGCGAGGCCTCCCCGGATATGCCCTACCAGGCTGTTGGCGAAGCCTATGATCCTGATGGTAGTGCCGCCCCGGTTCATCAGATCCCCGGCGAGAATAAAGAAGGGAACCGCCATCAGGGGAAAGGAGTCTATCCCCGTGAACATCCTCTGGGCCACCACTTCCAGAGGCACCCCCATGGCCAGGATCACCGCGAAGCCTGTAATACCCATGACTATGGCCAGAGGTATGCCCATGATGAAGCAGATGGTGAAGGCGAAAAACATAAGCCAGCTCACTGCCCCGCTCCTCCTTTTCCCTGCAGGGCGTCCTCGAGTTCAAGGTCGGCGGTGGAGAGGGCCTGGTCCGAGTTGCCAAGGACAAGGGCCAGCAGATGCAGCAGCATATACGTTGCCCCGATGGGGATGGCCATATAGGGAATCCACATAGGGAAGTCCATGGCGGGGGAGGTCTGCCCCCAGAGCCCTATGATGAGCTTAACCCCCTGCACAGCGACGGCGGCCATGAAGACTATGATCAGCAGCTGCCCCGCCAGAGTGACCTTCCGCCGTGCCCCTTCGGGAAGATGATCCACGAACATGGTCACCCCTATGTGCCTTCCCTTTCCCATGGCGTAGCCTGCCCCCAGGAAGGTAACCCAGACCATCATGTACCTGGCCGACTCCTCCGACCAGGCCAGGGGATCGTGGAGGACGAACCGGAAAAACACCGCCGCGAAGGCTATAACTCCCATGGCGCCCATAAGCAGGGCCACCGTCCAAAAGGCAAAGCCGTCAAAAATCTTTAGAACCGCATTCAAAACCTTCATCTTCCTCCACCACTCCTTCGAAACCGTACCCGGGGAGAGGGCGGAGCGCGCCCCTTCCCCGGAAGAAAAACGAGCCCGCAGGCCGCTTAATCTACTTCATCGCCTCCGCAATCTTAGCCTCCGACGCCGCCACCGCCGCCAGAACCTCGTCGACCCACTGCTCCCCCGCCTGGGATTTTACGTAATCGAGCACCGGGGGCTGGGAGACAGAGCGGAATTCGTTCATCTGCTCCACAGTGGGGACATAGACCGCCATGCCGTGTTCCGTAACGTTCAAAATGCCGGACTGCACCTGAATCTCCGAGATGGACCTCTGGGCGATGTTGAACAGCTGAGCTCCCTCGTACAATGCCGTCTTTTCGTCCTGGCTCAGCTTCCCCCACACCTTGTCGTTGACGAAGAGAATCATGGGGTTGTAAAGATGGCCGTCCATAATGGTATGCTTCTGCACCTCGTAGTACTTGCCGTTGTTGGTGAGGGTTACGGGAAGCTCGCACCCGTCCACCACTCCCTGCTGCAGGGCCATGTACAGCTCGCCAAAGGCCACGGGGGTGGGCGCCGCTCCCAGGGCCTCCACCATCTTCATATGGGCGGGGTTCTCCATGGTCCTGATCTTCAGACCCTTCATGTCCGCCACGGACTTAACCTGCCTGTCGCTGGTGACAAAGTGGCGGTAGCCGTTCTCGCTGATGGCCAGCGTGCGGATTCCCGTGGCCTTCCTCATTTCCTCCATAAGCTTTTGGCCGAAGGGGCCGTCAAGCACATCCCACGCCACCACCTGGCTGGGGAAAAGGTAGGGGATGTCGAACACCATGATGGGCTTGAAGATGGTGGGGATAGGGCCGGTGGTGATGGTGCCCAGTTCGATGGTTCCCATCTTGAGTCCTTCCATGATCTCCTTCTCGTTGCCCAGCTGGGAGGCGTGAAAAACCTCGATCTTCACCGACCCGCCCGTCTTGTTCTCCACATGATTCTTGAGCAGATCCACAGCTATGACGGTGCGATCCTCAGGATCCGCCGGTCCGGCATTGGCCAGCTTCAGGGTTACCGCCGCCGGTGCATTACCTGCCAGGGAAAGGACAACCAATAGTGCGCAAAGGATTTTAAGCATGTTCTTCATGTTTCTATCCGACCTCTCTATTGAATTCAAGTTCATTTGCTGGTGCATTATAAACCCATTTTCGAAATATGCAAGGGGG
>CAZXOD010000215.1:0-2789 GCA_964642285.1 uncultured Synergistaceae bacterium
CCTGCGGGGTGGAGTGCATGATAGGGGCCATGATGGAGACCAAGATCAGCGTCACAGCGGCGGCCCATCTGGCCTCGGCAACGCCAATAATTACCAGGGCGGACCTGGACCCGCCCATCCTGTGCGCTTCAGACCCCGTAGAGGGAGGAGCGGTCTACTCGGGCCCCAGTATCACCCTCACGGAGGGGCCGGGCCTGGGGATCAGCCAAATCCGGGGACTGGTTATGGAATAGCCGCCGCTCCTCTGCAAAAGTCAGTTGGGAAAAAAGAAGCGCGGGGAGCAATTCTCGCGCTTCTTTTAAAGCCCGTTTTACATCCCGATTTTTTTTGCCGCGGCCAGCCCCGAAGGTGTGACGGCCACGCCGCCCAGGCCCGTCTCCCTCAGGGTCTCCGGCAGGGCCCTGCCTATCTGTCCCATGGCGTCGATCACCTCGTCGGCGGGAATCAGGGATTTTACCCCTGCCAGGGCCAGGTCGGCGCCCAGGACGCCCAGGCTTACCAGCATGGCGTTTCTCTTGATGCACGGGCTCTCCACCAGCCCCCCCACAGGGTCGCATACGAGCCCCAGCACCGATTTGTAGGTGAGGGCCACCGCCTCGGAGACTTCCTCAGGAGCGCCTCCCCTGATGGTGACCAGCGCCGCCGCTCCCATGGCGGCGGCCGCCCCGCACTCCGCCTGGCAGCCTCCCGTGGCGCCCGCCAGAGTGGCCCTGGAGGCGGTCACCTCTCCGACGGCGGCGGCGGCGAAGAGGCCGTCCAGCAGCAGGTCGTCGCCCGTCCCGAAGACCTCTCTGCAGCCGAAGAGCATCCCGGGAAGAATGCCGCAGCTGCCCGCCGTGGGAGCGGCGACTATGCGCCCCATGGCCGAGTTGTAGGTGGCAACGGCCATGGATATGCGGGCCGCCGCAATAACATAGGGGCTTGAAAAGGAATCTGTCCCCGCTCCGTACTCTTTGACCAGCCGCCACTCCGACGGGACAATCAGGCCCCGGTAGTCTCCAGACTCCGCCTCTACTACGGAAAGCTCCATGTCTTTTAGGCGGGACATCATGGCAGTCCGCAGGTTTTCCTCGGACACCCGGAACTCCTCGGTCTCTGTCTTCAGGGCCTGCTTCGCGAAGGAAAGTCCCGAATCCCTGCACCGCTCCACAATTTCGCCAATGGACCTCATGACCCCACCGTCCTTCCGCCCAGGGGGACCACCCTTATTATCGCGGGGTGAACTCCCTTAATTTCGCCCGGAAGATCCGCCCCGGGGCAGCCGTCCATGTCAAGCTCCGCCACCAGGGAGGCCAGCCCTCCCCGGGACTTTCGGCCGAGGGTCATGGAGGCTATGTTGATCTTCTTATCCGCCAGCCTGGCCGCCACTGCCGCCACTACCCCGTGAACGTCCCTGTGAAAGATCACCAGGGCGGGCAGCTCGCCGGTTATTTTCACCGGAAAGCCGTCGATTTCCTGCAGCTCCACCGCTCCCCCTCCTACAGAGGCCCCCACTATCTCCATGGAGCCTCCGTCGGGCCCGGCAAAGACAAACCGGGCGGAGTTGGGGTGGGCGCCGTCCACTTCCTCTTGCTCGAAACGATAGGGGAAATTTTTTGCCTTTGCCGTCTCAAGGGCGGTGCGGATTCCGGGATCGTCGGGCTCAAGCCCCATGAGTCCGGCCACAAGGGCCTTGTCCGTGCCGTGCCCCGTCGATGTGGAGGCGAAGCTGCCCCTCAGATAGATGGTCACCGAGGAAAAAGGTCCGTCTCCCCAGCATCTGGCCGCAAGTTTCGCCAGCCTGGCCGCCCCCGCGGTGTGGCTCGAAGACGGGCCTATCATGACAGGTCCTATAATTTCTAAAAATCCCATTTCCATAACCCCCCATAAAAAAAGCGAGGGCGAGAGCCCCCGCTCAAGCGTTGCCGTCTAGTAGGCTACGTACTTATCCTTGCTCATGCCGCAGACGGGGCACTTGTCCGGCGCCTCGTCCAGCACGGTGTGGCCGCAGACGGGGCATACCAGAATGGATTCAAGCTCCATATCCTTTCCGTCCAGGGCCTTCTCCCTGGCCTGCCTGAACAGTTCGGCGTGCTGTTTTTCCGCCTGGAGGGCGAAGTTGAAGGTGCGCATGGCGTCCTTCTCCCCCTGAAACTTGGCGGCCTCGTAGTAGACGGGGTACATCTGGTCCACCTCGTGCTCCTCGCCTGCGATGGCCCCCAGCAGGTTTTCCGCCGTATCCTTCATCCCGAATACCGCTCCGGCGGTTACGGGGCAGTCGCCCACGTCGCCTCCAAGGACGACGAAGTGGTTGTTAGCGTGCACCTGCTCAGCGTAGGCCACGGCCCGAAGCAGTCTTGCCGTCTTGGGGAACGCCTCCCTGTCGGCCTTGTCCGCCCAGCTTAGATAGCGCATATGAGCCATGCTCTCCCCGCCGTAGGCGGATTTCAGAAATTCAATCGTCATGGCATTTTTCACTGACATAAAAGATTCCTCCCTTTTAAAATTTCTGTTCACATGTATAAAGAATATCATATAGGCGGCTTTGGAGGAACAGTCTCCGCCGGCGGTGTGCTATTATTAGCGGAATATGCGGGAATGGCGAAATTTATTCTTAACGAAGCGGGGGGTGGTTCAACCCTATGAGAAAGACGAAGATTATTGCCGCTTCCTGCGGCCTCGGTCTGGTTTTCGCGTGGATGGAGTCTCTTTTTCAGTCCTACGGCCTCCGGAGTCTGCTGTCGGACCTGGGCTACAGAGGACAGGACGCCGCCCTTTACTTTCTGGCCGTCCACAGTCTTACCTATCTT
>CAZXOD010000216.1:0-2785 GCA_964642285.1 uncultured Synergistaceae bacterium
CCCTGGGGGCGGTCTCAGTAGCGGAGGGAGTTCTGGAGCTGGCCGGGAGACGTCCTATAATCTCCTTTGTAGGCCCCGACAGTGCGGCGGTAGCGGCCTGCTCCCGGTTTCTGGACGATCACAGGGTCCTGGTGGAGCCCGCCTGCGGAATCTCCCTCGCGGCCCTGTACGGCGAATCAACTCTGCCGGAGGACGCCGAAACAGTGCTTGTAATTGTCTGCGGAGGCATAGGAATAAGCGCGCGCAAACTGCGGGAGCTGGAATCGAGGTTCGGACCGGGGCAGCATTCTTGAAACCGCCGGAAGAAAAGCTGCGGCGGTAAACCGGGATATTTTACAGGGAGGAAGTTCAATCTATGACTATCAGACCAACGCGGATGGAAGTACGGCTGGACAACGTCAGGGCTAATTACAGAGCCCTGATGAACCATATCCGGCCCGACGGACGGCCCGGCAAAGAGCCGAGAGTTTTCGCTGTCCTCAAGGCAAACGCCTACAACCTGGGAGCGGTTCCCGTGGCCTGGGCGGTGAAGCAGGAGGGGGCTGACTTTTTCATCGTGGCCACTGCCGACGAAGCCATGGAGCTCAGGGCCGGGGGCATTACCGACCCCGTACTGGTGCTTGGGGCCTCTCCCTACGAGGCCGCCGGAGAGCTGGTGCGCCATGAAATACGGTCGGCCATAACGGACCTGGAGATGGCAAAACACCTCTCCGCCGCGGCCGTAGCCCAGGGCAAAAACGCCTATGTCCACCTTAAGCTGGACACAGGGATGGGGCGCATAGGATTTTTCGCGGAGGAGGCGGCGGACGCGGCGGCCGCAACGGCAGCCCTTCCGGGGGTAGTCTGCGAAGGGGTCTTCACCCACTTCTCCACCTCCGACGAGGCGGACCTTACCCACACCTACAACCAGCACCGGGTCTTCCTGGAGGCCCTGGAGGCCATTGAGGAGAGAGGGATAAACATCCCCATCAAGCATTGCTGCAACTCGGGGGGAACCCTTTCCATGCCTGAATGGGCCATGAGTGGCGTCCGCCCGGGCCAGCTCCTGGTAGGCCTTTACCCGAGCCCGGAAGTTCCCCGGTCAGTGCCCATCCTGCCGGGATTTTCCTTCAAAACCGCCGTATCCGCCGTCAGGACGATTCCCGCCGGGAAGGGGATCAGCTACGGCCTTACCTACACTACCGAAAAAGAAGAAAAACTGGCCGTGCTGCCCGTGGGATATGCCGACGGCTTCGACCGCAGGCTGTCCAACAACGCCGACGTCCTTATAAGCGGAAAGCGCTGCCCCATCGTCGGCCGGATCTGCATGGATCAGTGCATGGCCAAAGTTACGGACCTTCCCCACGTTGCCGTGGGGGATGAAGTAGTGCTCATAGGGCCCCAGGGGGATGAAGAGATCACCGCCTACGAGTACGCCGAAAAGCTCGGGACCATAGTGGCTACCGTTGGAGCCATGATCGGCCCCAGGGTTCCCCGGGTCTACGTTGACAGGACGGAAGACCGCCCTTGACGCCGGATTTCAGAAAAGAGGCGGACCGTCTTTCCGGGTGGCTCACGGAGGTCCGCCGGGATTTCCACCGTTTTCCCGAGCTGAGTTTCAAGGAGACGCGCACGGCTAAAATCATCTCCAACTACCTTGAAGAATGGGGCTATTCAGTTAGCTCCATAGGCGGAACGGGAGTCAAGGGGGTTCTGAAGGGAGAGCCCGGCTCTCGTACCGTAGCGCTCAGGGCCGATATGGACGCCCTGCCCATCGGCGAGGAGACGGGGGCGGACTTCGCCTCATCATGCCCCGGCGTGATGCACGCCTGCGGACACGACATCCACATGGCCTGCGCCCTGGGTGCGGCAAAGATGCTTGCCGGAGCTCAAAAAGAGGGAATGCTCACCGGCTCCGTCGTCATGCTCTTTCAGCCGGCGGAGGAGCTAAATCAGGGCGCCGCGGCCATCCTAAAGGACGGAGCCCTTGCGAACCCTGATGTGGACATGATTTTCGGCCTTCACAACCACCCGGCCTACCCCGCCGGAACGATAGTGGTAAAGAAAGGCCCCATGATGGCGGCGGTGGACACCCTTAGAATGCGCATCTCCGGGACGGGCTCCCACGGGGCTATCCCCCACATGTCCGCTGACCCGGTGGTAGCCGCGGCCTCCGTGATAATGAACCTGCAGACAGTAGTGAGCCGGAACGTGGACCCCCAGGACGCCGCCGTCATCTCCTTCGGCACAGTCCGGGGAGGAACGGCGGACAACGTGATCCCCGAACGCATTGATATGACGGGCACCGTCCGCTCCTTCAGGCCGGAAGTGCGGGATGCCCTCCACAAAAGAATTGCCCGGATTGCCGCCTCCGTGGCAGAAGGACTGGGCTGCCGGGCGGAGGTGGAAATAAGGCGGGACCTTCCGGCGGTATCAAACGACGGAGCCTCATACTCCTGCTGCATAAGAGCCGCCCAAACAGCGGCGGGGGAGGAAAAAATAATCCCTGCGACGCCCTCCATGGGCGGGGAGGACTTCGCTCTCTTCCAGCAGGTCATCCCCGGGTGCATGTTCTGGCTTGGCGTGGGCAACGAGGCCATAGGCGCGGTCCACCCCTGGCACAGCCCCAAATTCACCGCCGACGAGACCGCCCTACCCACAGGAGCGGCCACGCTCGCCCAGGCGGCCTTCATCGCCATGGAGGGATAAAAAACTTTCTGCGCCCGACAGGCTTGACAGGAAAGAAAAAAGGCTGTATCGTTCATTCCAATCTTTGAGGAGAGGAGAAGCTGTCCGAATGATTTCC
>CAZXOD010000217.1:0-2784 GCA_964642285.1 uncultured Synergistaceae bacterium
CCCCCATTTTTCTTCCTGCCGCACGACTTTTCGCAGAGCTTCCGGACCGTCGGCTTCAAGGCATACTGCCCATTTGGTGTAGCCGGTGCGGGATATGCGGTGCCCGGCGGTGAATATGTCGGGTCCGTCGAAGAGGCCCTTCTGCATCGCCTTTTTTATCATGATGTTGCAGGCGCCCCTGGAGCCGGCGTCCCGGACGGTGGTAACTCCCTGCCGGAGAAACTCGCCGCATACCCGGGCTGCCCGAAGGGCGAAGACTACGCCCGCCTCGTCGTCCGGTACCGGCTCAGCTACTGAATCCAGGGTTATGTGCTCGTGGCAGCTGAAAAGGCCCGGGGCTGCAAAATAGTCGTCCCAGGAGACCAGCTCCTGCCCGTTTGCAGCAGCTAAGTGCCCGGCGGCAATATCAACAATTTTTCCCTCTTCGATCACAATAGTCGATTTTTCCAGGCAAGAGGGGTCAAGGGGGTTTATTACGCCCGCGCAGTGTACCAGGGTTTTCAACTTATTCATCTCCTGTAGAGTTTAAAATACGGCCCGCCGCCACAGTCATGGAAACCTGCAGGTCTTTGTCGAGTCTGACGAGGTCCGCGTCCATGCCAACCATTATACTCCCCCTGCGTCCTTCGGTTCCGAGTACTTTGGACGGAGTAGCCGACGCCATTGTAAGGGCGTCTTCAAGGGGAATCCCC
The DNA here is from genome assembly GCA_964642285.1 of uncultured Synergistaceae bacterium. Lineage (GTDB taxonomy): Bacteria > Synergistota > Synergistia > Synergistales > Aminobacteriaceae > Aminivibrio. The sequence goes on from CAZXOD010000217.1 coordinate 693, forward strand.
GCCTTTACGGCAGTGCGCACAGCTCTGTCCATGGTGCATACGCTGCCGGCAAAGCCGCTGCGGTCCGGAAGCATAGCTACCCCATCCTCCACCAGCACTTCCTGGCCGTTTTTAAGGCTGCCAAGAACGGACCTGCCCTCCGGCATCCCCGCCCCCCGCATGGCATCCGTAACCAGGATCATCCGGTTCCTGCCCTTGATCTTGTAAATGAGCCGGAGCAGGCTCAGGGGCAGATGGCAGCCGTCGGCGATGGCCTCCACTGAAACCTGGTCGAAAAGGTACCCCGCTTCCACCATGCCGGGGATGCGGTACCCCTTATCTCTACGGACAGTACTCATGGCCGAGTAGAAGTGGACCATATGACGGAAACCGCAGTCAATGGCGTCCTTTACCTGGTCCAGGGTCGCCGCCGAATGCCCCATGGCCGGCATCACTCCCCGGGCCGCCAGCATCGCAGCTGATTCGAGGGCGCCTTCCAGTTCGGGCGCCATGGTCACTATGGCGATTCTGTCCGACTTGGCCAGGAGCTTTTCGCACCCCCCGGCGGAGGGCAGGCCGAGATAACGGGGATCCTGGGCGCCCGCCTGCTCCGGAGCAAACCAGGGGCCTTCGACGTGGACTCCGCCGATTCTTGCTCCGGCCTCCGACCCTGCGCTCTCCCGGGCTGCCTCGGTCTCTTCCAGGGCGGCGAAGAAGGCGTCCATATCCTCTTCCGAGGCGGCCAGAGTTGTTGGGTACAAGGTTGTGGTACCGTGGGCGGCGTGAAGGCGGCAGGCGGTTCTGAACGCCTCTGCCGTGCCGTCCATGAAATCCGCTCCGCCCCCGCCGTGGACGTGCATATCAATAAAGCCGGGGGCGACAATGTCGCCCCCCATGTCTACAACTCTATCCCCCGCCCCGGCCTCAAGTTCCGGCGAGAGGGCCGAGATTACTCCTTCCCTTACTTCCACGTCCATCCTGCGGAAGCCGGAGGGAAGAAGGAGAATGCCACCTGTAAGGAGCAGTCGGTTCATGGGGTCAGGCTCCCTTCTCTTATAAAACTCCCCCTCAGGGCAGAAACTCCCCCGCCAGAGAGGCCGAGTCCCTGTCAAGGTACAGAGTCCAGTCCGGGTGGGTTTTTAATATGGTCGCCGGCACATGGGGGTCCATCTCCCCTGCCAGGGTACTGCGCACCGCTTCCGCCTTCACTTTAAAGGGGACGCAGGAGAGGATGGCCCTGCACTTCATTATCTGCCGGACCGACGCCGTGATTGCCCGGGGAGGCACTTCATCGGGAGAGGCGAACCACCCCTCTCCGGTCTGCTGTTTTCTGCAGGCGTCGTCCAGGGTTACTATTATGAAGGGCTCTTCTGTGACAAAGTCGGCGGGAGGGTCGTTGAAGGCGATGTGGGCGTTCTCCCCTATGCCGATGAAGCCCGCGTCTATGGGGGCCTTCGAGATCTCCTCCGAGAGGGCCTTCATGTTGGCCTCCATGTCCCCCTCCCAGTTGACGAAGTGGGCGGCGGCAAGGTTTACTTTGGAAGTGAACCGCTCCTTAAGATAGCGGCGGAAGCTTGCCCCGTGGGACTCAGGCAGCCCCACATACTCATCCAGGTGGAACATCTCCACCCTGGACCAAGCCACGGGCCTGGCGATAAGCTCCTTTATGGTCTCCAGCTGGGAGGCGCCGGTAGAGAGCATGAGCCTGGCCCGGCCCCGCTCCCGGATGGCCGCCGTCAGCAGCTCTGCCCCCCGGTCGGCGGCGGCGGCGGCCAGCTCGCCGGGCGTATTGAAGACTTTTATTTTCATTTCCCTCTTCATGCCCCCGCGCTAGACCTTTATGCGCTCGCCCTTCTCGGCGGACAGGTAGCCCGCATAGGTGAGCTTGGTATTCTCATAGGCCAGGTCGAGGCCGGAGAGGGGCTCTCTTCCTTCAGCTATGCACTCCATAAAGTCCTGGGCCTCCTGGATGTATCCCCGGGCTGACTCCTCATCCAGCAGGACGTACTGCCATCCGGCGGTGGTCTCCACCTTTTCGGTGACGTAAATGTCCTTAAGTATGCTTGCGTCGGCGGTATACGTCATCATATTGGTGTTGGGGGCGATGTTGCAG
>CAZXOD010000218.1:0-2779 GCA_964642285.1 uncultured Synergistaceae bacterium
CTCCCTCCCGGGGCCGGGTGAACTTCAGGGTGCTGGACGCAGTAACGGGAGAGCCTGTTCCGGAGTTCTCAGGCTATCTGCTGGCCAACGGATGGACCGTTTGCGAGGGCGGAACTGCCTCAGCGACGGCCCCGCCGGAAAAACGACATACCGAGTTCAGGGCCGAAGGTTATTTCAACACGGGAAGATTCGACATCACGCCCTTCCCGGGGAGGACCGTCTCAAGGACCGTCTATATGACTCCCTCCCGGGGCCGGGTGAACTTCAGGGTGCTGGACGCAGTAACGGGAGAGCCCGTTCCGGAGTTTTCAGGCTATCTGCTGGCCAACGGATGGACCGTTTACGAGAACGGAACTGCCTCCGCGTCGGCCCCGCCGGAAAAACGACATACCGAGTTCAGGGCTGAAGGCTATTTCGACACGGGAAGATTCGACGTCACGCCCTTCCCGGGAAGGACTGCGGACCGCGAAATATTCGTTAACCCCAAAGGGCCCGCCGGTCGGATAAACGTACGGTGCGTCGATATAACGTCAGGGGAGATCGTTAAAAACGCGGTCCTATCGCCCCGGGGAGAAAAACCTCTTTCAGCTCCGTCGGGCTCGGCCGTTATCCCGGCGGAGGCCAACTTCAAAAATCAGTGGGTCGCCGCGGCGGCCCCGGGCTACAAAAAAGAGGAAGGGGCGGGATACTTCACGGCGGGAAGGAAGGACGGAACCCTGGTTATTCCCATGATACCCGAAATACCCGACGGCAGGGGCAATCTGCTTGCAGCGGCATCCGACGGCGAAAATCCCCTTCCGGGAGCCGATATGACGCTGACTTTCTCCGGCAAACAGGTCAGGGGCCGTACGAACAACTCAGGACAGGTTCTGTTCAGAAATGTGCCCGCGGGAGTGCATACGTTATCCGGTTCGCTGAAGGGATACGGAAACAGGGGGGCCAAGATCGCCGTGGAGAACGGAGATACGGCAAAACTCACCCTGGAGCTTGAGCCGGTTTCAGCGATCAGACCCCTCAAACCCTTTGAGCCGGTTATTGTATCAGGCCTGTCGGGAGCGGCGCTGAGGCCGGGCAAGTTAAAGACTCTTACCGCCCTCATTGCAAACAGGGGCGACGCTGGAGGGACGGTTCTGTGCACTCTTGATCTTCCCGACATCGGAAAAATTGCCTCCGACGTCTTTCTGGGGCCGGGAGAGCGAAAGGAGGTCCCCTTCGAGGTTCGGCCGCCGGAGGACTTTATCGGCGCCCCCGTTCACGGGCTGCTCAAGGTGGGCGATCAGACCAGAAGAGAGACCGTAGAGGTAAAGGCCCCCGTCTTCTCCATGAGGGCTGAAACAGACAGGGAGGCGTACGAAGAAGGAGATTCCATGACCGTGAAAATCACAGTGGAGTCCGACGAGGGAGAGGGAGACTACCAGGTCAGGCTGAACTACAACGACGAGGCGAGGGTCGGAAATGTCGTCCTTGAGAGTGGCAGCGGAAGTGTGATTTTCGATGGTCTGCCCGTTTCCTTCAGGGGAAACAAGCTGCTTTACGGGCTGTACCACGAGTCGGGAAGGTCTATTCTGATCGACGCCATACCGGTCCGCGACCTGTCGGAAGGAGTTCTGATGATACCCGACAAGCAGCAGTACAGCGCGGGGGACACAGTAAGGCTGAAGATACGGGGCGGGGGAGAAGAAAAGCCGGTCCTCTACTCCGTCCTTCTGCCGGGAGGCGCCCCGGGCAGGGAGGGAAAGGCTGAAACCTCCCCCGACGGGGAGGGGATCGCTTCCATCGAAATCCCTCTTCCGAAAAAACTGGCGACGGGCTCCTATATTTTCCGCTGCGGCAACTCGGCGGTCAACGTCGACGTAAGAGGGATTGAAGTCAAAGTGCTTGACAGGCGGCTGGAGGAAGACGGAGACGGCGAAGAGCTTCTGCTCTGGTGGAAGGCGGAGGGGACGGAAGAAGTTTCATGCAGATGGTCCGCGGAGGTCCATCCCGCCGGAGAAGAACCCTACGTCGCCGACGAAGGCACAGTTACTCTGGCGAAGGGCCGGGGCGAATACATGGTGCGTGTTGAACCGGACGACGACGAGCCCTGCAACCTCCTGCTGCGCCTTGACGGAGACTACCTCTCCCCAGCGGGAGAACCCCTAGCCGTCATAAGATATTCCCGGGAGGGATCCGGGGAATAGGGGACTGAACCGGGCGGGCCGGCGAGGGGATAGGGGGGCGGTTTTTCCGCTCCTCTATCCCCTCTTCATGCTATAATATGTCAACATTGCAGGCTTTTTCGCTCCTATGGCGTGAAATCCAAACATTATGTTAAGTCTCCACAACTAAAAGGAGGTAAAGAAATGAGCAAAATATGGCAGGATAATTTAAGTTCCATATCGAAAAACAGCAGGCCATCGCCTATAAGGGAAATGCTGGCCCTCATCAGGCAGCCGGGGATGATCTCCTTCGCGGGGGGAATGCCCGCTCCGGAGGTGTTCCCCGTGGACAAGTTCTACGAAGGGGTTCACATCCTTAAGGACGACGGGGCAAACCTTCTTCAGTACGGCACCACCGAAGGGTATCCTCCTCTCAAGGAATTCCTGGCCACGTGGACGGCCCCCAGGATGGGACGGAAGGTCGCTTCTGACGAAATGCTCATCACCACGGGCTCCCAGCAGGCCCTGGACCTTTTTGCCTGGGCCATGATCGACGAGGGAGACCTGATTATTACCGAGGACCCGTCATACCTGGCAGATCGGAAGAGCGTCGTGTAGGGAAAGAGTGTACGTCCTGGTGT
>CAZXOD010000219.1:0-2767 GCA_964642285.1 uncultured Synergistaceae bacterium
CCATGATGGTCTCCAGCACCTGGCCCAGGTTCATCCGGCTGGGCACGCCCAGGGGGTTGAGCACCATGTCCACGGGAGTGCCGTCGGGGAGATAGGGCATGTCCTCCACAGGAAGAATCCTGGAGACTACGCCCTTGTTGCCGTGGCGACCAGCCATCTTGTCGCCCACGGTGATCTTTCTGAGCTGGGCCACGTAGACTTTTACCACCTTGTTTACCCCCGGGCTGAGGGTGTCGAGGCTGTCGGCCCTGGTCATCTGCTTGATGGCCACCACCTTGCCCCTGGCGCCGTGAGGCACTTTCAGGGACGTGTCGCGGACCTCCCGGGCCTTCTCTCCGAAGATGGCCCGGAGGAGCTTTTCCTCCGGAGTCTGGTCGGACTCTCCCTTAGGGGTGACTTTGCCCACGAGGATATCTCCCGCGCCCACTTCCGCTCCTACCCGCACAATCCCCTCTTCGTCGAGGTTTTTAAGCATATCCTCGCCCACGTTGGGGATATCTCTGGTGATCTCCTCGGGGCCCAGCTTGGTATCCCGGGCCTCGATCTCGTACTCTTCTATGTGGATGGAGGAGTAGTAGTCCTCCTTTACAAGCCGTTCGCTGAGGAGGATGGCGTCCTCAAAGTTAAAGCCCTCCCAGGGCATGAAGGCGACGATGACGTTCCTGCCGAGGGCGAGTTCCCCTCCCTCGGAGGCCTGTCCGTCGGCAATGATCTGCCCCGCCTCTACCTGGTCGCCCTTTTTGACTATGGGCTTCTGGTGAATTACGGTGCCCTGGTTGGATCTGCGGAACTTCACCAGGGAATGGACGTGGGATTCCACGCCCTTTCTGATCTCGATCCTGGAAGAGTCCACGTACTCCACTTCGCCGTCGCAGGCGGCCGTCACGCAGGAACCGGAGTCCTTAGCGCTCCTGTGCTCCACTCCCGTGCCTACCAGGGGCGCTTCGGGAGCAATGAGGGGCACGGCCTGCCGCTGCATGTTGGAGCCCATGAGGGCCCTATTGGCGTCGTCGTGCTCCAGAAACGGAATGAGAGCCGTGGACACGGAGACTACCTGCTTGGGAGATACGTCCAGGTAGTCAACCTCTTCGCGGGGAACGCTCACCACGTTGCCCTGGTAGCGGGTGAAACAGTACTCGTCAAGGATCGTACCGTCCTCATCCACCCGGGTGTTGGCCATGCCCACATAGACCTCATCCTCGTCGTCTGCGGAGAGGTAGTCGATCTCCCCCGTCACCCGCCCGTTTACGACCTTTCTGCGGGGGGTGATGAGGAAGCCGTATTCGTTGAGCCGGGCGTAGGTGGCGAGGGATGTAACCAGGCCGATGTTGGGCCCTTCCGGGGTCTCGATGGGGCAGACCCGGCCGTAGTGGGTATAGTGCACGTCCCTGGCCTCAAAGCCGGCCCTCTCCCTGGAGAGTCCGCCGGGACCAAGGGCAGAGAGCCTGCGGCGGTGAGTCACTTCCGCCAGGGGGTTTGTCTGGTCCATGAACTGGGAAAGCTGTCCGGAGCCGAAAAACTCCCTTAGGGAGGCGGCGATGGGACGGACGTTTATAAGCTCCTTGGCCATGGCGCCGCCGAGGTCCTTTATAGTGGTCATTCTCTCCTTGGCGATGCGCTCCATCCTGAGGAGCCCGATTCTGATCTGATTCTGCAGAAGTTCTCCTACGGAGCGGACCCTGCGGTTGCCCAGATGGTCGATGTCGTCGTCCATCTTTTCCGGGTTTTTCAGGTCCGCCACGCCTCTGAAGATGCCCACCAGGTCGTCCCTGGTGAGGAGTCTGTCGGTGGAAGGAACGTCCAGGCCCAGCTTTCGGTTCATCTTGTACCGGCCGACCCTGCCCAGATCGTACCTGCGGGGGTCGAAGAAGAGGCTGCTGATGTACTCCCGGGCGTTCTCCACCCGGGCGGGCTCGTTGGGCCTGAGCTTTTTAAACAGCTCCACCAGGGCCTCGTCCACGTTGGCGGCGTTGTCCTTTTCAAGGGCGAGGGCCAGGGATGAATCCGCGTCCCAGACCTTGATCTTTGTTCTTCCGATGGTGGCCAGCTCTGACAGCTGGTCCTTCGTAAGGGTTCTGTTTCTGTGAACGATGAGCGCCCCGTCCGGGTCGAAGACGGACTCAGCGGCCAGCATTCCGGCCAGGTCCTCCTCCATGATGTCCTTCTCCACGACGTTTGAGCCGAGGAGATCAAGGACCCCGTCGTGGCCCGCCGCGCCGAAGATCTTAAGCAGGAGGGTGGCGGGGATTTTTTTCTTGCTGTCAATGTTGACGGTCATCATGTCCCCGGGGGCCAGAATAAACTCGAGCCACGCTCCCCGCTCGGGGATGACCTTCGCCGAATAGACCTCCTGGCCCGTTATCTGTTCGTCTCTGGTAAAGAAGACGCCCGCGGAACGGGCCAGCTGGTTTACCACCACCCGCTCCGTACCGTTGATGATGAAGGTGCCCCTTCTCGTCATGATGGGGAAATCGCCGAGGAAGATCTCCTCCTGCTTCATCTCCCTGGTCTTGTTGTTTACCAGCCTTATGGTAGCCATTATCCTTCGGGACCAGGTAAGATCCCTCTGCCGGGACTCTTCCTCCCCGGTGGACGGACTGTCAAGAGAATATTTGACGAATTCCAGGGAAAAGGATCCGTCAAAATTTTGGATGGGGAATACTTCCTGAAGCAGCTCCTGGAGTCCCTGGGACATCCGGGCATCAGGAGCAACGTCTTCCTGGTAGAACCAGTTGTAGGAGTCGCGCTGGACTTCAATCATGTCCGG
>CAZXOD010000220.1:0-2673 GCA_964642285.1 uncultured Synergistaceae bacterium
CCGGACAAGGTCGCCGAACTGCCTGGAAATTTTGCGGATGTTGAATCGTTCCATGATCTCTTCCTTTCGTCGCGCTTTCGCAATAAAAAAGAGCCCGCGAAGGGCTTCCGGTCTTTTCCAGAAGGCGGGAGGGGCCCCGCAAAAATACGGAGCTCCTCCCGTTAATTTTTCCGCTATGGCGGTGAAGCGGAGGTTTGCGTCGCCGCGCCCACTCCCGTTAACGCCGCTTAAGAAGGAGGGCGAGGGGCGCCAGGAGGAACAGGGATAAAGGAGTTGCCGTTCCGCCGACGGAGCATCCGCTGCTGCTGTCCGCCACCGTTACTATGCAGTCCGCTTCAAAACCGCCCTCCCTGGTTTTTACGCTGATCCTGGCCGTACCGACGGCAACGGCACTTATGGTGGCCGTAAGGCCGGACGCGGTTCCATCGACTGTAGTTCTATCGCTTGTATACCATGCGACCGACTTGTTCATGGCGTCCTTCGGCGCTACGGAGGCCTGCAGGACTGCGGTCTGCCCAACAACCAGGTTCAGTGAAGCGTAAGGCAGGCTGACCCCGGCAACGGGGCCGTCCGGGTCGACGTTGGGAGGGGTCCCGGCCCTTATGGCGGCATTTACATTCAGATGGCCGTCAGTGGCGACCTTGCCTTTCAGCTTGTCGTTTAGCGTGACGTTCTTTAATATGCGGGCTTTTATCTGGGTAGCGGTTTCAGCCGGATAAGCGGCGGCAATGAGGGCCGCAGCCCCTGCCACGTGGGGCGCCGCCATGGAGGTGCCGGAGTCCGACGCGTACTTCCCCTCGGGGAGCGTGCTGAATACATTTCCTCCGGGGGCGGCGATGTGGACGTAGTTGGGGCTGTAGTTCGAAAAGTCGGAGCGACCCCCGTCTTCGTCCATGGACGCGACGGTAATGGTGTTGGCAAAGCGGAAGCTTGCAGGGTAGGGAAGCTGCCCCCGGTAGTCGTTCGCGGGATTATATATGTCGGAACCCGGGCCTCCGGGGTTGTCTGTGTCCTGAAACTCGTTGCCCGCAGCCAACACGAGGATTATGCCGGAGTCGGACATGGCCTTGATTACGCTGCCATAGGGGTCGGATGCAGGGTTTAAAACGGGCTTCTCCCATCCCCCCAGGGACATATTTACCACCCTGATGTTAAGTCCCTTATATTTTTGTTCCAGCACATAGTTAAGCCCGGCTATAACACCGGCGTCAGAACCCCACCCCTCATCGCCAAGGACCTTGACGCCGAGGAGGCCGACCTCCCAGTTTACCCCTGCAACGCCTATGTCATTGTTACCCTTTGCGCCTATGATGCCTGCAACGTGGGTGCCGTGCCCGTTACGATCCATGGGATTATTGTCGTCTTCAAAGGCATTGAAGCCCTGCTTGCCTTCAAAATCCGTCACCACGTTATCTGCAAGATCCACATGGCTGTAGTCTATCCCGGTGTCGACTACCGCAACTACAATGCCCTTGTCTCCGGTGAAGACGTCCCAGGCAGCCGGGGCGTTTATCTTCTTCATCCCCCAAAGTTTATTGTAACTCGGGTCGTTGGGAGTCTTCACTATACGCACTCTATGGTTAGGAGACGCCCCTATCACCCCGGGCATACCGCTTAAGGCCGCCAGCAGCTCCCCGGTGGTCTTGCCCTCGGCCTTCATGTGGACTATGTTCTTTCCGGCGGCGGAGGCAATAGCGCCGTAGGTCCGGACGGCGCGGGCCCCTACGGACCTGGCCGCAGCCTGCCCTGAGGACTGGAGCGCCGTTTCAAGGGCTAACCCCCTTGCAAAAACCGCCGCCGCAGGGGCCTCAAGCAGTACCAGCACCTCTCCTTCCACGTAGTCCCCCGGCACAGGGGCGCCGTCGTAGGAGTAGATCTCCTGAAGTGCTGTATCCGCAAAAGCCGTTCCTGAAAACAAGAACAAGCTGCATATGAGAACAACAAGAAAACTGAATCTCCCTCTCACTCAATGCACCGCCTTTTCGTGGAAAAAACCTGAGGAACGGAAATGCCCTTCTGTACCTTGTTGGGATACGCTCCCTCGATCATGGGGTCCGACCCCATCTCCTCCAGCAGCTTGCTTGCGAACTCAGGGTCTTCAGCGGCCATCTCGCTTCGCACAAAGAACATGCCCTTGCCGTTTGCCTCTGAAATTGCGCTGTAGGTGTTTTCCACTGTCACACCGTACTTCAGGGCCAGGATTTCAGCCTGAATTTCGAGCATCATGGCAACGGCGGCGATTTTGGCCTGCCCCTCAAGCGCCAGAACGCTCTCTCTTGCCTTGAAGAATATCAGGTACTCCCCCGGCACGGCGTCGGACTTTAACGGAGCCTCAGGGAAGGAATCGCCCAGTTCCCCGGCGGCAAAGAGCGGCGTCGCGCCAAGGGGTGCAAACAGAACGACCGCCGCCAGGACTACAAATAAAAGTCCGTAAATTTTCGGGTTCATTCCTAGACCACCCCTCAAATGCTTTGATATTTTCTATGTGGTTATATTACCATGGGGTCTTAATAGTTCCCTTGTTTTATTTTCAGGGCAAGATGGACAAACCGGCCTGCCGTATGTCAAATTATTGTTCGCAGGCAGGCCGGCCCGGAACGGTCTTTTTAAACCGGGGGCCGAATATAATGAAAAGCCGGAGCGGCGGGAAACTCCCGCTCACCCCGGCTCCTT
>CAZXOD010000221.1:0-2664 GCA_964642285.1 uncultured Synergistaceae bacterium
CGGCCACCTGCTCCGCCCGCCCGGCAGTGTTCACTATTACGTCTCCCATGGACTTGATGAGGGAGACTATCTTGTCCGAGCTGGCCACCTCTTCATCGGTAATGGAGACTATGCCCCCCACCGCCTCTTTCGCATTCTCCGTGGCGGCCAGGATATCGTCGAGGGCCCTGCCCGCTTCGTCCACCACCGATACTCCCCTGTCCACCTCTGAGCGGCTGCTTCTGATGCCCTCCACGGCGGCCGCCGTGTTTTCCGCGATCTTCTGGACCAGCTGGGCTACCTCCGCCGCCCCTGTGTTGGACTGCTCGGCAAGCACTCTGACCTCATCGGCCACTACTGCGAAGCCCCGGCCCGCATCCCCCGCCCGGGCCGCCTCAATGGCGGCGTTCAGGGCCAGCAGGTTTGTCTGCCTGGCTATCCCGGTGATGGTATCGGTAATGCTTGTAATCTGGCGGGAGTAGTCGTTCAGGGTCTCCATCCGCCCCTCCGTCTCGGCGGTGAGGGATTTTATCCCGTTCATGGCCTCCACGGCCTCCAAAACGGTATCCCTGCCGGTACGGGCTGTCTCCAGGGTTTGGGAGGAGCTTTCCAGGGCGACCCGCCCCTTCTGCTGGGCCATCTGAATAAGGGAGGAGAGCTCCAGCAGCACCTGGTTTGTCTCCAGGGAGGCGGCGCTTCCTTTTTCCGCCAGCTCCGAGACATCGGAAATATTCATCGCCACGTCCTGGCTGGTGTCCGCTATCTCCCCGGAGGACGCGGCCATCTCCTCCGACGCCGCCGCCAGCTCCTGAGCGGCCCTGCGCACCTGCTCCACAGTGTCGGACTGGCGCTGAACCATCTGGTTGAAGGTAGCGGTCAGCTCCGAGATTTCATCATCCTTTGAAATTTCGCCGTATACAGTAAGGTCCCCGGCGCCCGCGGCGGCCATAAGTCCTCTGAGGGCCAGTATGGGCCTGGAGACGGACCTTGCGAAGAGAGCCCCCAGCAGCAGGGAGAGAGCGATCACTCCGATGCTCGCCAGAGCAATATTTTTGGCGCTGGAAAGCCTGACCGCCTCAAGAGGCGCCCTGGACAGGGACGCCGAGGTCAGCCCTATGATCTTACCCCCGGCCCCTGTAAGAGGGGCAAAGGCTGTAACGTGAGAGCCCGCGGCAGCCGGATCCGCGTGCAGAAACGGGGCCCGGACGTTCCCTAAAAGGGATGAGGTTTCAGGCACATCCCCCGCGATCCTTTTTCCCTCACCGCCGGTGAGGGTGGACCCTACCCGCTCTGTCCCCAGAAACAGGGAGAACTCGCCTCCGAACATGGACTTAGCTTCATCCAGCATGGAGTTCTGGCTTGCCACGTATCCAGCGGATACCGCCCCCACCAGATCTCCGTCGCAGTCGTAAAGAGGAGCCCCGGCCCTTACGGAGAGTCTTACGTATCTGCCCTGCTCAATACCCACGAAGGGGTTCCCGGAGAGGGCCTGTCTGATATTTTCCTGGTTGATTATAACGTCGTCGGGGCCGGGGACTTCTCCCGGGACGTGGGGCCTGAAAAGGGCCCTGCCCTTTGTGTCGGTAATTACCATGTACTCCAGTCCGCCATTTTCCATGAGTTCGGTAGAGATTTTCTTCATCATCTCGAACTCTCCCCTCTTGACCGACTCTGCCAGCAGGATGTTGGACGCAATATTTTTTATCTGGGCAAGGGCCTGCTTTTCGTAGTTTTTAAGCAGTCGGGCAAAATTCTCTGCGTTGGCCAGGGCGTTTCGTTCAAGCTCCGCCTCGAAGCTCCCCGTGGCCACCCAGATACCCGCCGCGGAAACAGCGGTTATTGAAAAAATGGTTAAAAGTCCAAGAAACAGTATCATCTTCCCTTTCAAGCTCTTAATCCTCACTCTTCAATCTCCCCGATCTGATCTTAATAGTTTTACAGGCTCTGCCCGTTTTGCCCCGGATGAAAGGAGGCGGCTCCCAGATCCGGATTATGAAACCAAAAATATTTTATATACGGCGCCACGCTCTTTTTATCTAAACTACCATTAAACATGATATCATCCACTTAATGCAGATGCCACACTGCCCATAAGGAGATGATGCCCGTGTTTGACGTAAAGCAGAAGGCCATGGACCTGAACGAGCAGCTTGTTCAGTGGAGGCGCACGATCCACGCAACGCCGGAAATAGGGTTCAACACCGGGGTTACTGAAAAGTTTATAGTAGACGAGCTAAAAAAAATCGGCGTTACCGATATAGCCCACGGCGGCGGCCGGCGGGGCATAGTAGCCCTTATTAAGGGAGAGAAGCCGGGAAAGGTACTGGGAATCAGGGCCGACTACGACGCCCTGAACATGACCGAGGATACGGGCCTTCCCTTCGCCGCCACCAACGGCAATATGCACGCCTGCGGCCACGACGGCCACGCGGCCATCCTGCTGGGTACCGCGAAACTGCTGATGGAGGCCAGAGACGTGCTCAAGGGAACGATCAAGCTCATCTTCCAGCCCTCGGAGGAGGACGGAAAGGGCGCCCCTGCCATGATCGAGGACGGAGTGTTTGAAAACCCCGCCATGGACGGCATCATAGGCCTTCATATAGGAAGCCTCTGGAAGGGCTTCAAGTCCGGCGAGGCGGGATACCGCTTCGGCGCCCTCATGGCGGCCTCCGACTGGTTCACCGT
>CAZXOD010000222.1:0-2647 GCA_964642285.1 uncultured Synergistaceae bacterium
TGCATCCAGTGCAACCAGTGCTCCATGGTCTGTCCCCACGCGGCCATCCGCCCCTTCCTGCTAAACGAGGAAGAGGCTGCGGCAGCTCCCGAAGGGTTTGGCGCGGTGGACGTGAAGGGCAAGGAGTTCTCCGACTACAAGTACAAGATACAGGTGAATACCCTCGACTGTCTGGGCTGCGGCAACTGCGCCGACATCTGCCCTGTCAGCTGCCTGGAGATGAAGCCCATCGCCACCCAGGAATGCGAAGTTCCCAACTGGAATTACGCCCTTACAGTCAGCGACAAGTCTCACGAGACCAACAAGTTCACCGTCAAGGGAAGCCAGTTCTCCCAGCCCCTGTTTGAGTTCTCCGGAGCCTGCTCAGGCTGCGGTGAAACCCCCTACGTCAAGCTGATAACCCAGCTCTTCGGCGACAGGATGATCGTGGCCAACGCCACCGGCTGTTCCTCCATCTGGGGCGGTTCTGCTCCCAACATGCCCTATACCGTCAACCAGAAGGGCCAGGGACCGGCATGGGCAAACTCCCTCTTCGAGGACAACGCTGAGTACGGCTACGGCATGAAGCTTTCCCTCAACGTGACGGTAGAGTACATTGCCGACGCTATGCAGGCCCTGCTTGAAATGGATATACCCGCCGACATGAAGGAAGCCTTCACCGAATGGCTCGATTCCATGGACGACGGTGAAAAATCCAAGGCCGCTTCGGAAAAAGTCCTGGCCGTACTTGACAGGGATATCGGTGAGGAGGGCAACAAACTCCTCTGCGAGATCGTCTGCAGAAAGGACTACCTGGTCAAGAAGTCCCTATGGATCTTCGGCGGCGACGGCTGGGCCTACGACATCGGCTTCGGCGGCTTGGACCACGTGCTTGCCTCCGGCGAGGACGTAAACGTCCTCGTAATGGATACGGAAGTTTACTCCAATACGGGCGGCCAGTCCTCCAAGGCCACTCCCACAGCGGCCATAGCCAAGTTCGCGGCGGCGGGCAAGCGGGTCAAGAAGAAGGACCTGGGCCGGATTGCCATGACCTACGGCTATGTCTATGTAGCTCAGGTTGGCATGGGCGCCGACAAGAACCAGCTCATGAGAGCGCTGAAAGAGGCCGAGGCTTATAAGGGACCGTCCCTCGTCATCGCCTACTCTCCCTGCATCGCCCACGGAATCAGCGCCGGCATGGGCAAGACCCAGGACCAGACCAAAAAGGCGGTGGAGGCGGGATACTGGCACCTTTACAGGTACAACCCCGACTTTGCCCTGGAGGGAAAGAATCCCTTCACCCTCGACTCCAAGGAGCCCAAGGCCGACTTCAAGGATTTCCTGAACAGCGAAGTCCGCTACGCCTCCCTTAAAAACGAGTTCCCGGAGGTTGCGGCGGAACTCTTTGAAAAGGCGGCGAAGGACGCAAGAGAAAGATACGAAATCTACAAGGCTCTCGCGGAAATGGGCAAACAGCCCGTACAGGCTGAAGCCTAGAGTGATACAGACGGCGCCGGGGGATCCCCGGCGCCGCTTTTTACAGGGGATTATATAGCGGAGGGAGCATTTTTTGAAACCCCGCTAAATAGCATAAATTTCTGTCTTTTCAACAGCTCTTGACAGGGAGCCCCGGGGACGGTAATATATCCCGTGCGGAACGGGACGTAGCGCAGCCTGGCTAGCGTACCTGCATGGGGTGCAGGTGGTCGGAGGTTCGAATCCTCTCGTCCCGACCAGATATTACAAGCGGGGTTAACAGCCCCGCTTTTTTGTATTCAGGAGGCAGGGGCTATGAAGGGAGACGGGGTGTTCCGTCATAAAAAAAGTCTTGGACAGAACTTTCTTGAGGATAAAAGAGTTCTCGAAAAGATCGTCGAAATAGCGGCTCCCGGCCCGGAGGATGTAATCCTTGAGATAGGAGCCGGGAAAGGGATTCTGACCGAAAGACTGCTCTCCTCGGGCTGCTCCCTTCTTCACGGCGTGGAGATTGACAGAGAACTGGAACCCTTCCTGGAGGGGATAATGCGCCTCCACGAAGGACGATTTATGCTTCATTGGGGGGACGCCCTGGAGGTCGATTTCGCGGGCCTTGCTCCCGCCCCTCAAAAGGTAGTGGCAAACATCCCCTATCACATAACGACGGCGCTGTTGTGGAAGCTCCTGGAAACTGCTCCCGGCGTGGACTACATACTGCTCATGGTTCAAAGAGAGGCGGCTCTTCGAATCTCCGCTCCCTCCGGCACGAAGGACAGGGGGCCCCTTGGGGTCACCATTGAGGCCATGGGAAAAGCGGAGATACTTTTTACCGTGCCCCGGGGGGCTTTCCGGCCCGCCCCGGAGGTAGATTCCTGTCTGTTTGAAATTTCCCTGGAGAAAAACAGAAGACCTTTGGCCTCAAACCGCCTATGGAGGGATATCCTCAGGTTCGGATTCGGGCAGAGGCGGAAAAAACTGCTTCGGAATCTGACGTCGAGCTTGACGCAGATTCCATGGCGGGAGCTTTTGGAGGAAATTGGAGTTGACGGAAACGCCAGGGCTGAAGCCCTGGCCACGGACGAGTGGCTGGCTCTTTTTAAGGGGGCGGAAAAAAGCATGGCCTCCCCCCCGCTACCAGGGGAAGAGGCCACGGAAAAACTAAAAGTCCAGTCTATTCAACCTTATCCTTGAG
>CAZXOD010000223.1:0-2595 GCA_964642285.1 uncultured Synergistaceae bacterium
TCCATGGGCATGTTTGACGCGATATCGAAGGACGGCAAACCCTTTTTCATTGTGGGGATGGGTTTCATGGCGGCCCGGATGAAGACTTCGCCCCCGGTGGTCATGCCACCTTCCACCCCGCCGGATCTGTTGGTGTCCCTTGTCCAGCGGCCCTCTCGCACCGTGAGAGGATCGTGAACGTCCCGGCCTGACAGAAAGGACGAGGTAAAGCCCTCGCCGAACTCCACTCCCTTGATGGCAGGGATGGCCATTATGGCCCCGGCCAGCCTGCCATCGAGCCTGCGGTCCCACTCGGTAAAGGAGCCTATTCCGGCGGGGAGGCCCCACACTGAGATGACGAAGGTCCCTCCCAGGCTTGTCTCTTCTTCCTGAGCCAGCTCAATGCGGCGCTTCAGGGCGGGCTCGTCCTCCTCCCTGGCTACGCCGAGGTCCGACAGAGTTGCCCGGTCCCATTCCTCCCCGGAGGAGGGAAGGGCCGCGCCGACTCCGCCTATGGACTGCACGGCGCTTCTCACCGTTAAGCCAAGCTCCTCCAGCGCCAGGGTTGCCAGGGCGCCCGCCAAGGTCCTGGGGGCGGTGGATCGGGCGCTTGCCCGTTCCAGGATATTCCGCATGTCGGGGGAGTTGAACTTAATGCCTCCCGAAAGATCCGCATGGCCGGGCCTTGGGGCCGTGACGGCCTTTTCAAGTATGGCCGCCGGATCGCCACTCCAGGGGTTCATTGCGCCGTCCCAGCTCTCCCACTCAGCGTTGCCCAGGGATATTCCCACAGGCCCGCCGGTGGTCAGGCCGTCCCGCAGCCCGCCCCAGATGGTGAGCTCGTCCCGCTCAATGTTCTTTCTGTCTCCTCTGCCGAAGCCCCTTCTGCGCCTTGCCATGGCGGAATCCAGGCGTTCTTTTGTCACGGGCAGTCCCGCGGGGAGCCCTTCCACTATCACGAGAAGCCCCCTGCCGTGGGATTCTCCGCTCGTGAGAAAGCGCCAGGTCATTCGTCGCCGCCCCTTCCGGCCAGCCGGTCGAGGGTAGAGAAGAAGCCGGGGTAGGATACGGCGGCGCACTCATGGCCTTCGATCTCTACGGGGCTGTCAGCGGCAAGGCCCGCCACCGCAAAGGCCATGGCCGCCCTGTGATCCCCGGCGGAGGAAACCTTTCCTCCCGAGAGCTTCGAAGGTCCTGTGATCCTCCATCCGTCCTCCAGCTCAGTAACTTTTGCGCCCAGAGCGTTCAGGCCCCGGGCCATGGCCACGATGCGGTCGCACTCCTTGTAGCGCAGCTCCATGGCGTCCCTGATCTCGGTAGTTCCCTCCGCGAAGGCGGCGGCCACGGCCAGAATGGGCAGCTCGTCGATCATGAGGGGGATCTCCGCGCCCGAAACCTCCGTGCCCCTGAGCCTGCTTGAGTAGACCGTGACGGTCCCCACCGGTTCGCCGCCCCAGAGCCCCCGGGATTCCACCTTGTAGGCCAGGCCCATGCGGGCGAGCACTTTAAGCAGCCCTGTACGGGTGGGATTGAGCCCCACATCGGGAAGTACTACGCATGAGTCGGGAAGGATGGCGGCGGCCACAATCCAGAAGGCGGCCGAGGAAAAGTCGCCGGGGATGGTCCATTCCCCGCCGGAGACGGGCCTGGAGGGAGCCATGGTTATGCCCGCGCCGTCCAGGTAGAGGGGAATTCCGAGGTGGCCCAGCATTCTTTCTGTGTGATCCCTGGATTTAAGGGGTTCGATGACGGTGGTGGGTTCGTCGGTGGAGAGGCCCGCCAGCAGAAGGGCCGTCTTTACCTGGGCGCTTGCCGTTTTAAGGGTGTGGGTGGCGCCCCGGAGCTTTTTCCCCGTGATTTTAAGGGGCAGGGTATCGCCGCCATTTTCTCCGCTGATGGAGGCTCCCATGGAGCGCAGGGGCTCTATGACTCTCAGCATGGGGCGTTTCGAGAGGCCTCCGTCGCCGGTCAGAGAGGCCTCAAGTCCGGATTTGCCCGCGAGAAGGCCGCACAGAGTTCTGGCAGTAGTACCGGAGTTGCCGGCATCAAGGGGAGAAGCGGGGGAGGAGAGTCCGGCGGGGGCTGAAATGGACAGGCTGGTTCCCTTTCTGACTATGCGGGCGTCCATCTTCTCAAGGCAGGCCAGGGTGGACGCGCAGTCCGCCCCGTCGGCGAAATTGTGAACCGTAACCCCTTTGGCCGAAACTGCCCCAAGCAGCGCCGCCCTGTGAGAAATGGACTTGTCGCCTGGTACTTCAACAGTGCCGGATATTTTTTTCGCCCCGTAAATTTTTTTCATTGCCCCCACGCCCCTTTAAATTTTTTGAGAATAAAAAAAGACCGGACCCGGCTGGAAACCGGATCCGGTCTTTGCTTTTTTGTTTTACCTTTCCCCCTCAGGGGAGCGGTCTTGTTTCTGTGCTGATGACCCCTTTACCCCCGAAGCTTTATGAAGCAAGCCGTCTATCGGTTTCCAGAACAGAGTTGACCAGGGGATAATAATAATAATATCCCTGGTCGCCGCTAAACGCGAAGGCAAATACAAAATTGGCGTTTATCCTGGAAATCATTCGGACAGCTTCTCCTCTCCTCAAAGATTGGAATGAACGATACAGC
>CAZXOD010000224.1:0-2573 GCA_964642285.1 uncultured Synergistaceae bacterium
CTGGCTGCTGGTCGCAGCACAGGGGCCGGCGGAGGGGGCCGTCTACAGGGTATCCAACAAGGGGAGCCTTAAGGGGGACGGTTCCTCCTGGAGCAAGGCTCTGCAAAATCAGACCTTTATCGATACGCTTGAAAAGGCCAAGCCGGGGGATGAGTTCTGGATAGCCGAGGGGATCTATATTCCCATGATTTTAGGCGGAGGCAGCAGGCGGCAGTTCAGTTTTGTGGTGAACAGGGGAGTGGCCCTCTACGGAGGGTTCAAGGGCACGGAGACCAAGCGGATCCAGCGGGACTGGAAGAAAAACAAAACCATTCTCTCCGGAGAACTTCAGGGGGATAATAACCCCGGCAACAACTCATACCATGTAGTCCTCATCCCATCTACCGCCGACCGGACTACGGTAGTCGACGGTTTCGTGATAACCGGAGGGTACGCTGTGGACAAGCCCGAATTCGCCAGCGGCGGGGGGCTCCAGAACCAGGGCAGTCCCGTTATCGCAAACTGCGTCTTTGAAAACAATCAGGCAAAGTTCGGGGGCGGGCTCTACACATGGAACACGCCCTCCATAACCAACTGCGTTTTCACTAAAAACTTTGCCGTGGAGGACGGAGGAGGGATGGGGGTCAATCAGGGCAGCCCGACGGTGACGGACTGCACTTTTTCCTACAATAGGGCCTCCGGTTTTGGGGGAGGTCTGAGCTACTACGGTTCTAAAAATATTCTGCTGAAAAGTTCCACCTTCATAAGCAACCAGTCTCTGTCGAAGGAGGGAGGCGCCCTCTACATCTCCCATAGCAAGGGAGCGGTGGTGAACTCCACATTTTTCAACAACTCCGCTAAGTTGGGCGGAGGAGGAATAGCAACTTATAAAAGCTCCCCAAGGGTAGTAAACTGCACCCTTTATCAAAACAAATCCGCAGAGGAAGAATGGGGACACGATATGTATGTCGGGCGGGCCCCCGACGACGGGAAGAGCCTTCAGGTGCAGAACTGCATTCTGTGGGGAGACGGGGGAGTCCGCCTGGGGGTTTCCGAGGCGGGGGCGCCAATCGCCTCTCACTGTGTCGTCCAGGGCGGCTTAAAGTACGGGACCTTCATCATCTTCGGCGATCCGCAGCTGAAAAACCCGGCTGACAACGGCGGCCCCACCCGCACCTGCGCCATAGGCCAGAGCAGCTCCGCCATCGATAACGGCGAGCCCCACCTTGCGCCGAAGGAGGACCAGAGGGGAATGCCCAGGCCTGCGGGGAAGGGCGTGGATATAGGCGCTTACGAAGAACAGAAGCCCGTGTACTACCCGGTCTCCGGGTCCGGGTCGTCCAAAACGCCTGATTTCACGGTCGGCCCCTCCAAGGGCAAACCGGTGCAGAAGCAGCCTACCATTCAGCCGCAGAAACCGCCCCAAAAACCCCAGCCGGGGAAGGATAAACCTCCTGCTTCCAAACCCTCCACGTCGGTAAAGCCCGTAAAGCCGGGCTCTAAACCCTCCGCTCCTCCTGTTAAAAAGCCCCCTGCGGCTAAGCCTCCCGCCGCCAAACCGCCCGGGATTAAGTAAGGAGAGAAGAAAACCCCCCTCTCCTGCAAACTGTTTATACCCGACAATGCCGGAAGGTTTCCCGCCTCCCGGCATTATTTTGCCCCGACACCGGCGTCAAACAGCCGTTGACAAGAAAATATATTTTCCGTATAGTGGGAACAATCAGGCTTATGGTTTCGGTTTGAAGCAGATTATCCCCGAAGGGGGCAGTTAAGGTGAAAAAATGCTTGGCTGTTTTTGCTTTCGCTGCGGCGTTCGCAGCGTTTTCGCTTGTCGGGGCGACCGCGGAGGGAGCGGTCTACAGGGTGTCGCAAAAAGGTTCGTCGGCGGGAGACGGGACAAGCTGGAAAAATGCCATGGACACAATCGCATTCTACCAGAAGCTCCGCAAGGCCAAGCCCGGCGACGAATTCTGGGTGGCTGCGGGAACTTACTACCCCTACAATTTCCCCTCGCTGACCGGGGACAGGGAGCTCAGCTTCATGCTCGGGAGGGGAGTGGCTCTCTACGGGGGCTTCAAGGGCAAAGAAACCAAACGGGAACAGAGGGACTGGCATCAAAACATAACTATCCTGTCGGGGGAGATCCAGGGAGACGGAAACCCGGCTAACAACGTTTACTCCGTGGTCGCAACCTCGACTGATGCCGACCATACCTCAATCCTTGACGGCTTCGTGATAACAGGGGGTTATGGAAGGGGCAGCGCCAAGCAGAACCCTGGGCGGGGGATTAAGGAGCTACGGCAAACCAAAGGTCGCAAACTGCATCTTTGAGAAAAACCAGGCCGAGGCGGGAGGGGCAATCACTGCGTGGAGCCCGATTCTGATCACCGACTGCGTCTTCAGGGACAACTTTGCGGAGAGGGAGGGAGGCGCGGTCTTCGCCCTCAGAACCCCGGCTACCATTGTGGACTGTACCTTTGAGGACAACAGGGCGCAGGAGGGCGGAGCAGTTTTTTACACCCAGGCTAAAAATATCCTCATGAAAAACTAGATCGGAAGAGCGTCGTGTAGGGAAAGAGTGTACGTCCTGGTGT
>CAZXOD010000225.1:0-2569 GCA_964642285.1 uncultured Synergistaceae bacterium
GGCGGACGACTACCTGGTAGGCATGAGAGTAAAGTAACCTGGCAGCATATCTGATCTTACCGGAAGCACCGGTCCGGGGGCGCGCCATTAGCGGCGGGGGCAGAAAGCCCTTTGTAAAGCAGCTCTCCGGATTATGCTTTATTTTTCAGCTGCAGGCCCGTGCCCGCCATGGGCAAAAGGGCCGGACAGCTTCGGAAAGAAGGGACAGAGAGTGAAAAAGAACAGAAAACCCTTCAAACCCCAAAAAAGAAAGGGCTTCGCGCTGGCCGAGAGCATCATAGCCCTCCTAATCCTGGCCATAGCACTACTCGCCATGGCCCTGGTCCCCATCATGTCCTCCAAACTGGCCCTCCAGACCATCCAGCGGGAGCGGGCCCTCGCCATCGCCCACGACCGCCTCGACATTTTGGAGGCCAGAGAATCCAAAGAGGGCGACATAACCTCCACCGACATAGTGGAAGCCTACACTGTCTCCTTCGACAGGACCTTTGCCAAAAATAAGGCGGTGGTGGAAGTGTCCTGGGGGGGCATTACAGGCCAGTCCACCGTGCGCCTGGAGCGGGACCTCAGCCGCGACTCCAGCAGGACGGCAGTAAAGTAAGGGGGCATGGCCGATATGAAAAAGAAAATCCGCAGGGGTTTTACCCTGGCTGAAATACTTATATCCGTAGCCATTATGGGCCTGGTAATGGGCGCCGTGATAACTCTCTTTTACTCGGTGTTCGAGAGCTACCAGTTTCACCAGGACATCACCGAGGCAAAGCAGAACGGCCAGAACGCCCTGGCCGCCATCCAGCCCTACATATCCGCGGCGGCGTTGGGGATACCTAACACTAAAACGGCGTTTCAGAACGCCTTTGACGACCACGGGTCAATAAAAAAGGCCAACGCCCTTCTGCCCGGCACAGCGGCCGCAGAAAACCGTTTCACAACCACAGTGCAGGTGGCTAAGGAAGGGAAGGCGGTTACCCCGGAGGTCACCGACGAGAAGGAAGAGGTTAAGGGCACAGAGCTTTGGCTGGTTTACGCCACGCCCTCCGGGACGGGAGTGGAAGATGATTTTGAAGTGAGCTCCGCCGGCACAAACGTCCTGCTGAGCGAAGAAATCGACGGGACAAAGCTTGTTCTGGACGAATCCCTTAAAAACTGGGTGGCCTTTCCGGGAAGCTCTTACCCCATGTTCGTCACACGGGTGGACCCGGGAAACTCAAAAATTATTACGCTGGCGACAAGAGAGCCGGGAAAAATTAACGCCTTCGATGAGATGCACTACGTCAGGGCGGTTAAGATTAAAGTGATTGAAACTAATGGCATTCCCGTCCTCTACGCCGCCCACCTGTCGGACAACCCCGATATTGCGGGAGACCCCATAACGGAGGGGATAGTAGACGCGCGGTTTGAGTTCGGCGCAGACCGGGTTCTTAAGGTAACCTTTCTGGCAAGAGGCTCAGAAAGGCGCAACAAAGAATACCAGAGCGAAATTCCGGGCTGGGACGGCGACAAGCCCACGGACATGTACTACCGCTACGCCACCGTAACCAGAAGCTGGAGGATAAGAAATTGAGAATTCCGGCGCATAAAAATAGGAAAAAAGCCATGGCCCTGCCCCTCACCCTGATAGTGCTGCTGGTGACGGGAGGCCTGGTGGGCGTATCCCTTTACTTAATTGAGAACATGAAGACCACCACAGAGATGAAGATCCACGACGAGGCCCGCCTCAACGCCGCCCTTGCGGGAGTGGAGCGGGGGAAACAGTGGATTTACGAAAAAGTGGATTCTGGCATAACGCCCTCTCATGAGGCGTCGGGGGCTATAAGCAGTCTGACTGCCGACGAAAACTTTAAGGAACTGCTTGTAAAAGACGGCAATTCAGCGCCCAATCCGACGTTTGAATTTATTATGGGAGATCTGAAGGTGGAGGTTCGCATTTACGACCTTTCCTACGACCCGGCGTCAACCCTCGAATTCGAACGGGGTATGCCCCCGAGGATGTATATTACTTCGGATAAAACAAGCATTAAGGCCGGAACTTCTTACGCAAGCTCGAACGACAGCGAGGGCAATCTCGGCGCAGGCTCCCCCGAAAAGAAACTTTGGAACGTCTATCTGGTAAGGGCGGAGGCCACGGATATTAAGAGCGGCATTTCAAAATACGTTGAACAGGCCGTTTCAATCAAGCCTTAAGAAAAAATAGTAGAGTAAACCGGAGGTGACCAAGTATGAGAGAACCGAAAGACAGAAGCGCTAAATTTATAATTATCGCGGTTATGGGCGTTTTATTAGCCACCCTTATTACGGCCCCGGTCAATGCCGCTTTTGAAAAACAGTACAGCGTTTTTTCGGCCCTGAAATCGCCCCCCGAGGGCTTCTCTCTTATAGTGGAGCCCAATGTGCTGCTGCTTATCGACACCAGCGGCTCCATGACTTTCCAGATGGACAACGACAACTCCACTTACGGAGACGGAACGAAACCCTATAAAACATGGACGTATTACGGGAAGGACAAAAACCCGGGTACATCGACAACTGGCACCAATAACATCGTAAGCGAAGATAATCATGACTACCA
>CAZXOD010000226.1:0-2556 GCA_964642285.1 uncultured Synergistaceae bacterium
CGGAGGCCTTATCGCAGCGGTGGTTGCTATTTTAGCCCTGCTCTACATGAAGGGACGGGGAAAGAAGGGCGCGGACAGCCCTGCGGCTGTTTAAGCGGCCCTAACGCAAAAAAATTCCCGGCCCGGGAGGCCGGACGTGGAAAGGAGACGACAATAATGAAAATTCGCAAAAGAACTTTGATAATTCTTGCTGTAGCCGTACTCCTGATCGCGGCATTTGCCTCGGGCGCCCTGGCGGTGGCCGAATACATCAGAGAAGGCGCCTTCGGCAAGTTCTCCGAGGAGGCCCGGGAGGCGGTAAAGAAAAACACGGAAGTCTTCAGGAACAACCTTGCCTACACCATAGGCAAGAACACCCCCATTGCCCGCTTCTTCTCGGATGCAAAGAGCTACACGCCCATACTTTTATCGCACATGTCATCCTTCCAAAGCCTTAAAGGCTCCAGGGAGACGGGTCTGGAGGAATTTATCAAACTATATGACAACATGATAATCACCCGCATGGACTTCTTCATAAAATCCGAGGAGGTCATGAGTGAGCCCTTCAGGTCCAAAAAGGTAGTTCTTTACGACGCCCTGGAGTTCTGGGGCAAACACGAGAAAAAGTTTAAGGGCATGGGCAACAACCAGCGGCAGGGCGCAGGAGCCATTAAGGAGGTCAAGCACGACTACGACGACCTCCGCAACCGCATCTCCCAGCCGGGCCCCCAGGCGCTGAGCTCCAACAGCAAGATCAAGGAGCTGTTCATTAAGAAGATCATGAAATGGCCGCCCCGGCGGAATGAAATGGAAAAGCTGAAGCTCAACAACATCTACAGGCTGCCCTGGCTAAACGACTATCTGGATCTTGAGTACAATACTAAAAAGGACCTTGAAATGATGGACAGGTACGTGGATGGGATGCTTAAGGAGTTCCCCAAAATCCTTAACGATTACGTCAGGGTCATGCGCGCCGCCGAAGAGTACAACAACCGCTGCGGGAATCAGGGGCAGAGGGTGAAGAGCGCCATTCAGGGGAACAGCGACACTAAATTCCTCCTCCCCTTCGGCCTCAGGGAGGCCATGATAGACGCTGCGGACCTGGAGATCATGCTCTACAAGCACCACTACGAGGAGCTCAAGGGGGCAAAGGACGTCTACAACTCCTTTGTAAAGTTCTATGAGTCCTCCGACATCAGGGACCTTTCCAGAAATCAGTACGGGACCTACATCAACAGCCGGGGAAGCAAGGAGAACTCCATGTTGAAGGCTATGGAAAGCTACAGCAGAGAGATGAAGGAGTATCTGAAGAAATTCAGGGATCTTGGCAGGTAGAGTAATGATGCAAAACTGCCCCGTGTCTAAAAAACTTATTTTCGCCCTGACCGTCCTGATGCTGATCTCTGTCGCCGTTTCCTCGGCGGCGGAGAGTCCCTTAACGGGATATGTAGAGGGAGTCAACGTCAACCTGAGATCAAAGCCCTCCGCCTCCTCAGAGGCCGTTATGCAGTTTCCCGGGGGAGAGTTGCTGGAAATCCTTGAAAAGGCGCCCCTGAAAGACGGTGAGAAACATCCCTGGTACAGGGTGATGTCGGAAGACGGTTCGCAGGGGTGGATCTACGGGCAGTTTCTGGCCGCAGGCAGGCTCCCCCCAAGGTTTGCCATGGCCGATCCGAAGGGCGGGCGGCTGATTATTTCAGGCGGCGACGAGGACTCTCTCTTCAGAAAGGTCGCGGATCAGTACACCAGGTGTGTTTTTGAAGACGGCCTGTACAAAATTGAATTTGAGGAGAGCAGGAAGGCCCACCCGGAATGGAACGGACGGGAGCTGGACCTAAACTTCGATAAAATGGGCGGCCTGGTCTACCGGGTAAAGGAAGGCCCCCTGCCCGTTCCGACAGATGCCTGGGGCGGAGCGGAGGCCCTTATAGCGGACGAGAAGTATCTTGAGGGCGCGGAAGCCCTCCGCCTGACGAGAAAGACAGAAAAGGGGAGCAAGGATGCGGCTGCCCTGTTCGAGAAAAAGTATGGCCGTCCCCTGAAGGACATCTATATCATCGCCCGGGGGAAGGACTTCGAGGCGGAAATCTACGCCATGGAGTTCGAGGTACAGGGGAAAAAGGCCCTGGGCGTCGTGGCCCTTGTGACGCCGGAGGGTACTCTGCACCTTGATTTCCCCGCGGAGTGGAACGAGCAGTCCGTTTGGCACGTGGATGACGAGGGGAACTTCTACCCCGAATACTACTCCGTCGGCGCTCTCATAAAGAGAGGGGATGGACTGGAGTTCACCCTCCACAACCCGGCGGCGGAAAGCCTGACGGCCCGCCTCGTCATCAACAGGGGCGGTAAGCTCGTTGCCCCCGGAAGGATAATCCTGAACAGGTATGTGGCTCCCGAGTAGGACTGCCCAAGGGCGGCAAGAAAGAAATGACGCTGTCAATAAAAAACGGGCCCTGCATACAGGGCCCGTAAACTATTGTCCCACCTTACCCCGCCGCGTTTTCCACCACGTCAAGCCCGGCGTTAAGCCAGTCCAGGATCTTCTTCACCAGCTCCATGGAGCCGTCCTTGTGCCGC
>CAZXOD010000227.1:0-2554 GCA_964642285.1 uncultured Synergistaceae bacterium
AGAGGCGGCGCGGGTGGGACAGCGCATAGACTACGAAAGGCTCGTCCTTGATGTATGGACCAACGGCGTCCAGTCTCCCGAGTCGGCGGTCTGCGAAGCTTCAAACATCCTTCGGGGCTTCTTTGAAAACTTCGTGAAGGACATGGAGAAAAAGAAGCCCGACGACAGGCCGGACCAGGAAGGGGATTCGGGCGAAGACCATGACCCCGCCGGCGCTCACCCCGCGGAGGACGAGGACGACAGCCTTAACAGCAGGCCCGTCAGGGATCTCGAACTCTCCATCCGCAGCGAAAACAGCCTCCTCAGGGGCGGGATACAGACCATAGGAGACCTCCGGAGCAAGACCCGGGAGGACCTGCTTAAAATCCGCAATCTGGGCAAGATCTCCCTCAAGGAGATCGAGGACAAAATGGAGAAATATGGGGTAACTTTTTACAGCGACAAGAGCGATACAAAGTCACCTAAGGAGGATTCAGTTCCATGAGACACCGTATGGATAGCCGCACCCTCGGGCGGTATGGCAGCCACAGAATGGCCATGCTCTCCAACATGGCGGCCTGCCTTTTCCTCGAAGAGAACATCACTACCACCGTCACCCGGGCAAAGGAGCTCCGCAGATTTGCGGAAAGACTCATCACCCGGGCCAAGGGCGGCACGATCCATGACAGACGCATGGTCAGATCGAAGATGGCTCACAAGGAAGCGGCAATTAAACTTTTTGACGACCTTGCCAAGCGGTACGAACATCGTCCGGGCGGCTACACCCGCATAATCAAAACAGGCTGCCGTCGGGGCGACGGCGCGCCTATGGCGGTAATAGCGCTGGTCGACTGATCATGTCCCGTAAAACGGTATGCGAACTCCGGGATCTGACTTACGTCTATCCCGGAGAAGCGGCCGGAGATAAGAACCTACACCGCCCCGCCCTTCGGGGCGTTTCCCTTTCAATCCGCGAAGGGGAGTGGGTGGCGCTTCTGGGCGCAAACGGATCGGGCAAATCCACCCTGGCAAAACATCTCAACGCCCTGCTGGTACCCTCGCAGGGCGACTGCATTGTCTACGGCCTTAATACCAGGGACGAAAAAAACGCTTACGCCATAAGGAGCAATGTAGCCATGGTATTCCAGAACCCCGAGAACCAGATCGTCGGAACGGTAGTGGAGGAAGATACAGCCTTCGGTCCGGAAAATCAGGGCGCGCCGTCGGCCGAGATAGGCCGCCGGGTGGAAAAGGCCCTTGCCGACGCGGGGCTGCTGGAAAAGCGCAAAAAACCCACCTATACCCTGTCGGGAGGAGAGAAGCAGCGCCTGGCCGTGGCTGGGGCTCTGGCCATGGATACTCCGTGCCTGGTCCTGGACGAACCCACCGCCATGCTCGACCCCGAAGGAAGGGGCGAGCTGCTTGATGTTTTGGAAAAACTGCACCGGGATGGAAAGACCATCGTCTACATTACACATCGCCTTGAGGAGATTACCGGCTGCGACCGGGCGGTGATCCTTCACGAGGGGCGTATCGCCTGGGACGGCCCCGTCTCCGGGCTTTTTCTGTCGGACCTCCCCTTCCGGGACTGGGGCATCGACGTTCCTCCCCTCTTCTCCCTCTGGAGGGATATGAGGGGCGAGGGCAGGCCCGTACCCCCTGTACCCACCGTAACAGCCATGGCGGACGCCCTATGTCGATAATAGTGCAGAACCTTGGGCACACCTATCACCCGGGCACTCCTCTGGAGACCAGGTCCCTTCATGATATATCCTTCACATTTTCCAGGGGAACCTGGCTGTCCATAGCGGGGCATACGGGAAGCGGCAAATCCACCCTGGCCCAGCACCTTAACGGCATCATTCTGCCCATGGAGGGGGAGGCGGCCGTCGACGGCATGGTCCTCCGGGAAAAAAGTCCCGACCTCAGGGAGATCCGCCGGAAGGTGGGCCTCGTCTTTCAGTACCCCGAACAGCAGCTCTTCGCCGAGACGGTCTATGAAGAAATAGCCTTTGCCCCCCGGAACTGGGGCGTGCCGGAGAGTGAAGTGAAGGGCCGGGTTCATGAGGCCGTCGCCGCCGCCGGCCTGGACGAAAACCTCCTTGAAAGAAGCCCCTTTCAGCTTTCTGGGGGAGAAAAACGGAAAGTTGCCATCGCCTCGGTGCTGTCGTCGGAGCCGGACTACCTGGTACTGGACGAACCCACGGCGGGCCTTGACTCTTTCTCCAGGAGGGAGCTCACCGAGCTTCTCTCACGACTGAAGGGAAAGGGAATGGGCATCCTTCTCATCACCCACGACCTGGACATAGCCCTGTCCAGAAGCGACGCCATCCTTGTGCTTGACGGAGGCAGACAGGCCGCTTCGGGTACTCCCCGAGAGGTGCTTGCCCGCCTTGGCGAGAACCCCGTTCCGGGCCTTCGTCTGCCCGACATCGCCGCCCTGTCGGTACTTCTGAGGCAGCGGGGCAAAAACGTCCCCATCGCATGGGACTGGCGAGAAATCAAAAAAGCGCTTTTCAGGAGCAAAAAATGAAATTTTTCAACAACCTCACCTTTGGCCAGTACGTGCCTTCGG
>CAZXOD010000228.1:0-2547 GCA_964642285.1 uncultured Synergistaceae bacterium
ACGACACCTCTGCCTTTTATTTTTGCAGCAGATGGAAAATAAACCCGCCGGCGTGGAGGTCCAGGTAGATTGCGGCAGTCTTACCGTCCTTTTTGCGCTCCGTCTCCGGCAGGGAGGCTACGCCCTTTGATTTAAGAAAGGCAAGGGCCCTGTCCACGTTGTTGCAGGAGATGGCTACATGCCCATTCTCCCCTAGATAGGGAGATTTCATGAATTCAAAGAGCTTCCCGGCAAATACGGAGCTGTTTCCGTCCTTAACCGTCAGGCCGAAAAGGGACGCTATTTTAGCGGCCTCCCCGGAGGCCTCTTTATCATCGGCGCAGTTAATGCCCAGATGCCCCAGCTCGAAGCCGTGCATGGTATAGACCGCCTCCCGGGCAAGCCGGGCGATTTCGTCGAACCGTCCCGAGGCGGCGAATTCCGGCTTCACCATCCAGCTTCCCCCCACCGCAAGAATTTTATCGAAAGCCAGGTATGAGAGCATATTTTTGGCGTCTACGCCCCCGGTGGGGATAAACTTTACCGAGCCGTAGGGGGCGCTCATGGCCTTCAGCATGGCAAGGCCGCCGGACTGTTCGGCGGGGAAGAACTTTACCGTATCAAGGCCTCGCTCCAGGGCCATCTCTATCTGGGAGGGGCTGTTTATCCCAGGCGTTACGGGGATAGCGTTCTCCACGCAGTAGTCCACCACCGAGGGGTTGAAGCCCGGCGTCACGATGAACTTTGCCCCGGCGGCCACCGCCTTTTCAACCTGATCTCTGGTGAGTACCGTCCCCGCTCCCACCAGAATTTCGGGAAGCTCCCCCGACAGTATTTTTATTGATTCCTCCGCGGCGTCGGTCCGGAAGGTCACCTCCGCGATGGGCAGGTCTCCCTCAAGCAGGGCCTTTCCCAGGGGCAGGGCGTCCTCCGGCCTGTCCAGCCTTACTACCGGCACAATTCCAAGCTCGCCTATACGGTTCAGCACGTTTTTCATGGGGTATTTTCTCCTTTCCGCAATGGAAATACGGCTAAAGAATAGACAATAGGGGGCTGCTCCGTCAAGTTGTTTTTCAAATCCCGGCGTTGGCCGCCAAATGCGCGTAAATCCGCTTCAACTCTCACCGCTCAATTATGGTATATTTATTTATGGACAAATTTCCTTTCAGTCCAAAATATTCGAATAAGGAGTGAGTTGTTCATGCTCAGATTCTTCCGCAACATCTCCATCCGCCTCCGTCTTATCATACTGGTGGCGGTTCTCTGTCTTTTTACCGCAACGGCGTCTCTCCTTGGCTATGCCCGGCTTGTGGCCGCTCAGGCCGATCTGGCGGATATGTATGACAGCGGCGTGCTGCCCGTGCAGTGGCTTAACGACGTCCGTACAAATGTCAACAGAATAAGATCGAATCTGCTGATGATGATGCTGACCACCGACGAGGCGGAAAAGAGGGCGCTTAACGACCAGATCGTCGAAAGAAGGAAAATTAACGACGAAAACCTTAGGAATTATCGAAAAATCGATCTAGAGGAGCGGGAGATAAAGCGTCTGGCCGATGTGGATAAATATCTGGCTGAATTCAGAGCGGCCAGCGGGGAAGTGATTGAACTCGCCCTTAAAAACCAGAATAAAGAGGCCTTCGAAGCTTTTGACCAGAGGGCGGAAAAACCCCTGGACAATCTGCAGGATGCCCAGAGAGACCTGGCCTCCTTTGCCATTGACTGGAGCGAGAGGACAAATCGGGAAAACGCCGAAGTAATAGCGACCAGCATAAAGCTGCTGATCACCCTGGCCGTAATCTCCGTCGCGTTGGGCGTTTTCCTTGGCGTGATTATAGCTCTTTCTGTGGCCAGGGCCCTTAGCGGCCTAACCAGGCAGGTGGAAATGTTTGCCGAAGGAGATCTCACGGCGAATTTTGACGCCTCGGGTCGGGATGAGATTACCACGGTGGCCCTGGCGCTGACCCGCATGGGCGAAAAGCTCCGGGAGGTCATGGAGGCTATTAACGACGCCTCCCGCCGTCTGGGCGGCAACGCCGAAGAGTTCTCAGCGCTAGCCGAAGAGTCAAACGCTGGGGTGGAGGAGTCCAGAGCCGGGGTAGACGACGTCTCGTCCCAGATGGAGAACCTGGCGGCAGCCAGCGAAGAGATCACCGCCTCCGTGGAAGAAGTTGCGAGCGGCGCCCAGTCATCCGCCCAGAAGAGCACGGAGATGGCAAGCGAGGTAGAGACGGCCAGAGCCGCGGGAGACGAGGGCACAAGAGCGGTCAAAAAGGTCGTGGAAAGCGTGGCGGGCGTGGCGAAAGAATCGGGCGCAGCCGCCGAGGAAATTAAAAAGCTGGGGGACAGCGCCAGAGAGATACAGAGCTTCGTCACCCAGATAGGGGGCATTGCCGACCAGACCAACCTCCTGGCCCTTAACGCCGCCATCGAGGCCGCCAGGGCAGGCGAGGCGGGAAGGGGCTTCGCCGTAGTAGCCGAGGAAGTCCGTAAGCTTGCGGAGGAGAGCAACGAGGCAGCTAAAAAGATCGCCGAACTTGCCGGCGTTATCACTAAAGATCTGGATCA
>CAZXOD010000229.1:0-2532 GCA_964642285.1 uncultured Synergistaceae bacterium
CCCCTCCTTCCGTGCTCAGTTTGAATATTACACCCTAAGCGAAAGGAATGCACGCGCAATTATCGAATAATACGTCGAATAGCAATTATCTGATTGCTAATCCTGTTCCCGGGCTTCACCAGCGGGACGCCCTGTTCTCACAGATGGCTCCCCTCCGAATTCCGGACGGAAAAGAGGACGCGCCGGAGGGATTCGGCGTGGCGGGGTCTGCGGAATCAGAGTGGTTTTTGTGCGTCACAAGGGCATTCCGGTAAAAGTGCACACATAAAATGAGCTTGCCGGGTCCCGATAGTTGGGTCCCGGCAAGCTCAAAAGAAGCTGAGCGACTTCTTAAGGAATCACTCCCAGGGGGTGTTTCCTCCCTCGAAGACCGCCAGACAGGCGTCCACAACCTTTTCGTCAAAGCCCGTGCCCCGAAGCCGGACGACCTCGTCCAGGGCCTGCTTCAGCCCCAGGCCCGCCCGGTAGGGCCGGTGGGAAGACATGGCCTCCACTACGTCGGCTACGGCCAGGATTCTGGCCTCCAGCATTATCTCGTCCCCGTGGATTCCATAGGGGTAGCCCGAACCGTCAAGGCGTTCATGGTGCTGGAGCACCGCCTTCGCCACGGGCCAGGCGAAGTTCACGTTTTTGAGAATTTCGTACCCCGCGATGCAGTGGTCCTGAATGAGGCTGTACTCTTTGTCCTTCAGCCTGGAGGGTTTGCTCAGAATTTCGGCGGGGATGTCGATTTTGCCAAGATCATGAAGCACCGCCGCCACTCCTACGCCCCGCACCTGCTCCTCGGAGAGCCTCATCCTGCGGGCGATGGCTATGGCGAGCCTGCCTACCCGCTCCTGATGACCGGCGGTGTAGGGGTCCCTGGTCTCCACAACTTTGGCCATGGAGACCACTATTCCGTCCATAGTGTCCCGGAGTTTTATGTTTGTCTCGGTTAGGAGCTTCTCGGCCCGCTCCCTTGCCGATTCCGCCAGCTTCCGGTCGGTGATGTCTACCCAGTTGGCTATGGAGTATTTGGGGCCGTTGTTACCGAAGATGGTGGTCATGCTTACCTCGACCCACAGAAGCTCGCCGTTCTTCTTTTTGAACAGGTGCTCCCGCTTCGAGGGCTCCCTGGACTCCATCATGTCGTAGTAGTCAGAGGTAAGGTGAAGGTCCTCCTCCCTCCACCACGGGTAGGGCGCCCTTCGGTTGATGGCCTCCACCAGGGAATAGCCGGTGAGCTGCTCCAGTGAGAAGTTCATGTATTTTACCGAGGTGTCGGGGTTAAGCACCAGAATGGGGTTGGGGGAATGGTTGAGCAGGCTGGCTGACAGCTCCTCGCTTTCGAGCAGCGCCTCTTCCTTTCGTTTCCTCTCGGCGATCTCGGCCATGAGCCGCCGGTTTATCTCCTCAAGCTCCCTGGTGCGCTCGCCTACCACCTCTTCCAGGGTTTTGTTCACCGTTACAAGCTCAACCTCCGTCTGCCGCAGCACGTCCACGGTGGAGGAGAGGTTTTTGTTTTCGTTTCTGATGATGCGGAAGAGCTCTCTGTTCTGCAGAACTCCGGCCACCTGGCTGAAGTAAATGGAAAGAATGGCGTAGCTTATATCCAGTATATTCTCTTTTTTGTCGCTCAGGATCCCGAAGAAGACCCCCATGGTCCTTCCCGGGGTGGCGAGGGCGTGCAGAAAGGCGTCGTCCCCGGAGGCCAGTCTTACGGTGATGGCCCGCTCTGTCTGCACCACCCACGCGATGGTGCCGTCGTCGATGAGGGTCGGAAGCTCTTTTTCAATTCTGGCTGCCGACTCAGGGCTGTCTGCGCTGGAGAGCTGGAACTCCACGTCCTCTCCGCTGAAGAGATAAAAAGCCCCTCCCTTGAGGTCGATAAGCTTCGCCGTCCGGCTGTAGCAGTGGGACAGAATTGATTCCACGGAGTCGTCGGCGGCGGTGTCAGGCCTTATATCGTTGATTTTGAGGGCCACGTCCAGGGCGTTTGCCACCGCCCACCTCTCTTCCTCCATGGAGGTGATTTTGTCCTGAAGCTTTTCAAGGGTGAGGAACTGTTTTTCCATTTTACTCACTTCCCTGGAAGAGATTATAAATTTCATTTATCTGTCTTCGCGCCTGCCTTACGGTCATCTCCAGCACTGAGGAGGGCAGGTCCGCCATTTTCCAGGCTTCCTCCGACAGGGGTGCGACATGCCAGGATCCGCTGCTTCCCTCTCCGGCAGCGGAGGCCAGAACGTCCGCCGCCCCCAGGATTGCCGCGGAGCAGTTCTTCGGATGATCCCGCTCCTTGTGATGGTTGAGAATGAGGCCGGAAAGGGAGAGGGGAAAGTTCCATCTCTCCAGAAGCCTTCCCCCCAGCTCACCGTGGTCGAAGCCCAGAGCCTCTCTCTCGACGACGTAAAGGGGAAGTTTTCGTCCGGCGGCCTCGGCGATAAGCCGGGACATGGTAAGGGGCGCGTGGCGGAAGAGGGCCAGACGGCCGATATCGTGGAGCATGCCCGCCGCGAAGAGCTGCTCGATGGCCCTGGGGTTCTTCCTTGA